>CAJOHP010000026.1 GCA_905234355.1 uncultured Prevotella sp. | reverse complement strand
CAGGTGGAGAACCAGCAGGAAATTATGCAGCAGGCCAACATCATCGTGGACAGGGTGCAGCTCTTCTACGAGCGATTGGCCAAAGCCGACGAACAGCTGCATCGCACCGTCGATGCCTTCGACGACCTCCGACGTTCCACGGCTCCTACAGGCCAGAGCATCACGACGGCGGCGCAGAAGCTGCTCAAGTATGGTGCAGAGGAAAACCCGAAACGCAAGAAAACCATACGATGAAATAATCTTTTTTCACATGGATTAATCGGCAGTTTGAGAAATAATTACTACCTTTGCAGCTATAATTCAATAAAAAGAAAGATGTCCAATATACCCATAGTGCGCACTCTGTTGCTGCCCCAGCTGTCACGGCGAGGGAGCATGGGGTGCTGTGCACTTACTCTATACTTGAGACGGGGCGCTGTCGCCCTCTTGCTCATGCTCTTCCTGTCGGCTACGGCTGCAGCTCAGGTGACCAAGTGGCAGTCTGTCCACACGGTGAAGAAAAAAGAGACCCTCTTCGGCATCGCCCGGCAATACGGCATCACAATGGAAGAGTTGGCTGAGAGCAATCCCGAGATAGTCACGCCGAAATACAAGCTGAAAAAGGGCGCTACACTCTTCATCCCTTACCCCAAGGCTTCGGCCGAAATAGTAGCGGCCACGGCCGTAGACAGCGCACCGCAGGCTGTGCCGGCTTCCGATGTCAGTCTGTCGGCTCGACCGCTGCGTCTGTCGGTCGTCTTGCCCCTGCACAACAAGAACGGCGATGGCAAGCGCATGGTGGAGTACTACCGTGGCGTGCTCATGGCTTGCGACAGCATGAAGCACGCAGGCATGAGCATCGACGTGAGGGCATGGAATGCCGAACCCGATGCCGACATCACCAGCATAGCCAAGGAGGTGGCGCTGTTCAGGCCCGACCTCATCGTGGGACCCTTGTACTCAGCACAGGTGCCTGCACTCACCGCCGTGGCTGAAGAGGCAGGGGCACGGCTGCTCATCCCCTTCTCCATCAATGCCCCGCAACTGCTCACCTCGAGCGCCATCTTTCAGGTCTTTCAGACTCCCATGGAGCAGTGTGATGCCGCCGTGCAGCTCTTCTTCAAGCAGTATGGCACCACCTGCCATCCTGTCATCATAGACTGTGGCGACAGCATCGGCGCAAGAGGCACCTTCACCACGGCACTACGGCGCGAGCTTGAGGTGAGAGGCGTGGACTACAGTCTCACCAGTCTCACCACGCCAACGGCCGGCTTCCAGAAAGCCTTCACCACCGAACTGCCCAACGTCGTGGTACTCAACAGTTCACGGCAGCAGGCCCTCTTGAGCGCTTTCGGCAAACTGAGCAATGTGGCCCTCAGCAAGCCCGAGCTGCGCATAAGCATGTATGGCTATGCCGACTGGATGCTTTACACACAGAATATGGTGGAAAACTACTATAAGTATCAGGTGTGCATGCCCTCCACGTTCTATGTCAATACCGCTTTGCCAGCTACGCGAGCCATCATGCAGCGCTACAGAAAGTACTTCGGGCAAAACATGATGGCCAGCTTCCCCCGGTTTGCTCTCACCGGCTTCGACCATCTCTGCTTCTTCCTCAGGGGCATGCGGCAAAATGGAAAGCAATTCACTGGTGCACGCGGCGAGTCAGACTACTCACCACTGCAGACCCCGTTGCGCTTTCAGCGCATCGGCACGGGGGGTTATCAGAACAGGGTGATGCAACTCATTCGCTACACCACCCACCATACGGTGGAGTGGGTGGAAAAATAGAAGCATGATGAAGCATATATATATCTACTCCCTGTTCCTTACGCTCATCGTCGGCCTTCCAGTCCATGCACAGATAGGCCAGTATCGAAGCGAACTGGCCCTTGGCGGCAGCGCAGGCCTCGTGATGAGTCAGGTGGGATTCATGCCTGAGGTGCCTCAGCTGTGGCATCAGGGCTTCACCGGCGGACTCACCCTGCGCTATACCAGCGAGAAATACTTCAGCAGCATCTGTGCCATCGTGGCCGAGGTCAACTACGCCGAGATAGGATGGCGCGAAGACATCCTCACACCCACCGACCAGCCCGTCATCAATCCTGTCACTGGAACCCCCGAGACCTACGAGCGCCATCAGTCTTACATACAGGTGCCCTTCTTCGCACGACTGGGATGGGGCAGGGAGCGTAAAGGCTTTCAGTTCTTCTTTCAGGCAGGACCGCAGGTCGGATTCTTTCTTAAGGAGAAAACCGATATGTCGTTTGATATCAACGACATAAACCTTGCTCAGCGCACGTCGAAGATAGTGGCACAAGACACCAAGAGCGTGGAGCATCGCATAGACTACGGTATCAGTGCCGGTCTTGGACTGGAGTACTCACACCCCAAGGCGGGACACTTCATGCTCGAAGGGCGATACTATTATGGACTCGGCGACATCTATGCCAACTCCAAGCGCGACTTCTTCGGACGCTCAAATTTTGCCAATATCGTCGTCAAGCTCACCTATCTCTTTGATGTGCACAAAAGCGACCAGACCATCAAGTAAGAAGCCATAACCATAGAATGAAGAAAATGAATAGAACCGTCGTATTCGTGGCGGCGCTCATCCTCACCACTTCGTTGAGCGCGCAGAGGCAGTGGACACTGCAGGAATGTCTTGACTATGCCAAGCAGAACAATATCTCGCTGCGAAAGGCCCGTCTGAGCAAGCAGCAGGCCGAGGAAGATGTCAAGGGGGCACGCGCGGCCCTGCTCCCGCAGCTCAGCGCTTCTGCCAATCAGTCGGTAGGCTACAAGCCATGGCAGCAGAACGGGGCCATCACCGTGACCAACTCACAGCTCAATACCAAGGTGGAGAAGAGCTACTATAGCGGCTCCTACGGACTGAATGCCAACTGGACCGTATGGAACGGCAACCGCAACCGCAACACCGTAAAGCAGAACATCATCGCCGACGAGCAGGCTGCACTCGACATAGAGACCACTGCCAACAGCATACAGGAGCAGATAGCACAGTACTACGTGCAGATACTTTACCTGAAAGAGGCTGTCAAGGTGAGCCGGCAAAGCCTCGAGACCAGCAGGAAAAACGAGGAGCGAGGCCAGCAGATGCTCGAGGTGGGCAAGATGTCGAAGGCCGACGTGGCACAACTGTCTGCCCAGCGGGCCAGCGACGAGTACAGCATCGTGGAGGCACAGACCAATATAGCACGCAACAAGCTGTTGCTCAAGCAGCTGCTCGAGCTCGGTGGCGATGCCTCCTTCGACATTGCCGATGCCGACGCCTATGCCGATGCCGACGCCCTGGCGCCCATCCCCGCGCTGCAGCACGTCTATGAGCAGGCGCTGGCCCAGAGGCCCGAGATAAAAAGGAGCGAGCTGGCAGTGAAGAGCAGTGACCTGAGTATTGCCATGCAGCGGGCTGCCATCCTGCCCAACGTGGGACTTACGGCAGGCATAGGCACGGGCACCAGCTCCAGAGCCGACAACGCATGGGGCGAGCAGATGAAGACCAATCTCGACGCATCGCTCGGACTTACCGTCAGCATACCCATCTTCGACCAGCGACAGGCGCGCACCGCCACACGCAAGGCCAGGCTGCAGCGCGAGCAGGCTCTGCTCGACATGCTCGACAGACAGAAAGAACTCTATCAGACCATAGAGAACTACTGGCTCGACGCCGAGACCAACCAGCAGAAGCTGCGGTCGGCCATAGCCACCGAGCAGAGCGAACAGACCAGCTTCGACCTGCTGCAGGAGCAGTTCCGTCTGGGACTGAAAAACATCGTGGAACTCATGACGGGAAAAGACCGTCTGCTCGCCGCGCAGCAGAACCGCCTGCAGAGCAAGTATCAGGCACTGCTGGCCATGCAGATGCTCAGATTCTATAGCGGGGAGTGAAAGTCGGGGGGGACATAGCGAATACATAGAAAATATCAATACATCATGGACGCAACAACAATCAAGACCATTATCACCCGTCCGGCCCTGACTGCGGCCCTCGGTGTGATGCTCGTAGCCTGCTTCACCCTCACGGGATGCAAGAAGGAGCAGCAGACGTCCTTCTCGTCGGCCAAGGTAGAGAAGGGAAACATCCAGACCACCATCACTGCCACGGGCACCATCGAGCCCGTCACCTCGGTCACCGTGGGTACGCAGGTCAGCGGAATCGTGTCTAAACTCTACGTCGACTACAACTCCGTGGTGAAGAAAGGCCAGGTCATTGCCGAGCTCGACAAGACCAACCTGACCAGCGAGCTCAATACCGCCCGAGCCAATCTCTCCAGCGCCCAGAGCACGCTCAGCTACGAACAGGCCAACTTCAACCGCTATAAGACGCTCTACGACAAAGGACTCGTCAGCGCCGATGAATACGAGACGGCTCGTCTCTCGTTTCTCAAGGCCAGGGACCAGGTGACCACTGCATCGCAGAACGTGCAGAAGGCACAGACCAATCTGGGCTATGCCACCATCACCAGCCCCATTGACGGTGTGGTGCTCTCCAAGGCGGTGGAAGAGGGACAGACCGTGGCCGCATCGTTCAACACCCCGGAACTCTTCACCATCGCACAGGACCTGACCAACATGCGTGTCATTGCCGACATCGACGAGGCTGACATCGGCGGGGTGAAGGAAGGGCAGCGCGTCACCTTCAGCGTCGACGCCTTCCCCGACGACAGCTTCGAGGGACAGATCACTCAGGTCAGGCAGCAGGCCACCACCGAGAGCAATGTCGTCACCTACGAGGTGGTCATCTCTGCACCAAACAACGACCTGAAGCTGAAACCCGGTCTCACGGCCAATGTCACTATCTACACGCTTGAGAAAAATGATGTGCTCGTGGTGCCTGCCAAGGCGCTGCGCTTCACCATCGCCGAGGAGCTGCTTGGTGAGAACGAAAAGATAGAAGACTGCCCCGGTGCACACAAGCTGTGGACCAGAGAGGGCAACACCTTCAAGGCACATGCTGTGCAGACTGGGGTGACCAACGGCATCAGTACCGAAATCGTCAGCGGCATAGCACAGGGCACCGAGGTGCTCACCGACTTCACCATCGACAATGGCGAGCAGGAGGAGCAGAAGCAGAGCAATCCCTTTATGCCCAAACCGAGAAACAACAACAAAAAGAAGTAGCACAGGCCATGGAGAGAAAAGTAGTCATCGAACTGCAGAACGTGAAGCGATACTTCCAGGTAGGGTCTGAGACGGTCAAGGCACTGCGCGGCGTGTCGTTCAAAATCTATGAGGGTGAGTTCGTCACCATACAGGGCACCTCAGGCTCAGGCAAGTCCACACTGCTCAATCAGCTGGGCTGCCTCGACACGCCCACCAGCGGCGAGTACTATCTCGACGGCGTGAGCGTGCGCACCATGTCGAAGACGCAGCGTGCACACCTGCGCAACCAGAAGATAGGCTTTGTCTTCCAGAACTACAACCTGCTGGCCAAGACCACGGCTGTCGAGAACGTGGAGCTTCCGCTGATGTATAACTCGAAGTACAATGCCAGACAAAGGCGCGAGGCGGCCATCAAGGCTCTTCAGGCCGTGGGGCTGGGCGACCGGCTGGAGCACAAGTCCAACCAGATGTCGGGCGGACAGATGCAGCGCGTGGCCATCGCGCGTGCGCTGGTCAACGAGCCTGCCGTGCTCCTGGCCGACGAGGCCACCGGCAACCTCGACACGCGCACATCCTTTGAGATGCTCGTGCTCTTCCAGCAGCTCTACCAGCAGGGACACACCATCATCTTCGTGACCCACAACCCAGAGATAGCCGAGTATGCGAGCCGAAACATCAATCTGCGAGACGGAAAGATACGCGAAGACACCGTCAACCGACATATCAAGTCGGCGGCCGAGGCTCTCGCACAGCTTCCTGTGCCACAAGACGACTGATGCCTTTCTCACATCCTTTACTCCTCACCTCCTTTACTCCTCAACTATATGAACATACTCAATCTTTTCAAAGTGAGCCTTCGGGCTGTGGCCAACAACAAGATGCGCTCCTTCCTCTCCATGCTCGGCATCATCATCGGCGTGGCTGCGGTCATCATCATGATGTCGATAGGACAAGGCTCCAAGGAGAGCATACGCCGTGAGTTGTCGACCATGGGCACCAACCTGCTTACCGTACGTCCCGGCGCCGACATGCGTGGCGGCGTGCGTCAGGACCCTTCGGCCATGCAGACGCTGAAGATGGCCGACTACGAGCGCATCCTGCGCGAGAAGAAGTTCGTCACCAAGGTGTCGCCCGAGGTCACGTCCAGCGGACAGGTCATCTATGGCAACAACAACACGACAACGACCGTCTACGGCGAGTCGCCCGACTACCTCGACATCAAGCTGTGGACCATCGAGCAGGGCGAATGCTTCACCGAGGAAGACATCAAGAAGGCTGCAAAGAAAGTGGTGGTAGGTGCCACCATCGTCAAGGAACTTTTCGGCGAGGGAGTCGACCCTATAGGCAAGACCATACGCTTCAAGTCTATCCCCATGACCATCGTGGGCGTGCTGAAGTCGAAGGGCTACAACTCGTGGGGCATGGACCAGGACAATGTGATGATTGCTCCCTACACCACGGTGATGAAGCGCCTGGCGGCCCAGACGTGGTTCTCCAGCATCGTCTGCTCGGCACTGACCGAGGACTTGAGCGATGCTGCCATCGAGGAACTCACCCAGATACTGCGCGATAACCACAAGCTCAAGGGCGATGCTGTCGACGACTTCACCATCCGTTCGCAGGCAGAGATGATGGAGACGATGTCGTCGACGATGGACACCGTGACGCTCATCCTCGTCGTGGCTGCAGCTTTCTCGCTGCTCGTGGCGGGTATCGGCATTATGAACATCATGCTTGTCTCCGTCACTGAGCGCACCAAGGAGATAGGTCTGCGTATGGCCGTCGGCGCCACAGGGCCTGTCATCTCCCTGCAGTTTCTCATCGAGTCGGTGCTCATCTCGCTCACGGGCGGACTGCTGGGCATCATCGTGGGGGTGACGGTGGGCGAAGGGCTCGTGCCTATGATAGGCATGCCTTCGAGCGTGCCTGCATGGAGCATCTATGTGTCGTTTCTGGTGTGTGTGTTTATCGGTGTACTCTTCGGATATATACCTGCTCAGAAGGCGGCCAACATGGATCCTATCGAGGCCATACGCCACGAGTAGCGTCATCACTCATAGCGCATGCTGCGTGCCGGGTGTATGCGGCTGACGAGATAGCTGGGACCCACGAGCATCAGCATGCAGATGGCGAGTGTGGCGGCGTTGAGCAGCAGGACGACGGGCAGGCTGAGTGTCACTGGCGCCTCGCTCACGTAGTATGTCTGCGGGTCCAGGCGGATGATGCCTGTGGCCATCTGCAGCACCACGAGGCCTACGCCCACGATATTGCCCCAGAGCAGGCCGCGCCCCACGATGAAGGCGGCCAGCCAGAGGAAGGTGTGGCGCACGGTGCTGTCGGTAGCTCCCAGAGCTTTCAGCACGCCTATCATCTGTGTGCGCTCGAGGATGATGATGAGCAGTCCGCTGATCATCGTGAATCCGGCCACGGCCACCATGAGGGCAAGGATAATCCAGACATTGATGTCGAGCAGTTCGAGCCAGGAGAACACCTGTGGGTAGAGCTCTCTGATGTTCAGCGTGGTGAGTGCGTTGCCCTCACGGTCTGTGGTATGGCCTACGGCGGCCTGAACGCTCAGTGTGAGTTCGTCGAGCTGGTCGAAGTGTCCTGATGCTATCTCTGCGCCGCTGCACTCGTCGTTCTGCCAGCCGTTCAGCCGTCGGGTGGCGTAGATGTCGGTCAGGCAGAAACGGTCGTCGAATCGCTTCATGTTGGTCTGGTAGATGGCCTTTACCGTGAAGCGGCGGGTACGCACGTCGTCCTGGCCTATGAAGTAGGCAAAGATGCGGTCGCCCGTCTTGAGCTGCAGCTTGTCGGCCATGTTTTTCGAGATGACGAGGGGGTAGGTGGTGGCCGTGTCGGAGAAGACGGGCATCTCTCCCTCTACCAGACACTCTTTCATGTAGCTCAGGTCATACTCCGGTCCGATGCCTTTCAGCGCCACGCCGAGGAAGTCGGCGTCGGTCTTGAGTATGCCCTGTGCGAGGGTGTAGCGTGAGGCGCTTTTCACCCCGCTGATGCTGCTGAGCACGCTTAGCAGCGAGTCGTCGATGCAGATGGGATAGCTGTCGAATGACGACGACGACCTGATGTTCTGCACCTGCACATGACTGCCGAATCCGGCCAGCTTGCTGCTGATGGTGCTCTTGAATCCCATGACGACGGCCACGGTGACAATCATCACGGCCAGTCCTACGGCCACGCCGATGGTGGCTATGCGTACGGCAGGCATGCTCACGGCCTTCTGCTGGTCGTGCTGTCCGTAGATTTTCCGTGCGATGAAGAGTGGCAGGCTCATGTCGTGTCGGTGTGTTCAGTCCTCTACTCGTCCTGGATAGGCTTCGAGTGCCCTCCTGAGCACGTCGAGCGCCTTCACCAGGTCTTCTTTCTTCAGCACGTAGGCTATGCGCACCTGGTTGATGCCGGCTCCCGGCGTGGTGTAGAATCCGGCAGCGGGGGCCATCATCACGGTCTGTCCCTCATACTGGAAGTCGCTCAGGCACCAGCGGCAGAACTTCTCTGCATCGTCCACGGGGAGCTTGGCCACGGTGTAGAAGGCGCCCATGGGTATGGGGGAGTAGACGCCGGGTATGCGGTTGAGTCCGTCGATGAGGCATTTGCGCCGCTCCACGTACTCGTCGTAGACGTCGCGCAGGTATTCCTCCGGGGTGTCGAGCGATGCCTCGGCCACGATTTGTCCGATGAGGGGCGGAGAGAGCCTGGCCTGGCAAAACTTCATCACGGCGGCCCTCACCTCTTTGTTCTTGGTGATGAGTGCTCCCACGCGAATGCCGCACTCGGAGTAGCGCTTCGACACGGAGTCGATGAGTATCACGTTCTGCTCGATGCCTTCCAGGTGGCACGCCGAGATGTAGGGCGAGCCGGTGTAGATATATTCGCGGTAGACCTCGTCGCTGAAGAGGTAGAGGTCGTATTTCTTCACCAGATCGCGTATCTGGTTCATCTCGCGTCGGGTGTAGAGATAGCCTGTGGGGTTGTTGGGGTTGCATATCATGATGGCGCGTGTGCGCTCATTGATCAGCTCCTCAAACTTCTCCACCTTTGGCAGTGAGAATCCCTCTTCTATGGTGGTGGCTATGGTGCGTATCTTGGCTCCTGCCGATATGGCGAATGCCATGTAGTTGGCGTAAGCGGGCTCTGGCACAATGATTTCGTCGCCGGGGTTGAGGCAGCTCAGGAAGGCGAAGAGCACAGCTTCCGAGCCTCCGCTGGTGATGATGATGTCGTCGGGTGCTACGTGTATGTTGTATTTTGCGTAGTAGCCCACGAGCTTCTCTCTGTAGCTCAGGTAGCCTTGTGAGGGCGAGTACTCGAGTATGCTTCGGTCTATCTTCTTCAGGGCATCGAGGCCCACCTGCGGTGTGGGCAGGTCGGGCTGGCCGATGTTCAGGTGATAGACGGTGACGCCGCGCTGCTTGGCTGCTGCGGCGAGCGGGGCCAGCTTGCGTATGGGCGATTCGGGCATCTCCAGCCCTCTGACGGATATTTCGGGCATCGTTGTTCTCTTTTCTTTCTTTTATCGTGTGTGAATGAGACTGCAAAGTTAGCTATTTTCGCTGAAGTGTGCCCCTTGTATGGATTATTATTTGCATTCTCTTTGCTTTTATTAACAGATATTGTTGCGGCTGTTTCCTCGCTTGTGTGCTGTGCCATGAGAAAAGCAGCACCTGCTGTCGTGTGTGTGCAGGTGCTGCTTCTGGTGTGTGTTGTCGTGGTGCAGTGGTGTTGCGGTGTGGTGTTACCACAGCTGCAGGCGCTGCTCCTTGGGGATGTAGAGCTTGTCGCCGGGCTTCACGCCGAAGGCGTCGTACCACATGTCGATGTGTGGCAGCGCGCCGTTCACGCGCCACTGGCTCAGCGAGTGGGGGTCGCTCTTGGTGCGGTTGCGTATCTCCTGCTCGTTGATGTTCTGTGCCCACACGCCGGCATAGGAGAGGAAGAATCGCTGGTCAGCGGTAAACCCGTCTTTCTCCTTCAGCGGCTTCTTGGCCGTGGCATTCTTGTAGGCATGCCATGCCACCTGCAGTCCGCCGTGGTCGGCCAGGTTCTCGCCGAGGGTGAGGCGGCCGTTGGCGTTGAGGTCGGGCAGCACCTTGATGGCCGAGAAGAAGTCGGCGTAGCGGTCGGCCCGCTCGTTGAATCCGGCGGCGTCGCTCTCGGTCCACCAGTCGTGCATGTAGCCTCGGTCGTCGAACTGCCGTCCCTGGTCGTCGAAGCCGTGTGTCATCTCATGTCCGATGACCACGCCGATGGCACCGTAGTTGAATGCCTCGTCGGCCTTGGGGTCGAAGAAGGGGTACTGCAGTATGCCGGCGGGGAAGCATATCTCGTTGGTGGTGGGGTTGTAGTAGGCGTTGACCGTCTGCGGTGTCATAAACCACTCGTCCTTGTCCACCGGTTTGCCGGCTTTCTCGGCTATCTGCTGGTCGTTGAGGAACTTGCGTGTAGCCATCACGTTGTGGTAGTAAGACTTGCTGGGGTCTATGACGAGTGTGCTGTAGTCGCGCCACTTGTTGGGGTAGCCTATCTTCACGTAGAAGGTGGAGAGCTTCTTGTGTGCGTTGGCCTTGGTGGAGTCGCTCATCCAGGTCTGTGCGTCTATGCGCTGGGCGAGGGCTTTCTGCAGGTTGCTCACGAGCTGCTCCATGATTTTCTTCGACGATGCGGGGAAGTGGCGCTCGCAGTACATCTTGCCCAGTGCCTCGCCCATGGCGCTCTGCACGCTGCTGGTGGCTCGTTTCCACAGGGGGTACTCCTCTTTGCGTCCGGCCAGGGTGCGTCCGAAGAAGTCGAAGTTGGCCTGTCTCACCTCGTCGGAGAGCAGGTTGGCGGCGCTCATGATGACGTCCCACTGCATGTAAGCCTTGAGGTCGTCGGCGGTCATGGCAGCATAGAGCTTGTCCAGACCGTCCATGAAGGCTGGCTGCCCCACAATCATTTCCTGCATGTGCTCGCTGTGTATGCCCTCGGCCAGTGCCAGCTGCTCGAAGGGCAGGTTGGGGTAGCGGCTCTTGAAGTCGGCCAGGCTCATCTTGTTGTAGTTGGCTTGCGGGTCGCGCAGCTCGGTGCGGCTCTTCGACACGAGGGCCAGTGCGGTCTCGAAGCGGAAGACGGCGTCGCGCTTGGCCTCTGCCTCTGCTGTGGTGAATCCGAAGAGTGCAAACATGCGTGCGATGTGCTGCCGGTAGGCCTCGCGGATGTGGTGTGTGGCCTCGTCGTTGTTCAGGTAGTAGTCTTTCTGCCCGAGGGTGAGTCCGCCCTGTGACATGCTCAGGATGTTTTGCGTCACGTTTTTCTCGTCGGCGCTGAAGCCGAAGTGGAAGGCTACGCCCAGTCCGAAGGGGGCGTGGGCGCACTGCACGCGCTCCAGGTCGGCCTTGGTGCGGGTGCGCTCTATCTCGTCGAGCAAGGGTCTGACGGGTGCGATGCCCTCGCGGTTGCGGCGGTCGGAGTCCATGGCCAGCTTGTAGAAGTCGGCCAGCTTGCGCTCGGTGGTGCCCTCGGCATACTTCTTCTTGAGCAGATCGTTGAGGATATCGTTGATGCGCTTGTTGTTGTCCTCGCCCAGCTGGTCGAAGCTTCCGAAGCGCGAGTAGGCGGCGGGCAGCGGGTTGAGCTTCTGCCAGCCGCCGGTGGCAAACTGGAAGAAGTCGTCCTGCGGCCGCACGTTCCTGTCGAGGTTCTCGGTCCTGATGCCTGTCTGGTTCTGGGCTGCGCCCGTCATGGGTGCTGCTGCCATCATCATGAGTGGGATAAAGTGTTTGAATTGCATTAGTGTTGTTATTTGTTTGTTATTTGCTCCAGTTCTTCCGATAGCCGCTCCCATCGTTCCACCTCGCTGTCGAGCTGTCGTTTCACGTCGGTGTACTCTGTCACGAGGACCATGTCCGACGCTTTCTGCGGGTCGGAGAGCAGCTGGTCGAGCTCTTTGAGCCGCTGCTCCATCTTGGCTATCTTGTTTTCTGCCTCCTCCACGGCTCGCTCGGCTTTCCTTATTCGCTTCTGCTGTTCTTTGTGCTCAGCATACGATGTGGCCGCTGCCGTTGTGCCGGCGGGTGTCTTGGCGGTGTGGCCGGGCGTCGGCGGTGTGGCAGCGAGGAGGTGGTCTATGCTGGTGCTCCTGTCGTCGTCGGGATGTCCCTTGGTCCTGAGGAAGTCGTAGATGCCGCCGATGTGCTCGCGCACCCTGCCCCCCCCGAACTCATAGACCTTGCTGACGAGTCCGTCGAGGAAGTCTCTGTCGTGGCTGACGATGATGGCTGTGCCGTCGAAGGCGCGTATGGCCTCTTTCAGCACGTCCTTCGAGGGCATGTCCAGGTGGTTGGTGGGCTCGTCGAGGATGAGCAGGTTGACGGGCTCGAGCAGCAGCTGTATCATTGCCAGTCGGCTGCGCTCGCCGCCGCTGAGCACGCCTACGCGCTTGTCGGAGGCCTCGCCGCCGAACATGAAGGCTCCGAGTATGTCGTTGATGCGCAGCCTGATGTCGCCGCGCGCCACGCGGTCTATGGTCTCGAAGACGGTGAGCCGCTCGTCGAGCAGCTGTGCCTGGTTCTGTGCAAAATAGCCTATCTGCACGTTGTGTCCCACCTTCAGCTGTCCGTCGAATGGTGTCTCGCCCATGATGCACTTCACCAGGGTGGACTTGCCTTCGCCGTTCTTGCCCACGAAGGCCACCTTCTCCCCGCGCTTGATGGTCAGGCTCACGTGGGAGAAGACGGGGTGGGGTGGGGTGTAGGTCTTGCTCACCTCGTCGCATATCACGGGATAGTCGCCCGAGCGCAGGCAGGGCGGAAACTTCAGGTGCATGGCCGCATGGTCTGTCTCGTCCACCTCGACGGGCACGATTTTCTCCAGCTGCTTCACCTTCTGCTGCACCTGCACGGCCTTGGTGGCCTGGTAGCGGAAGCGCTCTATGAACTGCTTCATGTCGGCTATCTCTTTCTGCTGGTTCTCGTAGGCGCGCAGCTGCTGCTCGCGGCGCTCGCGGCGCAGCACGACGTAGTCGTCGTACTTCACGCGGTAGTCCACTATCTTGCCGCAGCTGATTTCGAGCGTGCGGGTGGTCACGTTGTTGATGAAGGCGCGGTCGTGGCTCACGAGCAGCACAGCGCCGGTCCATCCGGCCAGAAGCTGCTCGAGCCACTGTATGGACTCGATGTCTAGGTGATTGGTGGGCTCGTCGAGCAGGAGCACGTCGGGGCGGCGCAGCAGTATCTTGGCCAGCTCGATGCGCATGCGCCATCCGCCGGAGAACTCGCTCGTGGGGCGGTCGAAGTCGCTGCGCAGGAAGCCCAGTCCGGTGAGCGTGCGCTCCATCTCGCCCTCATAGCCGTCGGCTCCCATGAGCTGGTAGCGCTCGTGCTCGGTGGTGTAGCGCTCCACCAGGGCCATATAGTCGGCACTCTCATAGTCGGTGCGCTCGCTCATCTCGCGCTCCAGACGCTCCAGACGGTCGGCCAGGCGCTGCATGTGGGCAAAGGCCTTGCGCGCCTCTTCACGCACGGTGGTGTCGTCTTGCAGCTTCATCACCTGCGGCAGATAGCCTATCGTGCTGTCCTGCGTCATGCTCACCGTGCCCGACGTGGCATGTTCCATGCCGCAGAGTATCTTCAGTAGCGTAGACTTGCCCGCACCGTTCTTGCCCACAAGGGCGATGCGGTCGCGGTCGCCCACCACAAAGGTAGCGTCGCTGAACAGGGGCTTTACTCCAAATTCCACCTTTAGTCTTTCTACTGATATCATAGCTGTCGTTTTTTTTATGATGAGGGGCTTTCTCTTTATTTAAAAATGGGGTGCAAAGTTACACTAAAAATGCCAAACAGCAAAAATTATTCATGGTTATTAACAGAAGTGGCTCTGTCGTCGTGCTCCAGCGCGTCGACGAAGTCGTCGATACTGTCGCGGGTGAAGTGCTGCATCACCACCACGTGAGCCAGCTTGCCGCCGAAGCGGCTGTCTTCGCTCTGTGCCAGCTGGTACTGGTGTGCCAGCTGCGGAGAGGGGCACTGCATAAACACCGTGTTGCTGTGGTCGCCCACCCATGCCGGATGGCCTATCCTGTCGAGTTGCTCCTTCAGGTAGGCCGTCAGCTCCAGCAGACGGCGGGCCTGTAGGCTCCACTGCTCGGCACCCACCTTCTGCACAATCCACCAGAACTTCAGGGGCTGGATGGGGTCGCGCGAACAGTTGATCATGCGCATGTTTTTGTTCAGATATGGTATGTTGAAGTCATCCTGACTGTCGTAGACCTTACGTGTGCAGAGGAAGAGTCCCGACGGCGAGTCTATGCCGAAGAACTTGTGTCCGCTGACGGCTATGGACTCAAAGCCCATCAGCTTGCTGCTCACCAGATGGCGGTGCTCGGTGAAGGGCAGGTAGCCGCCGAAGAGTGCTGCGTCGACGTGACGGTAGACGGCGGGCAGCTCCGGGTGCCGGGCCAGCACGCTGTTGAGCGAGCCCATGTCGTCGATGGCACCCTTGAAGGTCGACCCCATCGCATAGACCATCAGGGCCGGACGGCGCGTCTCCAGCTGCCGCTCCAGGTCGTCGGCCATCATGCGGCCCATCACGTCGCTCTTTATCAGTCGGGTCTCTATGTTCTGCAGGTGGGCCAGCCGCATGTTGGAGTAGTGGGCCTCGTCGCTCACGTAGAGTATTGGCTCCTGCTGCGTCTTATGCTTCAGATAGTTGGCACCGAAGTAGATGCCGTGGTTGTTGCCGTCGGACCCGCTGTGGGTGATGAGCCCCCAGAAGTCGTCGGCGGCGAAGCCGTAGAGGGGGGCAAAATACTCTATCACCTCACGCTCAAACACCTGCGACGACACCTCCCACGGTGTGTCGGTAAATGGGTCGCCCGCATTGTTGAGGTTCATCAGGTGTATGCCGTTGGCATAGTACCACTCATAGAACTCGCGTAGCGGCGACACTTCATTGAAGGGGTAGCCGAAATACTGCGGCAGCGTCTGCTGCCATATCTTCACCCACTGGTCCAGCTTGGCATAGCCGGAGCTCTTTGCTGCTTTCTCTTCCATCGTGTATATATATAAATAGGTGGGCGCTATTCGTGCCCAAGGTTTGGCCTGTCTCCCTTGTTATTATTCATGTTTGCTTTCGGTTTAGCGAAATGTAGGCTGCAAAGGTATGGATAATGTTTGAAAAACGCCTCGGTCAGAGTGTTAATTTTTTGTTTTTCTCTTGCTCGCGTGCCTATTTCCCGCTTTTCCTGTCTGTTTCGCAACGCTCTGTTATCGTCCGTTCACGCCCGTATGTTCATTCGGCCAGCCTGCTTTGATTTTCTTTCCCAATGCCGACGTCGCCCATTTACCCCCTAAACGACCCCCGTCTACCCCCTAGACGCACACTGGCTACCCCCTAGCCGACGCTCCGCTACCGGGTAAACGGGGGTCGTCTAGGGGGTAAACGGTGACCAACGGAGCCCTCACCGCATGTCTCGCTCGGTCTGATTGATAATCTGCCGGGTTTTCTTTGCACATTCGCAGAAAAGTTGTAACTTTGCAGCCTCAGAAAACATCTGCAAACTAAAAACAACTAAAGTTCATGACGAAGAAAGACATGCTTATGCTGGCCCTGGCCATCGTCTGCGCCGCTTCGGCAGCGTGGGCCGGGCGCTACGACACGTACTACGCCGCACTGCCCACACAGGTGAAAGCCGTGGTGCCGGTGACGATACCGTTCAGCTTATCGTCATCAGCGGTGGTCTCGACGAAGTTGACATACTTGGTCTTGGGCTCACCCTTGAAGTAGTTCTCGTTGGCCTCATAGTTGATAACGCCGTTCTCGAACTTGATGAACTTGTAGGGGCCAGCGCC
>CAJOHP010000025.1:16044-18330 GCA_905234355.1 uncultured Prevotella sp. | reverse complement strand
ATCGAGCCATAGAAGATGGGACGGCCCATCTTCTCGTGCTTCATGCAGCGGGCCATGAGCGGGCTCTGCGTGGCATGGAAACCGCTGATGGCGCCGCAGGCAATGGTGATGAACAGACTGGGGAAGATGGCCTTAGGCGTGAGTGCCTCCACAGACAGTCCCTCCCATATCTCGGGCAGCGCGGGCCACTTAGCCAGCAGCATCACAAACAGGGCACCGGCCATGAAGAGCAGAGAGAAGGCAAAGAGCGGATAGATCTTGCCGATAATCTTGTCGATAGGCATCATCGTGGCTATGATATAGTAGACGAAGATGACGACTATCCAGAACGTGTACTTACCACCAGTCTCCACCACGACGGCGGGCTCCCATATATCGCCCATGATCTTGGCCGGACTGAATACAAACACGGCGCCCACCATCATCAGCAAGAAGACAGAGAAGACGAGCATCACCTTCTTGGTGGTCTCGCCGAGATATGTTCCGATAATCTCCGGCTGGTTGGCTCCTCCGTGTCGCATGCTGAGCATGCCCGACAGATAGTCGTGCACGGCTCCTGCAAAGATGCAACCCAGCACAATCCACAGGTAGGCAGCAGGACCGAACTTTGCACCCATGATAGCACCGAAGATGGGGCCCGTGCCGGCAATGTTGAGAAACTGTATCATGAAAATCTTCCAGGAGGGTAGCACTATGAAGTCTACACCGTCGGCCTTGGCCACAGCGGGTGTTACCCTGTCATCAGGACCAAATACGCGCTCGATGAAGCGCCCGTACAGCAGATAGCCGAGGACGAGCGCCGCGAAGCTCAACATGAATGAAATCATACGTCTTTAATTAGCTTAATGTGTGTCTGTTTTATTGAAAATGTGTTGCAAAAGTAACGCTTTTATTTGAGATATGAAAAAAAAATCCTAACTTTGCACGCAAAAATAACAATTTATAATGAAATATGCACTAAATCTGCTCATTGTTCTCGCTTTTTGTACCGCTTTGCAGGCACAATCGCCCAAGTACGAAGTGAGAGCAGTGTGGCTTACGACGCTCAATGGTCTGGACTGGCCCCGCAGTCATGGTCGTGAGCGCCAGCAGCAGGAGCTCTGTGCCACGCTCGACTGTCTGCGCTCGGCCGGTGTGAATACCGTCTTGCTTCAGACGCGCGTGCGGGCCACCACCATCTATCCCTCTGACCTGGAACCCTGGGACGGCTGTCTCACCGGCACACCGGGGCGCCATCCAGGCTACGACGCCTTGCAGTTCTGCATCGACGAATGCCATAAGCGGGGCATGGAACTTCATGCCTGGGTGGTCACCATACCTGTAGGTAAATGGAACGCATTAGGATGCCGCGAGCTGCGTAAGAAATTTCCCAAGTTGATTCGCAGGATAGGCGATGAGGGCTATTTGGACCCTGAGCAACCAGAGACGTCGCGCTATCTGGCACGCTTCTGTCGGGAGATAGTGAGCCGCTACGACGTCGACGGCATACACCTGGACTATATACGCTATCCCGAGACGTGGCGCCTGAAGACGTCGCGCCAGCAGGGTCGCAGCCACATCACCCGCATCGTGAGAGCTGTCAGCGAGGCTGTCAAGGCGGGGAAGCCCTGGGTGAAGATGTCGTGTTCGCCTATAGGCAAGCACGACGACCTGCTGCGCTATCGCTCCGGCGGATGGAATGCCCGCACGGCCGTCTGTCAGGATGCTCAGCAGTGGCTTCGCGACGGGTTTATGGACGAGTTGTTCCCCATGATGTATTTCCGCGACAATCAGTTCTTTCCCTTTGCCATCGACTGGCAGGAGCAGGCGGCAGGACGCATCGTCGTACCAGGACTGGGCATCTATTTCCTCGACCCGAGGGAGGGACGGTGGCAGCTCAGCGACGTCGTCAGGCAGCTCTACGTGACCCGTCAGATAGGTGTGGGCCACTGCTACTTCCGCTCCAAGTTCCTCACCGACGACGTGAAGGGCCTCTGCCAGTTCGTGCGTCAGTTTGATGCCGTGCCTGCTCTCGTCCCTCCCATGACGTGGTATGACACGCAGCCGCCGTCGGCTCCCACCCGCCTCACCCTGCGCGGACAGCGTCTGGAGTGGGGTGGGGCAGCCGACCACTCGGGCGCTCCTTACCTATTATATAATATATATGCTTCGCGCCATAATCCAGTTGACACCGACGATGCGGCATGTCTCATAGCTACACGCCTTCAGGCCACATCGCTGGTCGTGCCCGATGTGCCAGGCATGCACTATGCCGTCACGGCTATCGACCGCTATGGCCTGGAGAGC
>CAJOHP010000025.1:0-16011 GCA_905234355.1 uncultured Prevotella sp. | reverse complement strand
ACCTCGGCCGACAGCTATTGGCATACCGACGACGTGACACGCTCTGACGGCCACTGGCTGCGTCTGCCCAAGAAGAACAACACGCTCGATGCCGACTTTATCATGGTGGAGACACTTGCCGGGCAGACACTGGGCACCTTTGCCTACAGCGGCGACGTGATAGACGTCAGCCGACTGCCCGAGGGTGTCTTTGCCCTCCGGTCCTTGGGACGCAAAGGCCGCAACCACAGACTGGGATTCTTTACCATCAAGCGTAGCCACTGACTTCCTTTTTTGTATATCACGAAATAAAAACGATACATGACAGCGATGAAACATTTAGCAGTTATCCTTATTTCCCTGCTGGCCACAGTCTTACATCCCCTGTCGGCAGCAGAGCGGCTCGACCTGAAAAGCATCACCCAGGGCGACTTCCGTCCCAAGGGCGTGGCAGCCGTGGAACCACTGGCCGACGGCGAGAGCTATGCTCAGATCTCGGCCGATGGCAAGCAGATAGTGAAATACTCCTTCCGCAATGGCAAGCAGCAGGGCGTGCTTTTCGATGCAGCTACAGCGCGAGGCAACCAGGTCGACAGGGTCGATGGCTATATCGTCAGTCCCGACGGCAAGCGACTGCTCATACAGACGCAGACAAAGCCTATTTATAGGCACTCCTTCACAGCCGTCTACTACATCTTCGACGTGGCCAACAACCGGCTCACTCCCCTGAGCGACGGCGGACCGCAGCAGACCCCGCTGTTTTCGCCCGATGGCAACCAGATTGCTTTCGTGCGCGACAACAACATCTTCCTCGTGAAACTGCTCTACGACAATGCCGAGAGCCAAGTGACAAAGGACGGCGAACGTAACAAGGTCATCAACGGACTGCCTGACTGGGTATGTGAGGAAGAGTTCTCTCACAATCGGGCCATGGTCTTTTCGGCCGACTCACGACAGATAGTATGGGTGCGCTACGACGAGACCGAAGTGAAGGAGTACAGCATGCCCCTCTTCCGCGGCATGGCGCCCCAGCGGCAGGACTATGCCACATATCCTGGCTTCTACACCTACAAGTATCCGAAGGCCGGGGAGCAGAACGCGCGGCTGGCGCTGATGAGCTACGACATCAAGAGCCATCAGACGCGCACCATCCAACTGCCACTCGATGACGATGGATACATACCCCGCATCATGGCTACCGACGACGCCGCCAAGGTGCTGGTCTTCACCCTTAACCGTCATCAAGACTGCCTTCGCATCTATACGGCCAACCCTCTGAGCACGGTGTGCCAGCTTATCGTCGAGGATAAGGTGGATAAATACATCAACGAGAATGTGTTTGCCCACACCAGACTGACGTCCGGCCATCTGCTGCTTACCAGCGAGCGCGACGGATACAACCACCTCTATCTCTACAACCTCAACGGGCAGCTACTACGCACTGTGGGGGGAAAAAACACTATCGTCACTGATGTGTATGGCTACGACGAGACAACGGGCGACATCTTCTTTGCTGCACTCACCGACGGCCCCACTGACCAGCGCGTCTTCGTGAATCACAAGAATGGCAAGACCGACTGCGTGACACCTCTGAAAGGATGGTCGTCGGCCGTCTTTTCATGTGACTTCAGAAACTTCATACACACGTGGAGCGACCTGAATACCCCCACGAAGATAGCTTTGTGCAGCCAGCAGGGCAAGACGTTGCAGACGCTTGTCGACAACGGCGAGCTGGCTGCAAAGTATGCTTCTTTTGCCAAGGGTAGCAAGGAACTCTTCACCTTCACCACGGGACAGGGCGTGAAACTCTATGGCTGGATGGTAAAGCCTGCCGGTTTCAGTGCGCAGAAGAAGTATCCCGTGGTGATGTACCAGTATGGCGGACCGGGCAACCAGCAGGTAAAGAACGCCTGGGGCATCGGTATGAACGGACAGGGTGCCATCCTGGAGCAATACCTTGCTCAGAAAGGATATGTAGTGGTGTGTGTCGACAATCGGGGAACAGGCGGCCGGGGAGCTGACTTCGAGAAGTGCACCTACCTGCGCTTGGGCGAGAAGGAAGCTCAGGACCAGGTGGAGACAGCCCTCTGGCTAGGACAGCAGTCGTTTGTCGATAAAGACCGCATCGCTATCTGGGGATGGTCGTATGGCGGGTGGAACACCCTCATGGCCATGAGCGAAGGCCGCCCCGTGTTCTGCTGTGGCGTGGCCATCGCCCCGCCCACCTGCTGGCGCTACTACGACACCGTCTACACCGAGCGGTTTATGCGCACGCCTAAAGAGAATCCAGAAGGATATGACCAGGTGACACCTATCGCACGCGCTGCAAAGCTGAGCGGTGCACTGCTGCTCTGTCACGGAATGGCCGACGACAATGTGCACTATCAGAACACGGCCGAGTATGTCGAGGCCCTCGTTCAGGCCGACAAAGACTTCCGACAGTTAGTCTACACTAACCGCAACCACAGCATTTATGGTGGTAACACGCGCAACCATCTCTTCCGCCAATGCTTCAATTTCTTTGACGAGCACATGAAGTAAACTATTCAAGTTTCGCATTCGCTCAACTTCAAGGAGTAAAGGAGTAGAGGAGAGGTGGAGGTAAAGTAGCTAAAAAAGGAGGCGAAAGTTTTGTACTTTCGCCTTTTTTGTGTATTTTTGCAGCAAGAAAATACTCACAGCAATGGAAGAACTCCTAAGCAGATATACACGAACAAAAACAAATATGAAAAAACTAACCTTACTGTTTCTTGCGCTAGCCCTGTGCTTCACTGCTGAGGCTGCTAGAAAGAAAAAACGTGAAGCGGCTAAGCCACTTTCCACTATCGAGATGATTACCAAGGTCAATGACTACTGGCAGCAGCACCACTCACCGCTGGAACGCTCCTTTTGGGATGTGGCAGCCTATCACACAGGCAACATGGAGGCCTACCGCCTGCTGGGTACTGCACGATGGCTGGACTATAGCTCGCGCTGGGCCAGCCACAACCTCTGGCAGGGAGCCAGAGAGAAAGACCCGTCGAAGTGGAAATACAAGACCTATGGCGAGGGACACGACTTCGTGCTCTTCGGCGATTGGCAGATATGCTTCCAGACCTACATCGACATGTATGAGATGAATCCCGACCACTACAAGATAGCTCGTGCACTCGAGGTGATGGACTATGAGGTGCGCCAGCCACAGTGCGACTTCTGGTGGTGGGCTGATGCGCTTTACATGGTCATGCCAGTCTTTGCCAAGCTCTATAAGGTGACGGGCGACGTGAAGTATCTCGACAAACTTTCCGACAACTTCCGCTGGGCCGACAATCTGATGTACGACAAGGAAGAACAGCTCTACTATCGTGACGCTAAGTATATCTACCCGAAGGTGAAGACCGCCTGCAACGAGGGTAAGAGCTTCTGGGCCCGAGGCGACGGATGGGTGCTGGCAGGACTGGCCAAGGTGCTTGCCGACATGCCTGAGGACTACAAGCATCGAGCATTCTTCCTCAAGCGCTTCCGTGAGCTGGCCGAGGGCGTGGCTCGCGTGCAGCGCCCAGGGGGCTATTGGAGTCGCTCCATGCTCTGCGAGGAAGATGCACCTGGACCCGAAACTTCCGGCACAGCATTTTTTACCTACGGCTTGCTGTGGGGAGTCAATCACGACCTGCTAGACCGCAGCACTTACTTACCTGTCATCGAGAAGGCATGGAAATATCTCACCACCGTGGCACTGCAGTCCGACGGCAGCGTGGGGTTTGTCCAACCTATCGGTGAGAAACCCGACCCCACCAAGACCGTCGATGCCCATTCTCAGGCTAACTTTGGTGTGGGTGCCTTCCTCCTGGCTGCCTGTGAGCACCTGCGCTTCGAAGACGGCACAGCAAACGGTGGCGGACAGCGTGTGATTGTCAGCGTGAGCAACGAGGCCGACGAGTATCGCCATCAGGTGGTGGAACTCAGTGCCAAAGAGCTCTTCGCCAAGCTTGGTATACAGGGCGGACGACAGTTCGTAGTGCGGGCCAACGACGGACTGGAGGTGCCCTATCAGCTCAGCTACGACGGAAAGGTGCTCATCGAGGCTGATGCCCGTCCGCATACCTCTGCTCGTTTTACCATCGAGCGTGGCACGCCGTCGGTATTTCAGACGGTATGTTATGGCCGCCTCTATCCTGAGCGCAAGGACGACTATGCCTGGGAAAACGACCGCGGTGCCTACCGTGTCTATGGACCGGCTCTGCAAAAGACTGGCGAGCGCTCCTACGGTACTGATGTCTGGTCGAAGAATACGCCTGAGCTGGTCGTGGAGCAGCGCTACTGGATAGAAGACGTAGTGATGATGCCGGCCGTGGAGAAGATGCGCCGAGAGAACCGGCACAGGGGCGACTCGCTCTACCGCATCAACTCCTACCACCACAACCATGGTCGTGGCATGGACCTCTATAAGGTAGGTGCTACTCTAGGGTGTGGCACGCCCGCGCTGATGGGCGACGGTCAGATAGTATATCCTTATTGCTTCAAAAGCTACCGAATGCTCGACAACGGGCCGCTGCGCACCACAGTCGAGCTGACCTACCACAAGGCTGCCTTCCAGGGCGACAGCATCACGGAGCACCGCATCATCTCGCTCGACAAGGGCAGTAACTTCAATCGTGCCACCGTGTGGTATGAAGGGATGACCCGGCCGGCACAGCTCGCATCGGGCGTGGTCATACATTCTGAGGAAAAAGATGGCGTGGTGATGGGCAGCGACTATGTGCAGTATGCCGACCCCACCGACAATGTGGGCTACAACAACTGCTATCTCTATGTGGCAGTTCTTTTCCCCGAGGGGGTAGCTAAGACCGAGAAACGGCTGTTTGACGCTCCTCGCGGCGGCAATGAGGGCCATGCGCTCGGCATCGTCGATGGCTATCAGGGAAGCCCCTATACCTATTATTTCGGGTCGGCATGGAGCCGCTACGACGTGCGCACGCAGGGGGAGTGGCAGCAGCGCATCGACTGGACGTTACGCTCGCTGCGCTCACCGTTGCGCGTGGCTATACAGTAGGCCATGCGCAAAGCCTGCATGAAGACAAATTGCGGCAGCTACTGCTGAAGTGCAAGAAAGAGACGGTCGAGGGCGGTGTTGGCATCGCCCTCGGCTTCGTTTAGCAGGGTGACGAACTTCGACCCAATGATGGCACCTGCGGCATGGCCTTGGGCTGCCTTGAGCGTCTGGGCATTGCTGATGCCGAAGCCTATCATGCGCGGGTTGCGCAGCTTCATTTCGTCTATGCGGCGGAAATATTGCTGTTTTTGCTCGTCGAAGTGCTTTTGCGCACCGGTGATGGCTGCCGACGAGACCATGTAGATGAAGCCGTCGGTGTGCTCATCGATGAAGCGTATGCGTTCTTCCGACGTCTCTGGGGTGATGAGCATGATAATGCGCAGGTCGTAGCGGTCGGCCACGGGTTTCACCTGAGCAATGTAGTCGGCAAAGGGCAGGTCGGGAATAATCAGTCCGGAAACGCCTGCTTCGGCGGCATCGCGGCAGAAGGGCTCGATGCCATAGTGCAGGATGGGATTGAGATAGCCCATAAGGATGAGCGGAATGCTCACTTGGTCCTTCACCGCATGGAGCTGCTCCAGTAGGCGCGATACGGTCATGCCGTTCTTCAGAGCACGGGTGGCGGCTGTCTGGATGACAGGGCCGTCGGCCAGCGGGTCGCTGAAGGGTATGCCCACCTCGATGAAGTCGATACCACGACGCTGCATGGTCAGAATGACATCGGCTGTGCCGTCGAGCGTGGGACAGCCGGCACAAAAGTAGAGACTGAGAAACTTCTTGTCGCCACGATGGGCGAAGAGCTGGTTTATTTTATTCATTGGTGTCCTTGTTTTTGGTGGTGTTGCTGGATTTGTAAGGGACTATGGATTGCGGAGCTGCCTGAGGAAAAGGCTGAGTGCTTCGGTGTTCTTCAGGCCCGGAACGGTCTCAAAGCGGGAATTGAGGTCGATGCCGATGCACTGCTGTGGCAGTGTGGTGGCAAGCGCTGTGCGCAGAGCCAGAGCGTCGTCGGGGCCGATGCCTCCGCTGAGCATGAAGGGTACCTCGCAGGGGTAGTGCTCGAGCAGGCTCCAGTCGAAATGACGGCCACTGCCTCCCATGGTTGCACACCGCGTATCAAACACGAAGCAGTCGACACAGTCGGCATAAGCCTTGCAAACCTCGAGGTCGTCCTCATTGCCGATACTGATGGCTTTCCACAGAGCTGTCTTGCTGCCCAGCGTGCGGCGTAGGTTGCGCAGCAGTGTGGGCGTCTCGTGGCCGTGTAACTGCACGGCGCTGAGCCCAAAGGCATAGGCATGGGTGAGGATGTCCTGAACTGTAGGGTCGACGAAAACGCCTACGCGCGGGGTCGTGCCAGTAGATTGCTCTTCCGTTGCAGATGCCCTGTCGGGCATGAGTCCTGTGCCAGAGGACGCCATAGCTACATAGCGGGGAGAACGTGGCCAGAATATCAGGCCGATATAGTCGACGCCCAAGGCTTCCACCGCGCGAATGTTCTGGGGGTCGCTCATGCCACACACTTTGACTTTCATGTTGCCTGTCTTTCTTCAGTTATTCCTGTGATGGTGTCATCTCTTTCCTTATCTGCTCTGTCAGATTCCTCAGTGCCAGTCCTGGTGCAGGCGTTCGCATGAATGTCTCGCCGATGAGGAAACCGCGGAAGCCGGCCTGCCGGAGCTCGCAGATGGTGTGAGCGTCGCCAATGCCGCTCTCGCTCACCAGCAGGGGGGCGCTTTCGTCGTCGCCGCAGGCGGCTTTCAACTGTTCTGCCAGCTGGAACGATACGTCCACGTCGGTGACAAACGATCCGAGATGGCGGTTGTTGATGCCGCACATGTCAGGGCGTAGATCGGCATATCGCAGCTCCTCAGCCGAGTGCATCTCGAGTAGCACTTCGAGCCCTAGGGTGTGAGCCTTGACGAGCAGCGTGCGGCATGTGTCTAAGGGCAGACATGCCGCAATGAGCAGCACGGCAGAGGCACCGCAGAGACAAGCCTGGTAGAGCTGGTATTCGTCGATGACGAAGTTCTTGTATAGCACGGGGATAGTGACCCCCGACTGTCGGGCTTCAACAATATAACGGTCGCAACCGCCAAAATATTGTTCGTCGGTAAGGATACTGATGGCCGCAGCCCCGTTCGTCTGGTAGCTCAGTGGCACCTCGTCGGGGCTGGCCTGTTTGTTGATCCATCCCTTTGATGGCGAGCGCCGCTTAAACTCGGCAATGATGCCTGTGGGCGAGCAGGCAAGTGCCTGCCGCATTGAGGGTTTGGGCGACTTCCATTGTGCCAGCTCCTGATGTTTGTGGGCGATGATGTCGTGCAGAATGTCGACCATGATGCTCAGCTGTTTAGTTCCACAAAACGCATGAAAGTCTTCCATGCCTTTCCACTCTCTATCGACTCGCGTGCTATGGCTATGCACTCATCTATCGACTTCTCGCCCCGTTCGAGCACTTGGATGCCGAAAGCAGCATTGGCCAGCACCACTTCTTTCTGCCCAGGCAGTGCGCGGTCTTGCAGAACAGCATCGAAAATGCTGGCGGCCTCGTCCTCGGTGGCTCCGGCCACGAGCTCTTCGGGCTTGATGATGCTGAAACCCATGTCGGAAGGAGAGAAGATGCGCTCATAGTGGTTGGTGGTCACCTTGAAGTCGCCCGTGAGCGATATTTCGTCGTAGCCGTCGATGGAGTTGACGATGCCATAGTCGATGCCTATCTTCTGGTAGACATTGCTGTAAAGTCGCATTTGGTCGAGTGTGGCCACGCCGAGCAGCTGGCATTGCGGCTGCGAGGGATTGACGATGGGGCCCAGCAGATTGAAGAAGGTGGGGAAGGGCAGTGCCTTGCGTATGGGCCCCACAAACTTCATGGCGCGGGCAAAGAGCTGTGCGTGCAGGTAGACGATGCCCACCTCGTTGATGCAGCGGTTCAGACGGTCGAGGTCGTCGGTGAATTTCACGCCGTGGTGGGCAATGACGTTGGAGGCTCCACTTGTCGAGGTGGCAGCATAATTGCCATGCTTGGCCACCTTGTAGCCCGCACCGGCGATGACGAAGCATGATGTAGTAGAGATGTTGAAGGTGTTCTTGCGGTCGCCGCCCGTGCCCACCACGTCGATGTAGCGCTCGCAGTCGAGCGGCACGGGCACGCCTGTCTCGAGTATACCGTCGCGGAAGCCCAGCAGCTCCTCGACGCTGATGCCGCGCATCTGCAGGGCTGTGATGAGGGCGGTGATTTGCTCTGTGGGGTAGGCATCCTGTGTGATGCCTACGAGCACGTTCTTGGTCTCTTCACGAGTGAGCTCCTCATGATTGAGCAGTTTTGATAGAATCTGTTTCATAGTCTTATCCAGTTGTTTATGATGTTTTTTCCTTCGGGAGTGAGTACGCTTTCGGGGTGAAACTGTATGCCATGGATATTGTGATCTTTGTGGCGCAGGGCCATGACTTGACCCTCCGGGCTCTCGGCCGTGATCTCTAAACAGGCAGGGAATCGGTCTTTCGACACCACCCAGGAGTGGTAACGCCCAACGGTGATGGTAGATGGCAGTCCGGAAAAGAGTCCTGGCTGCTCACTGCTTAGCAGGTGGCATGGAGTGGCCACGCCGTGGAACACGTCGCTGAGGTTTTCCAGCTTGGCGCCAAACACTTCGCCGATGGCCTGATGCCCCAGGCAGATGCCGAGGATGGGTTTCTTGCCGGCATAGGTGCGGATGACGTCGAGCAGCAGGCCGGCTTCAGAGGGTATGCCAGGACCGGGCGACAGGATAATCTTGTCGTAAGGTGCCAGTTGCGACAGGTCGAACTGGTCGTTGCGCATGACCGTCACCTCGGCGCCAAGCTCCTTGACCAGATGGCTCAGGTTGTAGGTGAACGAGTCGTAGTTGTCGATGATGACTGTTTTCATAATGTTTCTGCCATTTGTATGGCACGCCTCAGCGCACCGAGTTTGTTGTTTACTTCCTGCAATTCATACGCTTCGTCGCTCTTGGCCACGATGCCGCCTCCGGCCTGAAACCACAGCTCGCCGTTGCGGCTGACGAAGGTGCGGATGGTGATGGCCTGATTGAGCGAGCCGTCTAGTCCGATAAAGCCTATGCAGCCGCCGTAGGCACCGCGGTTGTGCGGTTCATACTCCGAGATGAGCTGCATGGCTCTCACCTTGGGAGCGCCGGACAGTGTGCCTGCGGGGAATGTGTCGATAAACGCCTTGATGGGGTCGGCGCCGGCATCGAGTTCGCCACTGACGCGGCTCACCAGGTGGATGACGTGCGAGTAGTACTGTATGTCTTTGTAGTAGTCCACCTTCACGTCGTGGCAGTTGCGCGACAGGTCGTTGCGTGCCAGGTCCACGAGCATCACGTGTTCGGCATTCTCCTTCGGGTCGTTGCGCAGAAACTCAGCGCCCTGACGGTCTTTCTCGGCATCGCCGGTGCGGCGTGTGGTGCCGGCGATAGGGTCGATGAAAGCCCGCCGGCCCTCTATCCTGCAGTGCGTCTCCGGACTGCTGCCGAAGATGCGGAAGCCTCCGAAGTCGAAGTAGAACAGGTAGGGCGACGGATTGATGCTGCGCAGTGTGCGGTAGAGCCGGAAGTCGTCGCCCTCGTAGCGCTGTATGAAGCGGCGTGACAGCACAATCTGAAACACGTCGCCGCGCAGGCAGTGCCTGATGCCGCGCCGAATGTTGGCCTTGTGCTCTTCGTCGGTCAGCGTGGAGCGCACGTCGCCCACGGTGTGAAAGCTGTATGACTTCACGTTGTCGCGGTTCATTGCCTGCACGATGCCGGCGATGGTGCCCCGGGCTGTCTCGGTCTCCGACGCATCGGTCAGCGCGACGATGGTCAGCTGGCTGTTGTAGTGGTCGAAGACGATGACTACCTTATATAATATATATAGCATGTCGGGGGCATCGTTTTTCTCCTGCGTCTCGTCTTTCACGTCGATGTGCTCGAAGTAGCGCACGGCGTTGAACGAGGTGTAGCCGTAGAGTCCGCAGTAGGACGCATCCTTTCCTTCCACATGTACTCGGTCGGTAAGTGCGTGTATGGCTTCGGCCGTACTGTAGCCTGTCGTCAGCTCCTTCTGCATCCTGCTACCGTCGGGATAGACGATGTTGACCGTGCCGTGGCCGATGGCTACCGAAGCCACAGGGTTGATGCCGATGAAAGAGCGGGCGTTGTCCTTGTTGTGGTAGTCGCTGCTCTCCATCAGGGCGCTCTGAGGGTAGAGGTCGCGCAGCCGCATGTAGACCCCCACGGGGGTGTAGAGGTCGGCCAGCATGGTGTGCGAGGTGGTGGTAAATCTAAAAGTCTCCATATTTGCCTGCTATTTGTTTGTTGTTCAGATAGGTCTCAATGTCTTTGTCGCCCCTTCCGCTGACGGTGAGCACGACCACGTCGTCATTCTTCAGCTTCAGCTTGCTAAGTGCGGCCACGGCGTGTGCACTCTCTATGGCGGGTATGATGCCCTCCGTGCGGGTGAGCTCGTAGCCCGCGGCGATGGCCTCGTCGTCGTTGATGCTCAACACCTGGGTGCGTCCCTTGCGTGCCATGTTGCAGTGCATGGGGCCTACACCGGGATAGTCGAGTCCAGCGGAGATGGTAAATGCCTCCTGTATCTGTCCGTCGTCGTCCTGCATGACGAGCATCTTGGCACCATGCAGTATGCCCACTGTGCCGCGGTGTATGGTAGCGGCGGTGTGGTCGGTCTGCCATCCGTGCCCCCCGGCTTCTGCCAACACTATCTTCACACGCTCATCGTCGGTGTAGTGGTAGATGGTGCCGGCGGCATTGCTGCCGCCTCCGATGCAGGCCACGAGGTAGTCGGGGTAGTCGCGTCCCACCTTCTCTGCGAGCTGCCACTTTATCTCTTCCGAGATGACGCTCTGCATGCGTGCCACGAGGTCGGGGTAGGGGTGGGGCCCCATCGTCGACCCTACGATGTAGAAGGTGTCGGCAGGGTGGCAGCACCAGTCGCGTATGGCCTCGGAGCAGGCGTCGCTCAGCGTCATGTTGCCCGTGCGCACGGGGTGCACCTCGGCTCCCAGCATCTTCATACGCTCCACGTTGGTGTGCTGTCGCTCCACGTCGGTGGCGCCCATAAACACCTCGCACTGCATGCCCATCAGCGCACATACCGTGGCTGTGGCCACGCCGTGCTGGCCGGCTCCTGTCTCGGCGATGATGCGGCGCTTGCCCATCTGTCGTGCAAGGAGTATCTGCCCGATGGTGTTGTTTATCTTGTGTGCACCGGTGTGGTTTAGGTCTTCCCGTTTGAGGTAGAGCTGACAGCCGTAGCGCTCGCTCATTCTGCGGGCAAAATAGAGGGGGCTGGGACGTCCTACATAGTCCCTGAGTAGTTGATGGTACTCCTGCTTGAACGCCTCACTCTCGATGATGGGGAGGTAGGCCTGCTGCAGGTCGCTTACACACTTGAAGAGTATCTCGGGCACATAGGCACCGCCAAACTCTCCGTAAAATCCGTTTTCGTCTACTTGATACTTCATATTCGGCTTTAGTTTGTCTGTCTTCTCATTGTGGTCTCTCTCTTTGGTTCAGCGGCGCCAGTCCCAAGCGCTATCTGAAAAAGGCCCGCCGTAAGAACGACGAGCCTTTTCTTTTAGTTTGTGTGTTGGTTTGTTGGCACACGGCTTGCTTCTCACGACCTTTGGAATCTTGAGTTGCGCCACCACCATGTGTTTACGTTTTGTTGCATGTTAAGTCTTGTTGTTGTCAATTCGATGCAAAAGTACACATAATTCTTTTAACCTGCAAACTTTTTCCTCTTTTTTTTATTTGTACCCTCAAATTATTTGCTCGTTTGGCTTTTATTTGCTATTTTTGCACTGTTTTTATTCAAGCTAATTCATCATGCGGAACACAATGATTCTGATGGCGCTATGTTGCGCCCTTGGCTTGCAGGCACGGAGCGTGCCTCGTAAGCAACTCTTCAACAGTGACTGGACATTTTGTCAGAACGACAGCAATTTCTCCCAGGGTCATGCCGTCACGTTGCCCCACGACTGGAGCGTGCTGCACCCCTTCGACCGCGACACCCCTGCCGGCAACGAGGGGGCCTATCTGCCTACGGGGCGTGGCTGGTATCGCAAGACCGTCAGCCTGGGGCGCGACTATCAGGGCAAGCATCTCCGTCTCTACTTCGAGGGAGTCTATATGAATGCCGTGGTCTACGTCAACGGACAGCGTGCCGGAGGCTGGCCCTACGGCTACTCCTCGTTCTGGGTAGACATCACACCTTATTTCCGTATAGGGAGCAACGAGATTGTGGTGGCCGTGGACAACAGCCAGCAGAAGAACTGCCGCTGGTATTCCGGGTCGGGCATCTACCGCAACGTGTGGCTTGTGACTACGCCTCAACGCTACATCGACGACTGGAGCGTACAGGTGACCACGCCCGACACTCACACCGTCCGCATCCGTGCACAGGTGGTGGAGGCCGACGGGCAGCGCACCCCTATCGAACGCACCCTGCGGGTGGAGCATCCCCGGCTCTGGTCTACCGCCGACCCCTATCTCTATCACTACGACCTGGTGGATGGCGACGACTGTCTGCCGCTGACATACGGCATCCGCACCATCAGCTACAGTGCCGAAGAGGGTTTCCGCCTCAACGGCAAGCCGATGGAGCTCAACGGCGCCTGCGTGCATCACGACAATGGCGTGCTGGGGGCTGCCGCCTACGATGCTGCCGAGTATCGCAAGGCTAGGCTGATGAAGGAGGCCGGATTCAATGCCGTGCGCACTAGCCATAACCCGCCGTCGGAGGCCTTTCTCAGAGCATGCGACGAGCTGGGACTGCTGGTCATCGACGAGGTCTTCGACGGATGGCGCGAGCAGAAGACCGCCCACGACTACCATGAGCTCATAGACCAGTGGTGGCAGCGTGACGTGGATGCCATGGTGCTGCGCGACCGCAACCATCCCAGCATCTTCTGCTGGTCTACCGGCAACGAGGTGATAGAGCGCAAGAAGATAGAGATAGTCAGAACGGCTCACCTCATGGCCGAGCGCCTACATGAGCAGGATGGCACACGGCCTGTCACCTCGGCCCTGGCAGCCTGGGACCGCGACTGGGAAATCTACGACCCGCTGGCTGCCGAGCACGACATCGTGGGCTACAACTATATGATATTCAAGGCTGAGAGCGATCACCAGCGCGTGCCCCGGCGGGTGATGATGCAGACGGAGAGCTATCCGCGCGACGCCTGGGGCAACTATGAGCTCACGCAGCGCCTGCCATACGTCGTCGGCGACTTCGTCTGGACGGGTCTCGACTATCTCGGCGAGTCGGGCATAGGCCGCTGGTACTACGAGGGCGACCCTGCCGGCGAGTCGTGGGAACGCCCGCTCTACCCCTGGCATGCTGCCTACTCCGGAGACGTGGACCTGACAGGGCTGCGCAAGCCCATCAGCCACTACCGCTCCATATTGTGGAACGCCGACGAGCCTATCTACATGGCTGTGCAGGAGCCCGACACATGGAAGGGAAAGGTGAAGACCACCATGTGGGGCACGTGGCCCACCTATGAGAGCTGGACCTGGCCCGGGTGGGAAGGCAAGGACATCAAGGTAGAGGTCTACTCCCGCCTGCCACAGGTGAGCCTCTATCTGAACGACCGGCTCATTGGCAGTCAGGCATGTTCGGCAGCCAACAAGTATGTAGCCACTTTCACGCTGCCCTACCAGCCGGGCACGCTTCGCGCTGTGGGTGGCACAGACGGTCAGGCCTCCGTGAGCCTGCATACGGCTGGCGAGCCTGCTGCACTGCGCCTTACAGCCGACAAGCAGCAGTTGCAGGCCGATGGACAAGACCTCGTGTTCTGCACCGTCGAGGTGGTCGATGCCCACGGACATGTCTGTACCACGGCCGACAGCGAGCTGGCCTTCAGCGTAGAGGGTGCTGCGGCACAGTTTCTGGCGGCTGGCAATGCCGACGTGAGAGACACCGACGGCTACTACGACCGGCAGCACCATGCATGGCGCGGCCGTGCTCTCGTCGTGCTGCGTAGCACAACGAAGACGGGGCGAGCCAGACTCGTCGTCTCCTCGCCCCGTCTGCCTGCGGCTGTACTGCCGTTCAGCGCACGATAATCTTCTTGCCCGGCACGATGTTCAGACCGTGCCTCATGCCGTTCTGCCTGCGACCGTCTAAGCCATAGATGGTCGCAGGCTTTTCTTCTGTCTGCTCCATACTGGCTATGCCGTCGGCCGTGTCGCCCATCACCTGCCTGATGCTCTCCTGACTGAGCGCGTGGTTGAAGATGCGCACGTCGTCGATGTAGCCTGTGAGATAGGGATCGGCAGCAAACTGGCTACGCCCTATGTAGTTGAGTGCGGGCCTGATGTCGCTGGGCTTGATGGTGATGCCCGTCTGCGAAGCTGCCTCCTCACCGTCTATGTAGATGGTGGCCTTGCCCTGTCCTATGGTTACTGCCACGTGCTTCCACTGCATGGTGGGCAGCTTGCCGGTGCACTTCACCTCCTGCTCGTCGCCGCCGTTCTTGATGGCAAAGCGCATGACACTGCCGTTGTTGGGCGTGAGATACATGTACTGGTCGGTGCCGTTGCCGAAGTCGAAGATGCGCTGCCAGGCCGATGCATTCCTGATGTTGACCCATGCAGTGACGGTCAGTTCGTCGCTCGATGCAATCTCATAGGGCAGTTGCAGGTAGTGGTTTTGTGCGGCGATAAGACGCAGGGCCTTGCTGCCCGACTTGTGGTCGTCTACATAGAGTGGCGTGGCGCTGTGACCAGCGTCCATCATGTTGACCGTGGTGTCATAGAGATTGTCGTCAAATTGCCATTGGGCCACCAGTCCCTGCTCGCCTGTGGGCTTTGCTTCGACCGTCTCCGACGCCTCCGACTGGTTCTCACACTGGTCGATGGCCTTCACTCTATATATATAAGTGGTGTTGGGCCGGCAGGTGTTGTCGGTGTAGTATGGGGTCTTCACCTTGCGTGCTATCGTGTTCCACTCGTCGGTGCCCTGTGGTGCGCGCAGCACCATGTAGCCGTCGAGGTCGCTCTCTTGGCCGGCAGTCCAGCTCAGTCTGACCGACGCATTGGCTGCCTCAGCCATCAGACCGGCGGGCTGTGCGGGCGCAGTGGTCTCATAGCTCACGCCGACGGGCAGGAAGCGCCACAGCTGGCGGGCATAGCGTGTGTCGGTGGGCTCCATCTGGGCGTAGGTCAAGACGTTCACGCCGTTGCTGGAGCTCGACGACGCCGCGGTGAGGCAGAGGGCCGTCTCGCGGTTCTTGATGAAGTAGTAGCCGTCGCCGGCATACTCCAGATACCACTGCTCATTGCTCGACGGTGTGGCGTTCATGTTGTAGGCCATCACGTTGGCATTGTTGGCCGTCGAGAAGTTCTGCACGTTCATGCGCAGAGTGCTGCTCTGCACCGACACGATGTCGATGAAGCTATAGTCGCCGCCTATGCGTGGGTTGCATGGAGCTACGTTCCATTGCTGCTGCCTGCCGTCGTTGTCGCGCTGCATCTCGATGTTGTTGCCGTTAGCTGTAGCCACATATTTCGTGGCTTTGTTCACCAGTTTGTAGGTTCCATTGACGACGCTGGGCGCCACGTCGTCGCCCCATGTGATGTCGATGACGCGTTCGGCGTTGGTCTGTCCTTTCTGGTAGCCAGTGCCTCCGGGCATCTCTATGGTGAAGGCGCGCATGGGTCCGTAGCCGTCGAAGTAGAGTTCGCGGTCGCGGTCTACGAACTGGTAGGTGGTGGTGTAGGCCTGTCGCTCACTGGAGCCGACGAAAGCCTTCACCTTGCCATTGTCGTGCCGGTAGACGGAGGCCGCCGTCCAGTTGCCCCGGTGTTCGGCATAGGCCAGGCGCTCGCCGTGACGGCTGATTTGGCAGAACTCGCCGCGGGCGCGGCTGTCGAAACCCCACCAGATGCCCACGGTCATGCCATACTCCAAGCCTATCATGGCCTCGCCCACGTTGTGCATCTCGTCGGCAT
>CAJOHP010000024.1 GCA_905234355.1 uncultured Prevotella sp. | reverse complement strand
ATTTTCATACTCGTGCTCTTACGTCACAAACTTTGCCTCTCTGCTGTTGGGACCAGTTTCATAATCGGACTCGGGTTGTTCCAGTAAAAATCGGCCTGTAGGATTGCCTAGTCCCAGTTTCATTTTATGGAAAGTAGGCTAATCTTTCTTCTTGATGAGGGACACCTCATATCCGAGTTTCTGCAACTCGTTCTTGAGATAGTCCTTCCGTTTCTTTTCAATCTTGCTTGGCACGTACTGCTCTCCCAGCTCATGGTAGCGTCCGCCTGTGGAGATGACGTAGTGTACGCCCTTGAGGATTGAGTGTCCTACGGCAATGAGTGCTTTCTTGCCACCCTTCCTCTTGGAAAGCCGCTCGAAGCGCTCCTTGTAGAAGGTGCCCTTGGTACGTGACGCAGCCCATGCTGCCTCCACCAGCGTGGCCTTGACGTACTTGTCGCCGTGGTTGGTCTTTCCGCTCTTCTTCTTGACTGCGCTCTCATTGTTGCCTGGACACATCGCCGCCCATTTGCAAAGTGACTCTGCGCTTGGGTAGACCGTCATGTCAAGTCCTATCTCGGCTATCAGGTCCTCCAGGGTACGGTCGTGCAGTCCAGGAATCTCGTCCAGACGCTCCATCACCTCGGCATAGGGAGCGACAATCTCCTTGATGCGGCGGTCAAGTTCGGCAATCTCTACCGCCAATTTGCGGTTGCACTCCCTGATGCGCTGGAGCATATAGCGCTTGTGGTCGTTCATGTAGCCTGTACAGGCCTCCAGCATCTCTTCCGACGTATGATGGCATCGGCCATGACGCACGTCCTCAATGTCCTGCAGTGTCAGTTCCTTCCCGTCGCAGAGCATTTCAATGAGCTCCGTCCCCGTCTTGCCACTCGTGTCGCTCAACACGCTGGAGAGCTTCACGTTGCCGTCTTCCAAGGTGCGGATTATTTGCTTGTTACCCACGCTGAGTTAATCTATTTTTTCTACCGAACCATCTGCTCTTCTCTCCCACGTCTTTCCGTTCTCATCTTTCAGTGTACCTAACAACCCTGACTTCGCCTTAATGTCCTCACCATAAGTTCCACCTTTCGTAATAATCGTGTCATACTCTGTGGAAGAAGAATTAGAAGAAGACGATGATGAAGACGACGAGGAATTTGAACCGCTTGACGAAGAAAATATTCCAGAAATGCCACTTGCAGCACTAATTCCATCGCTGAATGCACCATCAGGATCTGTAATAAGTTTATACACTCCCAAAATAGCTCCCAAAATCAAACCTGCAACCATCCAAGATATAGTTCTATCTACATTAGTTGTCATAGCATACCCCACAATACCCAATAGAGCAGCCCCTCCGATAGCATAAAGACCAATGCTTAATAAGAAAATAACTAAAAACACGACCAATGCTAGTAACATACAGCCCACGATGAACAAAATTATATAAACTGCAGCTCTCAAATAGTCATTGTCGGGAAGATAATCACTCCAGCTTTTCGAACTCTCTGTTGTTTTGGACTTATCCCAGTTTGGAATTTCTTCCGTTTCTTCCAGATAACTACTGTTTACCCACCCTTGTACCTCGTCATTCCTAATCTGAAACCACATTTCACCTGTCTCTACTCCCCATTCTGGGTCAGATTCACCAATAAACTCTACTATCGCACCATTACTTAATTTCCCTACTACCGGGGAATCTGAACCAAAATCTGAACGTACATTTAGCGTTGTCTTAACACCAACAACTTTCAAGTATGAAGCACTCATATTTAGTGTAACAAGCTGTAATAAGAGTAATAATACCATTCTACTCATAAGTAACTACTATTTAAATTGAAAAAAGGCGGAACCATTCGATGCTTATTTAGCACTCTGGTTACCGCCAAGTAGACCTAATCGTAAAACAAGCACGAACAGTCCACGCCTTATTAGCGTGAACCTTTATCTACTTGTTCTCACTATAATCGAAGATTTGGCGGTTTCGAGTGCGAAGAACAAGAGCAAAAGCTCAATATCTATGTATAAGTATCGAACAGAAACGCTGATCTGTTGATAATATAAATAATGTGTATCCTGCCACCGTCAGGGCGGTGGAGACGAGAGAGATACTAAATCGTATCGAGGAAATACTTGACAGCAGCTTGCAGAGGGTCGAGGTCGTTCTTGATGATAGAGAGGACGGTTTCTGCGTCAACTTCAAAATAGCCATGAGCTATATGATTTCTGGCACCTATAACTTCCTTCCAAGGAATCTCAGGACGTTCTGGAAGAAGTTCCCCATTGGAATGTTCGTCTATCTGCTTGATGCCTTCACCGATTGCTTCAATGAGCATACAGTTGGCGGCCAGTTTCTGCATACCAGATGAAGATAGGTAGAAGGTGTCGGCATTGTCAACATCTTCGTTCCACTCCTTCAGCTGATTGATAGCGTTGTCTATCTGCTCAAGTGTGTATTTGATGCGGTTACGCTTCTCCAATGACGAAAATTCCATCGCGGTTAATGTCTTGTAATAAATAGGGATTCATGTGCTTATGCATCCTTATAACATCGACAGGACACATCAGAAGTTGCTCCAGATAACGCTGCAGTCGTACTATCAACAGAATGCGAGGCTCCATTTCCACACAAACGTCAACATCGCTGCCCTCATGCTGCTCACCACGAGAGACTGAGCCGAAAAGACGAAGAGTCCGCACTCCGAACTGCGTACGGATTTCATCAGCGTGAGCCTTGATGAGGTCGATGTATTCGCTTGTCTGTTTCATCTGCTATTGTTATTAAAGGTAGCGAGACCATGATGGTCTCACTACCTTATTAATATTAGTCGGCAATCTTTGCCTTCAGCATCTCGCGGTTCAGGCGGGCGATGTTGGCGATGGTCTCGTTCTTGGGGCATACGGCCTCGCAGGCGCGGGTGTTGGTGCAGTTGCCGAATCCGAGCTCGTCCATCTTTGCCACCATGTTCTTCACGCGGCGTGCAGCCTCTACACGGCCTTGCGGGAGCAGGGCGAGCTGGCTGACTTTGCTTGAGATGAAGAGCATGGCCGATCCGTTCTTGCAGGCAGCCACGCATGCTCCGCAGCCTATGCAGGAGGCGCAGTCCATGGCCTCGTCGGCGTCCTCCTTGGGGATGAGGATGGCGTTGGCGTCCTGGGCCTGTCCGGTGCGGATGGAGGTGTAGCCGCCGGCCTGGATGATCTTGTCGAAGGCGTTGCGGTCGACCATACAGTCCTTGATGACGGGGAAAGCAGCAGAGCGCCAAGGCTCGACGGTGATGACGTCACCATCGTTGAAGCGGCGCATGTAGAGCTGGCAGGTGGTGGCGCCGCGCTCGGTCTTGCCGTGAGGCGTGCCGTTGATGTAGAGCGAGCACATGCCGCAGATGCCCTCGCGGCAGTCGTGGTCGAACACGAAGGGCTCCTTGCCCTCGTTGATGAGCTCCTCGTTCAGGATGTCGAGCATCTCGAGGAACGAGGTGTCGTCGGGTATGTCGTGCATTTCGTGGGTGTCGAAGTGACCCTGGTCCTTGGGGCCGTTCTGGCGCCAGAACTTTATTGTAAAGCTGATATTCTTAGCCATTGTTGTGAGTTTTTTAGTTTATGAGTTTATGAGTTTATGAGTTCCTACGGTTTTGGATGCTTCAACGTATATATTAACGATGAAAGCATCTTGTTCACCTCAGAGTTTAAGTCCATAACTTCCGCGTATTCCTCTTCACTGACATAATGGAAATCATACGAGAGAATCATTTGTGTTTCCAACTCGTTTGAAGATCCCAAAGAGATGGACAGAAAGTGTAAGTGTTCCTTTTCTCCCTCACGACCATAGCCTTCTGCAATGTTGGAGGGTATGGAAACAACGCAACGTCGCATCTGACTGACTAAGCCAAACTTTTCATCAACAGGATATCGAAGAGTTATCTCGTAAATCCTGCGAGCGAGTTGCATGCTTTTCTGCCAAACTTTTAAATCCTTATATGTTCCCATCTCAGCTTGGAAAACTTAAAAACTTATGAACTTAGAAACTTAAAAACTCACATTAATTCTTATAGTTACGTGTCTGTACCTTGATAGCCTCATACTCCAGCGGCTCCTTCGAGAGCTCGGGCTCGTTGCCCTTGCCTTTGTACTCCCAGCAGCCCACGTAGAAGTAGTTCTCGTCGTCGCGCTTGGCCTCGCCTTCCTCGGTCTGGTACTCCTCGCGGAAGTGTCCGCCACAGGACTCGTTGCGCGAGAGAGCGTCGAATGCCACGAGCTGTCCCATGGTGAAGAAGTCGCGCAGGTGGATGGCCTTGTCGAGCTCTACGTTCAGGCCCTCCTTCGTGCCGGGCACGAAGAGGTTGGTGTCGAACTCCTTCTCCAGGTCGTGCATCTTCTTCAGGCCGGTCTTCAGGCCCTCGGCGGTGCGTCCCATGCCCACGTATTCCCACATGATGTGTCCGAGCTCCTTGTGTATAGAGTCGACGGAGCGCTTGCCCTTGATGCCCAGCAGACGGTCCATCTCGGCGTCGACCTTCTTCTCTGCCTCAGCAAACTCGGGCAGGTCTGTCGACACCTTGGGCCAGACGGCCTGGTCGGCCAGATAGTTCTGTATGGTGTAGGGCAGCACGAAGTATCCGTCGGCCAGTCCCTGCATCAGTGCCGATGCACCCAGGCGGTTGGCGCCGTGGTCGGAGAAGTTGCACTCGCCGATGGCGAAGAGTCCGGGTATGGTGGTCTGCAGCTCGTAGTCCACCCAGATGCCGCCCATGGTGTAGTGTATGGCGGGATAGATCATCATGGGCTTGTAGTACTTCACGCCGTTTATCTCGTTGGCCACGTCGCCGGGGAACACGTCGGTGATCTCCTCATACATCTCGAAGAGGTTGCCGTAGCGCTGCATGATGACGTCGAGGCCCAGACGGTTGATAGACTCCGAGAAGTCGAGGAAGACGGCCAGTCCGGTGTTGTTCACGCCGAAGCCCTTGTCGCAGCGCTCCTTGGCGGCACGCGAGGCCACGTCACGCGGCACGAGGTTGCCGAAGGCCGGGTAGCGGCGCTCCAGGTAGTAGTCGCGGTCCTCCTCGGGTATCTCCCATCCCTGCTTGGTGCCCTGCTGCAGTGCCTTGGCATCCTCCAGCTTCTTGGGCACCCAGATGCGGCCGTCGTTGCGGAGCGACTCCGACATGAGGGTGAGCTTCGACTGCTTGTCGCCGTGCACGGGGATGCAGGTGGGGTGTATCTGCACATAGGAGGGGTTGGCAAACATGGCGCCCTTGCGGTAGCACTGCACAGCGGCTGTGCAGTTGCAGCCCATGGCGTTGGTCGAGAGGAAGTAGGTGTTGCCGTAGCCGCCGGTGGCTATGACCACGGCGTTGGCCGAGAAGCGCTCGAGCTTGCCGGTAACGAGGTTCTTGGCGATGATGCCGCGTGCGCGACCGTCGACGATGACCACGTCTTCCATCTCGTAGCGTGTGTAGAGCTTCACCTTCTTGGCCTGCACCTGTGCCGAGAGCGAGCTGTAGGCGCCGAGCAGCAGCTGCTGGCCGGTCTGGCCCTTGGCATAGAACGTGCGGCTCACCTGTGCACCGCCGAAGGAGCGGTTGGCCAGCATGCCGCCGTACTCGCGTGCGAAGGGCACGCCCTGTGCCACGCACTGGTCGATGATGTTGTTCGACACCTCGGCCAGACGGTAGACGTTGGCCTCGCGGGCACGGTAGTCACCGCCCTTCACGGTGTCGTAGAACAGACGGTAGACCGAGTCGCCGTCGTTCTGATAGCACTTGGCAGCGTTGATGCCGCCCTGTGCGGCGATGGAGTGTGCGCGACGGGGCGAGTCCTGTATGCACAGGTTGATGACGTTGAAGCCCATCTCGCCGAGCGATGCAGCGGCCGAGGCGCCTGCCAGGCCGGTGCCCACGACGATGACGTCGAGCTTCAGCTTGTTCTTAGGGTTGACCAGACGCTGGTGGGCTTTATATTCCTTCCACTTCTCAGGCACGGGTCCTGCGGGAATCTTTGAATCTAATACTTTTGCCATAGTTGTTCTAATGATTTACAGATTAACAATGAATTATTGACAGCAAGCAGCCGCAGTCTGTGCGCAGCAGTCACACAGCGAGGGTGCACATCCGAAGGCGAAGCCCAGCACCACAGCGGTGTAGCCGAGCATGAGCAGGGTGACGTAGATGAGTCCGATGCACTGCAGGCGCTTCTGCCATATCTTGCCGCTGGCACCCAGGGTGTGGAAGGCGCTCCAGAAGCCGTGGGCCAGGTGGAACCAGATGGCAGCAAACCAGACGAGGTAGAGCACGACGAAGACGGGATTGGAGAAGGTCTCCTGAATCCAGGCAAAGCCGTCGGCGGGGCTGTGCTGCGGCACCATGTCCACAATCTCGGCAAACATCATGTTGTACCAGAAGTGCTTCAGGTGCATGAGCAGTCCCAGGAGGATGATGATGCCCAGCACGAGCATGTTGCCCGATGCCCACTTCTCTGCCACGTTGGTGCCATTGACGGTCGTAGCCACCTCGTAGCGGCTGTTACCGCGCGCGCGGCGGTTCTGCGCCGTGAGGATGAAGGCGAAGACAATGTGAATACATGCCAGGGCGGCCAGACCGAGCGTTGCCACTATGGCATACCAGTTGGCACCCAGCAACTCGCAAATCGTGTTGTAAGCCTTGCCCGAGAAGAGCGCGACCAGGTTCATGCAGCAATGGAATGTCAGGAACAAGATCAGCGCAATGCCCGTGACGGACATGACAACTTTTCTACCAATTGATGAATTGATTAACCACATAAAATGTTAGATATTAATGAATTAAATAATTATTTGTTTCAGACTAAAGATAGCTTCGCGACTCTCACGAGCCGTCATCGCATGGCGATGCTTCGTCCGTGCCTATACCCACAACAAAGTACAAGCAGGGATTTTAGGCCACAAAATTAACTAAAAATAATGAAACGGACAAACGTTTTGGCAAGAAAATTAGCTATTTATACGCGTTCCGCATAAGACGCAGGGTTGTCTTTCGGGAGTATCGGGGAATACAATATGTTGTACACAGCTTTTGTATTTACAGACCCCACCCCCAACCCCTCCCCTTGAAGGGAGGGGAGTGGCTGACGCCTTGTCCGCCGCAGGAGACGCCGCATGGCACTCCCCTCCCTTCAAAAGGGGAGGGGTTGGGGGTGGGGTCTGTAAATTCAAAAACATAGGGACATCATACTAAACAACTTACTTCCAAAACAAGCCAATACTTAGACAGAATATAAATAATACGGTTTTGCAACTCACTGTAAATGAACCGGTTGCAGATTTAAGCTTAAACCCATCACGTTTTACCCCCTAAACGCCCCCCGTTTACCCCCTAAAAGAGTTGCTTTTAGGGGGTAGCGGAGTATCGTTTAGGGGGTAAACGGGAGTCGTTTAGGGGGTAAAAGCGACTCGTAGGCTTATGCGATGGGAGCAAAAGCAGTCACAAACGTCAGAGCATGAGGGCGCGTGCAAACTCGTAGATGACGATGCCGGCGGTGACGCTCACGTTGAGCGAGTGCTTCGTGCCCAGCTGAGGTATCTCGAGACAGCCGTCGCTGGCGTCGACCACCTCCTGGTGCACGCCCTTCACCTCGTTGCCGAGCACGACGGCATAGCGCCGTCCCGTCTCGGGCACAAACTGCGGCAGCTTCGTGGAGTGCTCCACCTGCTCTATGCTCAGCACGTGGTAGCCCTCACGGCGCAGCTGCTCCACCGCCTCGAGGGCGGTGGGGCAGTAGGTCCAGCTGACGCTGTCTTCGGCACCGAGTGCCGTCTTGTGTATCTCGGCATGTGGCGGACATCCGGTGATGCCGCACAGCACCACCTGCTCCACGCGGAAGGCGTCGGCCGTGCGCAGCACACTGCCCACGTTGTGCATGGACCGCACATCGTCGAGCACCACCACGAGCGGCATCTTGCTGGCCTGCCGAAACTCGTCGACGGTCAGCCGCTTCATCTCTATCGTCCGTATCTTTCTCATCGGTCAGGTCATTTCCTCACTTCACCACGACCTTACGCACGGAGCCGTCGGCCTGGCGCACGATGCTGAGTCCGCGCTGTCCGGCGGCCACGCGCTGTCCGGCGGCGTTGTAGCGCGCGCCGGTCTGCACCGTCTGTGCAGCAGCGGTGCTGATGGCAGTGGCCACGCCGTTAGGATCGTTGAAGTTGTCGAGACAGAAGTAGAGTGGCGTGGTGGTGCCCCACTGGTTCTTGCGCGATGCGGTCATGGAGAAGACCACGTTGCGCACCTTGCCCAGCTTGGAGAGGTCCATCCACTCCCAGTGCTTCAGGTAGGTGTGCTGGGCAGCGTCGGCCGAGCGGTAGTCGGCCAGATAGAACTGAGCCGTGCCGGTCTGCTGTCCGCTGGCATCGATGCCCGTGGCGGTGAGCAGCACGTAGTCGCCCGTGTGGAATCCCTCGTTGGGAGCGCAGGCCTGACCCTGGGCGTCGGTCTCGTTCTCCTGTCCGTCGCCGTTGAGGATGGCATCGACGGTGTAGGCGCTGTTGGTCACGTAGACGCCGCGAATGACGTCGCCGTCGGCACTGTTGAGCACGGTCACGGTGGGCTTGTTCTCAAATCCCACGTAGCCTATGCCGAAGCTCTCGGAGCCGCCGAAGCCGCTGCCGGTGACGGCATTGAACTGGTCGCTGCCGAAGGTGGCCGGGCTGAAGGCGGTGTTGGTGCTGCGCGAGTAGGCAAAGCCGTCGAAGGAGCCGTAGGCCGGCATGCAGTTGTTGCTGAAGGCATAGCTGCCGCTGAGGAACGTGCCACGGTAGTTGAGCTGTCCCCACGACTCGCTGACGGTGTTCATCCAGAAGGGACCGAACATATAGTCGTACTCGCCGTCTTCGTCGCTGTCGTACCACAGGTCGTCGAAGGTAGCCATCTGTGCAGCCCCGGTGAGGATGACGCGCACGGTGTCGCACGTCACGTTCTGCTGGCGGTCGGTGAGTGTCACGATGTAGTCGGTGCTCTGCGTGGGCTCTACCGTAGCAAAGCCCATGAAGCCGTCGAGGTCGTCGGCCTCTATCTGCTCGGTCTCTATCAGCTCGCCGTAGGCGGTCTGCCAGGTGAGGGTGTAGGGAGCCTTGCCGCCCTCGATGTCCATCACGAAGATGCTGACCTCGGGGTCGCTCTCGTCGACGGTGATGGTCTTGGCGCCCTGCTCGTTGTTGAGCCAGATGGTCATGGTGGCGGGAGCCACGTGGGTCTCGGCCGTGGTGAAGTCGGCCTGCGTCAGGGCGGAAGCCTGTCCGTGGGTGCTGCGCAGCACGACGTAGGCGGTGTAGGCGGTCTCGCCCTGCAGGTTGGCCAGCGTCAGCGTGGTCTCAGTAGCTGCGGCAAAGACGGTCTTCTGCGTGCTCTCGAGCACCTCGTCGGCGGTGGGCGCAGGCTGTCCCTGCTGCTTCACGAGCACGAAGGCGGTGCCGGCCACGTCGGCCTTGACGAGCAGCGTAGCCTCCGTCTCAGCGATATTGGTCAGCTGCGGATAGCCCTCGGCCATCGTGGGTGCCACGCGGGGCGAGTCGTCGTACTCGTAGGCACCGATGGTGCGACCCTCTGCCGGACGGGCTGTGCCATTGACGTCGGTGGCCACATAGTCCAGGGGCAGGGCCGTGAGCAGCTGGCCGTCGAGCGTGTTCTCGGGCTCGAGGAAGTCGTCGCTGGCAAAGGCCACGGCGAGGTTGAGGCAACCGGTGGCACCGGTCTTCTCGACGAAGGTGGCAAAGTCGCCCGACGTAGCCGAGGCGGCACGGAAGAAGGTATTGCCCTGGGTGCTCATCACGTTGTTGCGGAAGCTGATCTTGTCGGTGCCGAGGTTGGCATCGTTGTAGAGGTTGACGGCATAGCCGGAAGTCTCGTTCTGTATGATGTTGTTCACCACGTCGATGTTGCCGTAGCCCTCGTCGAGCTTCGACGATGCCCAGAAGGCGGCCCCGCCGTTGGTACCGGTCATGTGGATGGTGTTGTGGGCCACGCGCACATTGCGTACCTTGCTGCCGTTGAACTTGAAGGCAGCATAGCTGGCATTGAGCGACGTGAGGTTGATGACGTTGTTGGCGACGAGCACGGGAGCCTCTTCGGTGCCCTCGAGCTGTCGCAGATTCATCACGGCGCAGTAGGAAGAGGGTGCCACGTTGAAGATGTTGCCCGTGATCTCGGTGGCCTCGTCATAAGCGTCGCGCAGCTGCATGTCGAGTATGCCCACGCTCATCTTGGTAGGTGCATCGGCATCGATGACGATGGTGTTGTTGCGCACCTTCACGCCCAGCTCGTCCATGATGTAGATGGCCTTCTGTGCGTTGTTCTTGAAGGTGTTGCCCTCGATGACGCCACCCACCTCCTTGGGCAGTGCCACGTAGTTGGTGCCGCCCATGGAGACGCCCATCTTGCCGCCTTCGAGCAGGCAGTTGCGCACGGTGAGATAGTCGTTGTTCTTGTTCTCCTCGTCGATGATGGTGTGACCCACGAGCACCACGTCCTCGCCGTTGGAGGCCGTGCAGGCAGGAGCGTGCAGGTAGCAGTTGTCGATGGTGACGTGGCGGCTCTCGTCCTTGACCATGACCACGGCCTTGTAGCTCTTGTCGGTGGTCGAGATCTCGAGGTTGCGCAGCGTCACGTAGCTGGCCTGGTAGAGGGTCACCACGCCATAGTCCTTCTTGTGCTGGTCGTCGCTGTAGCCGCCGGCAGAGTACTGGTCGTGACGGATGTGCACGTCGCGCAGTCCGCTCTCGCTCTCGATGGTGAGCGTGTTGGTGCTGCCCATACCCTTAATATAAGGTACGCGAACTTTTTCATTATATTCGCCGGCCTTCACCTTGAGCGTCACAGCGCCCTCCATGCCGAGCGTGCCCAGGTCGTCGACGGCCTGCTGCAGCGAGGCATAGTCGCCGCCCTGTCCCACGGTGTAGGTGCCGCTCTTGCCCGAGGCCACGGTCACCGTGGCCGTGGCCGACGCGGTGGCGCCGACCGTCTGGCCATCGACCACGATGCTTTCGAGCGTGGCCGCAGCCTGCAGGCCCACGGCTGCCTCGACGTCGATGTCGTAGCAGAGCCAGAAGTAGTAGGTGCCGCTGGTGGTGATGGTGTAGCTGCCGCTGAACTCATCGGTGGGCGAGAAGGTGTCGGCTGTGCCGGTCTGATAGATGCGTGTGGCTGCCACAGGCTGGTCGCTGTCAGCCTCGGCCACACGGAAGGCGGTGATGGTGGCGGGCTGCAGCTCGCCCTTGGCCTCGACGGCTATGCGGAGCATGCGCACGTCGGTCTGGCCCTTGAGCACCTCGCTGGTGCTCACGTCCTCGGCAGTGATGCCGGTGATGGCCACGTCGCTCTTCTTGTAGCCCTCGGCCTCGACGGCGAAGTTGGGACGGGTGTAGCTGCCGCTGCCCACATAGCGCAGGGTGAGGCGTCCGCCGTCGGTGTCGGCACTGCTGATGATGGGCTGGAACTTGGCCGAAGAGCCGGTGAGGTCGGCGATGAGCTTGCCGTCGTCGACCTTGCCGCCCTCGTAGATGTAGAGGTGGGCGGTGTAGGCAAAGCTGATGCCCAGGTCCTTCAGGCGCACGCAGTCGGCATCGCCCGTGGGGGCAATGACCACGGTGCCCTCCAGGCCGTCGCTGCCGTCGGCATCGGCGCCGCCGTCATCGTAGATGCGGAAGGTCTGTCCGAGAGCGAGCTCGATGAGCCCGTTGTCGCCCTGCTGCATGTGGAGTATGCCTTTCACGATGCGTTCGCCTTCGGGGTCAATGTCGCCGTCAGTGCTCACGAAGTCTTCGCCTTGGATATATCCCGCCACCAGTGCGTCGATAGGCGTGTCCTCCACGGCGTTGCCGCGCACGTCGGCCTTCAGGGTGAAGACGTTGCTGCCCTCGGCCAGAATCAGCTCGTGAGCAAACTCAAGGGTGAACTCCAGGTTGTCCTCGACGTCCATCGCTGCCACCTGCTCGCCCTGATGCCAGAGGCTCACGCTCTGCAGGTTGTGCTGCGTGCCTTTGTAGTTGAAGACGATACCGCCGATGGCCACGGGGTCCAGATTGCCGTCGGTCTCAATATCGACGCTGAGCAGGTCCTGCTGCTTGCCGCCGATGGGGGCGTCGGCCGTGACGGGATGCGAGGCCGTCACCCGGGCTATCTGCATAGGGCGCGAGAGATACTCGCTGACGGTGGCCTGGAAGCCCTCGTAGCTGTAGGAGTAGCTGCTGTTGGGGCAGAAGACGACGGTCAGTGCGCCGTCGGCTGCCGTCGAGCGGACGATGCGTCCGGGGCCCGTCGTGGCCTCGTCGGCACTGCTGAGCTCCCAGAGCAGGTCGCCCTGCGTGCCCTGTCCGGCATAGATGCGGAAGCGCGACTTCGAGCCGTAGTAGGACGTGGAGTAAGCCAGGTCGAACTGACTGAAGTCTATCTGCATGACGTGTCCCTCGTGCTTGGGCACGAAGACGTTGATGCGGTCGTCGGTGCCGGCCTCGCAGTAGCTGCTGTAGCTGCTGGCCGTCTGTGTGGCGAAGGCCATGGTGCCGTTGACTGTCTTGGTCACGGTGCCCTGATCGCGGTGGGAGAGTATCAGGTTGAAGACAGTGCGCTGCCCGTCGGGATTGCCGCTGGCGGCCTCGGCGGTCTTGGCCGTGCTGTTCACGAGTGCTGTAGCGCTGACGAGTGCGGCATCGACACTCTGGTCGTTGAGCGCCTCGTCGCTGATGTCGTAGCACAGGGTGAAGAGGTTGTCGCCCTCGGCGAGCGTCAGCGGCTCGGTGAGCGCGATGGTGAAGTCGTCGGCACCGACGGTCGTCTCGCCCACCTTCGTCTCGCCGTAGAGCAGTGTGGCCTTGCTGACGATGGCGCTGGTGCCGCAGGCGTTGAAGCTCATCCGGGTGAGCTGCATGGCGGGCTCGGTGTCGTGCGTGGTCACGCAGATGCTGAGTATGGGCTGCTGCCGGTCGCCGGCACAGACGGTGCCGTCGGCCGGGTGCGTGGCCGTGAGCTGCTCGAAGTCCATGGGCTGCGGGGTGAAGAGGCTCACCTGGGCCACGAAGCCGTCGGCCTCGACGCTGTTGGAGGCGTCGCTGTAGAGCACCACGGTCAGTGCGCCGTCGGCACTGGTGGAGCGCACACGGGCGGTCTCGCCCTGTTGCAGGGTGCGCAGCAGCGCGTCGGCCTTGACCTCGGTGCCGCTGTAGATGCGCAGCTCCTGGTTGTAGTAGGAGCCGTGCCATATCTTGTTGTCGGTGAAGTCGATCATCACCTTCTTTCCGGCCACGCCGGGGAGGAAGGTCACCTGGCCGTTGGTCTTGGAGTAGATGGGGCCGTTGGCACCGCCCTCGTCGTAGAACTGCAGAGGCGTCTCGCCCACGGTGATGGTCTGTGGCTGTGCGGTCATCAGCACGAGTGCGGGATTCTCCACCTCCACGGGTGTGGCAGCGGCGAAGGGCTGCACGCCGTCGGGCTGTGCGGCGGTGGCCACGCGGGTGATATTCAGCTGCACCTTGGCGCCCACCTGTGCTGTGCCGAGGATGTCGCCCTTGACGGTGAAGGTGGTGGTGCCGGTGGCGGGTGCCTCGTCGAGCACGAACTTATAGCCTGTGCCGTCGGTCTGTACCGTTGCCACTACCTGAGCATCGCCCTTATAGAGCTTGAGGGCAGCAGGGTCTACCACACCCTCGTTCTTCGTCAGGGTGAAGTAGATGGCCGTCACGTTGTCGGGGTTCATCACGCCCTCGGCGGTGACGAAGGCATGGGCCAGCGTCACGTTCTGCTTCTGCGAGGGTGTAGCCACCACGCCGTCGTAGCTGGAGCCGGCGCCGGTGATGGTCATGCTCTCGAGCTTGACCGTCCTGACCTTGGCCACCCAGCCGGCACATTGGTTGGAGTTGCGGTGCATGAAACCGACCGACAGGGCGCCGTCGCCTGTACTTGAGGTATAGACGACAGGTAGCGAAGGCTTGTTGTCGTTGTTGATTTTCTCGGCCAGGAGCGTTCCGGACAGTCCGCTGAGATTCGATGAACTTGTGATGCTACTGGTAGAAGAAGGCCAAGAGAACGAGCCATCGGCATCGGCTATGCCGTCGTACAGGTTCAGATAAAGATAATAGCTGTTGCTGTACTGGTCCAGGTCGATGGTCTCAAAAGTGATTTGCACCGACTTACCTGCGTCGGCAGGTTTGAACACAGTGAGCGACTGGGCGTTGTAGCTGTTGTTGTCAACGACGTCTGCCGTACCCCATGGGTCGTAGAACGTGATGACTTCATCACTGGCCACCTCGATGGTCTGCTTGCCAAATTGTAGCTGGTTCACCTCTCTGTCGGCCCAAGCCCCGAGAGGGATGCAGAACAGCGCAAGTAGCAGCAGCAATGACTGTTGTAATCTTTGCTTCATAAGTTTAAGTAGGTTATATTAAAAAAATTTATTTGACGATTATCTTCTTGCATTCGCCGTTGTCGGTGCGCACGATGTTGAGCCCATGTCGCAGGGAGGTCGTGGGTCTGCCCTGCATATCGAGCGTCTGGCTGATGCGTGGTGCGACGGTGGCCGTAGCGATGCCCACGGTGCCCTTGCGCTCGGCAATGGCGCGTATCGACTCGTCGAGATGCAGGTCGCGGGCGCCCTGCACCTCGGTCGACGACTCACCGATGGCGGCGCTGACCTGCTCGAGGTGTGCGGTGTAGACGCGCACGAAGTCGATGAAGTCCAGACTGACGGGCATGCGGTTGTGGTCGACGGCCCAGTCTATGTCGAAGCTGTTGCCCTCCTCGTCGCTGTTGGGCAGGTTGTCCACGTAGCCGTAGCGCAGGGGGCGTGCGCCGTCGACCCGGGGGCGCTTGTTGACGATATAGGCATTGTCGGGCAGACGTGTGCCGGTGAAGGTGAGCGGGCTGTCGAGCCACAGGGGGAAGTACTCGTTCTGCTCGTGATAGGCGTTGCGCAGCACGGCGCCCTCCTGGCCCTCGCTGTCGGTCCAGGGCGTGTCGGCCATGGGCGCGAGGGTGTAGGTCACGCGGTAGTCGTAGCGCACGAGTCCGGCGCTGTCCTCGTCGGCCGAGCCGGCCAGCTCGTACCATGTGTCGTCGGGCAGTCCGTTGTGGTTCTCGTCCTTCATCACCATGACGATGCCCGCCTCGCTGAAGTTGACCAGCGCATTGCCGGCGATGTAGAAGTCGCGCTGGCCGGCGATGTTGGCGATGCTGTGGTCGAAGTGGAAGGTGACGTAGCCGCCCCATGCTCCGAGCGAGATCATGCTGGTTGCATCGTCTTCGCTGGTGGCGGTGAGCGGTCCGGCTATGGCACGGGTGCACTTGTCGGCCATGGTCTGCGGGGTGTCGCCCGGCGCGTAGACGGGCATCTCGCCGACCCACTGCCCCGGTGCGGGGCTGTACTCGTCGACGGCAAGGATAAACTCTGAGTGGGTGGGGGTGTCGGTCATCTGCTGTGCGTGCAGCGACGATGAGGAGAAGTGGAGCGCCGGTCCGAGCAGGACTGAAAGCAGCAGTGCCAGGGCCGGGCGCCACACTCTCTTCGGTTGAAACTTATAAATAATACACGTAGTCATATTGTGGATAGTTTTTTTCTTTCTGGGGTTCTGGGGCCTCTGGGGCTACTGGGACCTCTGGGGTTACTGGGACTGCTGGGCCTCTGGGACTGCTGGGTCTCTGGGACTGCTGGTACTGGGCATTACCTGGTGGTGAGCCAGCAGGCGTGGCCCGGTATGTCGCCGGTGGCGGTGCGCCAGAGGAAGCGGCCCTGACGATCGAAGGCGAGCAGATAGCCCGAAGAGACGTAGTTGGTGCCGTCCATGAGGTAGATGTCGCCGGTCTGGGGGTGCACCTTGATGCCGTATGGCGTGCGTATGGACCATGAGCCGTCGTCGCTGAGCAGCTGGTCGGTAAGGGGGCGCGCCGTGCGGACGTCGACGGCGCCGTAGTAGCGCATCATGCGCGAGCCCTGCACCTGTGAGCCACAGTAGTAGAGGGTGTCGCCCACGATGTCGAAGTCGTTGACGACACGGTCCACAGAGTCCTTGAGCTGCATCTGCCCGCTGTCGTCGGGAGCCAGGCGGTAGAGGCGCGAGGGGATGGGCTCGGTGTCGGGTGTCGTCCTCTACGCCACGGCTGCTCACCCAGAGCTGGCCGTGACGGTCGGCACGCAGGCGGAAGAGGTTGGGTGCCACGCTGATCTTGCGCTCCTCGCAGAAGGTCGGCAGGTCTATCTGGCTCACGGTGTGGTCGTAGCCGTAGCCTAAGAAGGGCTGGTAGCCCCCGCTGTTGGCCACGTAGAGCTTGTCGCCCACAATGCAGAGCTCGTCGGGCTGATAGCCCACGGCACAGCGTGCCACGACCTGCAGCGACAGGGTATCTATCTTGTAGACCTCGCCCAGCACCGAGCGGTTGTCGGCCGCACCGTAGGCGGGCACAGGACCCACGTAGCTGCTCACGTAGGCATAGCCATCGCTGAAGCAGACGGAGCGGCAGTTGGGCACGTCGACCTGCCCGAGGGAGCGCGTCGTGCGGGCATCGCACACCTCCACCTTGTTGGAACAGTTGATGACGAGCCACAGCCGCGAGCCGTATATCTCGGCATCGTTGCCCACGTCGCCAAGCTCCATGACCTTCTGCGGATTGCGCGAGGGGAAGATGTTCTTCATGTACTGGCCGCGCTCGAGGTCGAGATAGTCGAGCGTGGCTTTGTTGGAACCCATGTTGCCCTCGCAGAGCACATAGAGTCCGAGATAGGCGGTGGGGCCGACGCTGTCGGCGGCTGCCGAGTCGGCTGGTGTAGGCACAGGCGTGTCATCGCCGCTGCCACTGTCGGGCAACTGCGTGACGGTGGGCTGCACAATGGGCTCGTCCTCACGGCACGACGTGGCCAGCAGGACAAGACCGAGCATAAGGGCTATTCGTCTCATGTCGTCTTCACGTGTTTGTTCTACTTCCGAGCCTAACCCAGGAGGCGCGTGAACGAAGTTTTCTCTCATGGATGGCAGGTCTTCTGACTTTGTTGCCGCCTGGCAAGCGTCTTCCCGATACTCTTTGTTTCTCAGTGACTTGCGTTGCTTGCCGTGCTGAAGGACAACTCACAGCAGCCGGACTGTCCGGGAGTCTCACCCGGTTCCCTGTTAGTCGTGCGTTGGGGGCACGAACCATCATGCGGTGCAAAGGTACGCATTATTCTTGATATGACAAAGGAAAAGGCTGAAATTTTGCAGTCAGAAGGGTGCGGGCAGGGTGAAGGTGAGCGCTTTGCCGGTGAGGGGATGGGCAAAGGCGAGGGTGTCGGCGTGGAGGTAGAGGCGGTCGGCGGGCTGTCCGTAGAGGCGGTCGCCGCGTATGGGCATGCCTAGGCCGAGGGGATGGGCACAGTGCATGCGCAGCTGGTGGGTGCGGCCGGTGTGGGGATAGAGGGCCACGCGGGGGAAGGGCGGGTCGGCGGAGAGCAGCTCGTAGGTGGTGACGGCAGGCTTGCCGTGGGCGGGGTCGGCCAGCTGGATGCCGGAGTCGGCCTCCGGGTGGTAGAACTCGTCGCATTTGTATTGGAAGACCGCCGTTTCGCTGAGTACGGCGAACCCGTGCGCAAACCCCTTGGGGATGAAGAACTGCAGATGGTTCTCTCCTGAAATCTCTACTGCAACGTGCTGCCCGAAAGTAGGTGAGCCTTGCCGGATATCTACAGCCACGTCGAGTACCTTTCCGGCCACGCAACGCACCAGCTTGCTCTGT
>CAJOHP010000023.1 GCA_905234355.1 uncultured Prevotella sp. | reverse complement strand
AGGTTGTAGGACTCACACATCTTCAGGCCGGCAATCTTGGCAATGGCGTACTCCTCGTTAGTGTACTCTAACGGCGACGTCAGCAGGCAGTCTTCCTTCATGGGTTGCGGCGCGTTCTTCGGATAGATGCACGTGGAGCCGAGAAACAGCAGTTTCTGGACACCGTGGGCGTAGGACTCCGAGATGACGTTGCACTGCATCTTCATGTTCTGCATGATGAAGTCGGCGCGGTAGAGCGAGTTGGCCATGATGCCTCCCACGAAGGCGGCAGCAAGCACGACGGCGTCTGGCCTTTGTTCGTCGAAGAAGTGGCGCACGGCCAGCTGGTCGGTGAGGTCGAGCTCCTGGTGGGTGCGTCCCACCAGGCGGGTGTAGCCCCGCTGCTGCAGGTTGTTCCAGATGGCCGACCCCACCAGGCCGCGATGGCCTGCCACGTATATCTTTGATTGGTTGTCTATCATTGCTGTGTAAGTCTTATGGTCTGACGTGTGGGTTGTCGTCCGTCGCGTCAGTTCTCGCCGCTGAACTGCTTGATGCGCTGTTCCTCGGCCAGCTTGCAGATGAGCAGTGTGCCGTCGCGTTCGGCCACGATGTATCCGTCGAGTCCCTGCACCACCACCTTTTTCTGCTGTGTGGTGTGCACGATGCAGTCGCGGCTCTCTATGAGCGTGATGTCGGGGCCTATGGCAGCATTGCCATAGAGGTCGCGGTGCGACTGCTGTTGCAGCGAGCCCCACGTGCCCAGGTCGCTCCATCCGAAGTCGGCCGGACATACGAATATCTCCTCGGCCTTCTCCATGATGGCGTAGTCCACGCTGATGTTTTCGCACAGCGGAAACTTCTCGTTGACGGCCTGTTGCTCGGCGGGCGTGGCATAGACGTCGCTCATCGACTCGAATATCTTGGAGAGGTTGGGCTGATAGACGCGGAAGGCATTGACGATGGTCGACACGTTCCAGATGAAGATGCCCGCATTCCAGAAGTAGTTGTTCTTTTTGATGTACTGTCTGGCGGTGTCTATGTCGGGTTTCTCTCGGAAGGAGTCCACTCGGAAGATACCCTTGTTGCGCAGCGAGCTGGCCGAGAGGTCGGCCTGTATGTATCCGTATCCGGTCTCGGGCCGCGTGGGTTTCATGCCGAGTGTGACGATGGCGTCGCTGTCGGCTGTGAAGGCCATGCACTCCCTGACGACACGCTGAAACTCCTGCACGTTCATCACCACGTGGTCGCTGGGCGTGACCACGATGTTGGCCTTGGGGTCTTGCTTCTTGATGCGCCACGACACGTAGGCTATGCAGGGTGCGGTGTTGCGGCGGCAGGGCTCGCAGAGTATGTTGCCGGCAGGCATGCCTGGCAGCTGCTGCCTCACGATGTCGGCGTAGCGCGCGTTGGTCACCACCCAGATGTGCTCTGGGGCTATCAGGGAGCCGAAGCGCTCCACGGTGAGCTGCAGCAGGCTTTGGCCTGTGCCCAGCACGTCGATGAATTGCTTGGGACGCTCTGCCGTGCTCATGGGCCAGAAACGGCTGCCCACGCCTCCGGCCATGATGACGAGATGGTTGTTGTTGGTTGCCATAATGAGTAGCTTTTTTGAAATAATCGGCAAAGATACGAAAAAAGATTGATACTTCGCACACTTTTCAGAAGATTCTTTGCAAGCAAAGCGTCCTTTTAAAAAAGAGTGCATACAAAACGGGGCGCGACAGATGATTGCGCTCTGCGGGTTTTTGCATGTTTTTTTTGTCACTTCGCTTTTTTTGCCTATATTTGCAGCCTCTTAACCGTCCCCCGAAACCGATAGCCTACACATGCCCAGCAATATCACTCCCGCCGACTCCGGCGTGGCTTACCAGCCGGAGACGGCCTCCGACTTCTTCGCCCAGCTGTCTGAGGCCTTGCATCACAGGCCCCACTACCGGCGTGTCTACGACGCCATGGCCCACACCTTCAGGCGGTGCCTGGAGGAAAAGACCAGTCAGACACGCATCATCTTCAGCGGCGACTTTGCCAAGACCGACTACCTGCTCAAGGAGTACGGCGCCACACCACGGCTTGCCCGCGCCACCAACGACACCCGTGTGCGGCTGCGCCGTCGCTGCGAGCTCGACGAGGCCCTGCTGCAGCAGATGTGCCTCTACGACCTGAAGACGCTCTGCCAGTTTGTGGCCTTCGTCTATGACACCGTCATACCTCAGGAGCTCACGGCCCTCTTCCCTACAGAGAAGGTGCCCGACTACACGCCGCTGCTCGTGGGCGAGTGCATGAGGGTGATTGTGGCGAGGTGGGACGATGAGTGCGTCTATGTCGAGACAGAGACACCGGGCGCTGACGGTCTGCGGCGGGTGTGCTATGCTCATGGCAACCAGAACTACGACTTCGACTGGACCTATCTGAAGGGACTCTTCCGCGAGGGGACGCAGCTCAACCTGGTGCGGCCCCGTGAAGACGACGGCACCATCTATCCTGAGCTCATCATCTTCGAGCCAGACTATCTGGTCAACATCTCGTCGGTGGCCCACTGCTTCACCAGCTATGCCGAGTCGCCCCTCGTAGAGCTTATCCGGCGTCTGGAGCCCCAGCGCACCACCGATGCCACCGTCCTGGGCAACCTGGCCGGACAGCTGCTCGACGAGGCCATCCGGCAGATGCCCCCCACCCACACCTATGCCGACAGCGTGAAGACGTTCTTCCGTGACAACGCCCTGAGCCTGCTCACCATAGCGGGCGGGGCCCAGTTTCACGAGGAGGGACAGCGGCAGAAGCGCCACATAGACCGTGCCCTGCGCGACACGCTGCCCTCGCAGGCCGCCGTGGGACGCTTCGACCCGAAGGAGGGCATCGTCGAACCGTCGTTCTACTCTGAGATGCTCGGCCTGCAGGGGCGCATGGACTACCTGCAGATGGACCTGCGCGTGCTCATGGAGCAGAAGTCGGGCAAGGGGGCCTTTCCCTACGACAACTTCTGCCGGCCGCGGCAGACAGAGGAGCACTACGTGCAGATGCTCCTCTACATGGCCCTCATCCGCTACAACTACCGCCGTGCCTACGAGCACAACGGCAAGGAGCTCCATGCCTTCCTGCTCTACAGCAAGTATGAGGAGAGCCTGCTGGGCCTGGGCTTTGCCCCTGAGCTCATCTTCCGTGCCATCAGGGTGAGAAACCAGATGGCCTGGGCCGAGCTCTACTACACCCAGCCGGACGCCTACCGCCGCGTGCTCGGCAGACTCACACCCGAGCAGCTGAACCAGAAGCATGCCTCGGGCCGGCTCTGGCAGGACTGGCAACGGCCACAGATAGCCAGCGTCCTCGACCCCATACACCTGGCCACGCCTCTGGAGCAAGCCTACTACTACCGTTTCCTCACCTTCATAGCCAACGAGCATGCCATGGCCAAGCTGGGCAACAAGACCAAGGAGTGTTCGGGCTTTGCCGCCACCTGGCAGGCCTCGGTGGAAGAGAAGCGACAGGCTGGCAACATCTACGACCGGCTGCGCCTCCTCTCGCCCGACGCTGCCACCACCGGGCGCGTCAGGACGGTGGAGCTGCGCTTTGCCGAGACGGCAGAGGGCGACATGTCGAACTTCCGCGTGGGCGACATCGTCATGCTCTATCCCTACGACGAGGGCAGCGAGCCCGACGCCCGTCGCACCATGGTCTTCCGCTGCACGATAGAGGCACTGCTGTCCGACCGCCTCAGACTGGCCCTGAGGGCGGTGCAGACTGACGGCCGCGTCTTCCTCGCCCATCAGGGCAAGCTGTGGGCCATCGAGCACGACTTCATGGAGTCGGCCTTCGCACCGCTCTACCGCGGCATGCAGGCCTTCCTCTCCGCACCGCAGCAGCGCCGCGACCTGCTCCTGCTGCAACGGCAGCCAGAGGTCGACACAAGCGTAGCACTCAACGGCAGCTACGGCGCCTTCGACACGCTGGCACTACGAGTGAAGCAGGCCCGCGACCTCTTCCTCATCATCGGTCCGCCCGGCACGGGCAAGACCTCTTTCGGCATGCTCAACACCGTCAAGGAGGAGCTCACCGGGCGCGACGCCTGCGTGCTCGTGCTGTCCTACACCAACAGGGCCGTCGACGAGATATGCAGCAAGCTCGTAGGCGAGGGCATCGACTTCATCCGCGTGGGAGGCACCTACAGCTGTGCCGATGCCTACCGCGACAAGCTGCTCATCACACGCGTGGAGCACAGCGACACCATAGCCCAGCTGAGAGACACGCTGCTGGCAGCCCGCGTCGTCGTGGGCACGACGGCCTCGCTCAGCAGCAATATCGCCCTGCTACAGATGAAGCATTTCTCACTGGCCGTCGTCGACGAGGCGTCGCAGATACTCGAGCCTCACCTCATCGGACTGCTTAGCGCCCATAGCGACGGCACACCTGCCATCGCCAAGGTGGTGCTCATAGGCGACCACAAGCAGCTGCCCGCCGTGGTGCAGCAGACACCCGAGGTGTCGCGCACCGACGACCCGCTGCTGCACACCATCCTGCTCACCGACTGCCGCCTGTCGCTCTTCGAGCGTCTGCTGCGGCGCTATGCCCACGACGAGACCGTCACCTACATGCTTCGCCGCCAGGGACGCATGCACCCCGACATTGCCCACTTCCCCAACCATGCCTTCTATGCCGACAAGCTCATCGAGGTGCCACTGCCACACCAGATGGCCGTGCTGCCCCTGCAGGGCGAGGGGCGCGACGGCATCAGCGACCTGCTTCGCACGCGCCGCATCGCCTTCATCGCGGCCGACGCACCGCAGCAGTCGCCATCCGACAAGGTGAACCTCGTGGAGGCCAACATGATTGCGGCCATCGTGGAAAGGGTCTACCAGCTGGAGCACGACACCTTCGACGCCGACGAGACCGTGGGCGTCATCGTGCCCTACCGCAACCAGATAGCCGCCGTGCGAGCAGCCATCGACAGATACGGCGTCGACCCGCTGCGCCACATCACCATTGACACCGTGGAGCGATTCCAGGGGTCGCAGAGACGCTACATCGTCTACGGATTCACCGTCCAGAAGCACTACCAGCTGAAGTTTCTCACCAGCGACGTCTTTACCGACGACATCGACGGGTGCATCGTCGACCGCAAGCTCAACGTGGCCATGACCCGCGCCGAGGAGCATCTCGTCATGGTGGGCAACGCCAGCCTGCTGGCACAAAGCCCCATCTTCGACCAGCTCATGCACTACGTCGGGAGCAGGCACGGACTGCTGCACGTCGCCGAGAGCGACTTCGTCAGCGGGCGTTTTGCCGTACCGACCATGAGCGTGTGAGACGGTAAAGCGGGGAGGGAACTATTAAGGTGAGAATTGATAGAACCCACTTGGACTTGTATTTCGGAAGTTGGGTGCAAGCGGCATTGCCTTCTCCCCTCCTTGGTAAGCGTAGGCGGTTAAGAAGTCAAAGGAGTCCAGAAGCCAGAGAAGTTAATGCACCAGAGCGATTTATCGCCCTTTTTTTTGGCCGTTAGCGGCTTTCTTCGTAACTTTGCACAGCACAAGAGACAACCTACTGATGGAAAAGAAACGCATACTGGTGGTCGACGACGAGCCCGACCTGTGTGAGATACTCGTCTTCAACCTTACGGCGGCGGGCTACGACACCCTGTCGGCCTGCTCTGCCGAAGAGGCGTTGCAGCTGGAGCCCTCGGCTTTCGACCTGCTGCTGCTCGACGTGATGATGCCCGGCATGTCGGGCTTCGACCTGGCACGACGGCTGCGCGACGATGCAGCCACGGCACACCTGCCCATCATCTTCCTCACGGCCAAGGATGCCGAGGCCGACACCCTGCAGGGCTTTGCCCTCGGTGCCGACGACTACGTGACGAAGCCTTTCTCCGTGCGCGAGGTGACGGCCAGGGTAGGCGCCGTGCTCAGCCGCAGCCGTGCCGCCACGGCAACGGCAGAGACGAGGAGCGTGCTGCAGCACGACGGACTGCTCGTCGACACGGCAGCAAAGAGCGTCACCGCCGACGGGCACGACGTGCAGCTCACCAGGACAGAGTTCGACCTGCTGCAGCTGTTGCTCAGCAGGCGTGGCGAGGTGCTCTCCAGGCAGCAGCTGCTCAGCGAGGTGTGGCCGCAAGACGTCATCGTGACCGAACGCACCGTCGACGTCAACATCGCCCGCCTGCGCAAGAAACTGGGACCCTACGCCGCCTGCATCGTGGCACGGCAGCGTTTCGGTTACTGCTTCCATACGGTCAGAAAGACATCAGCTACCAGCAGCACATGAAGAGACTGAGCGAAGGACGCAAGATGTGGATGAGCGTGATGGTGGTGTTTGCCTTCTATGCCATCATCTTCCTGCTCTTTGAAGACTACGACCGCAAGCTCTCCGAGCCCTTCGGCGAGGTGAGCGACTGGCACCTGCTGCTCTTCTCCATCGTGGTGATGGGCGCACTGGCGTGGCTCCTGCATGGCTATGCACGCCGCATGGACGAGCGCATCAGCCGGCAGCAGCAAGCACGGCAGAACCAGTTGCGGCGAGAGCTCACGCAGAACATTGCCCACGAGCTGAAGACTCCCGTGGCCAGCATCCTGGGCTACACCGACACACTGCTCGAAAACCCCGGCATGGACGAGGCCACCAAGCTGAAGTTTGTATCCAGGGCCAACGCCCAGGCCCACCGGCTCACTGCCCTGCTGCAGGACATCTCTACGCTCAACAAGATGGACTATGCGCCAGAGATGCTCGCCAGGGAGCGCGTGGATATCTCCGTGCTCGTGGCCGACATCGTGCAGGAGTCGGAACAGGCCCTCGCGGCACGGCAGATGACCTTCCGCAACTGTCTGCCCCAGGACATCTGCCTGCACGGCAACTGGCAACTGCTCTACAGCATCTTCCGCAACCTCACCGACAATGCCCTGAGCTATGCCGGACAGGGCACCACCATCACCCTCGCGGCCGAGCAGCATGACGACTGCTGGCACTTCGCCTTCAGCGACAACGGCGCGGGCGTAGCCCCGGAGCACCTGCCACGGCTCTTCGAGCGATTCTATCGCGTGGACAAGGGACGTAGCCGTCAGCTCGGAGGCACAGGACTCGGACTGGCCATCGTCAAGAACGCCGTCGTGATGCACGGAGGCCATATCAGCGTAAGCAACAACCCCGGCGGAGGCCTGTGCATCAGCTTCACGCTCAAGGCATAAGAGCTGGCAGACGGCCTTCTGCTCCTCGTCATCTTCTGCGCATCTGCTGAACGCCTGCATTGCACCAACGCAAAGAGGCAGGCCTCTCAGCCTGCCTCCTGTGGTACACCCGTAGGGAATCGAACCCTAATCTGAGGAACCGGAATCCTCCATTCTATCCATTGAACTACGGGTGCTCCTTGCTACCTAAAGCGGCTGCAAAGGTAAGCAAATAAATCAAGACAAGCGCATAATGCCGATAAGAATTAAAATCTTTTAAGTTTTGACGTAAAGTGCATTTGTTTAGCAAAAATCAAGAATCAGTGACATTTTGCAAAAATAAAACAGTGTTTTGTTTGCAATTTAATATTTTATGCGTACCTTTGCACGCAAAATTCCAAACAAGACAACAGCTATGAGCAATCTCATCAAGCCCGCACACTACGAGCGACTGCTCGACATGCGGCAGACAGAACAGGGCATCAAGCTCATCAAAGAGTTCTTCCAGCAAAACCTCTCCACCGAGCTGCGGCTGCGCCGTGTGACGGCTCCGCTCTTCGTGCTGAAGGGCCTGGGCATCAACGACGACCTGAACGGTGTGGAGCGTGCCGTGACCTTCCCCATCAAGGACCTGGGCGACGCCCGCGCCGAGGTGGTGCACTCGCTGGCCAAGTGGAAGCGCCTCACGCTGGCCGAATACCAGACAGAGCCGGGCTATGGCGTCTATACCGACATGAACGCTATACGTGCCGACGAGGAGCTCGACAACCTGCACTCGCTCTATGTGGACCAGTGGGACTGGGAGGCCGTGATACGCCGTGAAGACCGCACCGTGGCTTTCCTGAAGGATGTGGTGAAGCGCATCTATGCCGCCATACGCCGCACGGAGTACCTGGTGTGCGAGAGCTATCCGCAGATCAAGCCGTTCCTGCCGGAGAGCATCAAGTTCATACACGCCGAGGAGCTGCTCGCCATGTATCCCGACAAGACGCCGAAGGAGCGTGAGGACGCCATCTGCGAGGCCTACGGCGCAGTATTCGTCATAGGCATAGGCGGACAGCTGGCCAACGGCGAGAAGCACGACGGGCGCGCTCCCGACTACGACGACTGGTCGACCGTGGCCGAAGACGGCCGCAAGGGCCTCAACGGCGACATACTCATCTGGTACCCCGTGCTGGGGCGCTCCTTCGAGCTGTCGTCCATGGGCATACGCGTAGACCGCGAGGCACTCCTCCGCCAGCTGAAGCTCGAGGGGCAGGAGGCGCGAGAGCAGCTCTTCTTCCACCAGCAGCTGCTCCAGGGCAAGCTGCCCCTGTCCATAGGCGGAGGCATAGGGCAGAGCCGGCTGTGCATGGTGCTGCTGCACAAGGCACACATCGGCGAGATACAGGCCAGCATCTGGCCCGACGACATGCGGCGCCAGTGCAGAGAGTGGGGCATGCCACTCATCTGAGCACGACAAGCGACTGGGCAACCCATGCTGCCGGCACTCAGCTGACAAAGCGAGTGCAGGCAGCACTTTTTTTCAGCCTTACAGGGAGATTTTTTTTGCCGTTTCCCTTTCCAGTCTCCTGCTTTTTTCTTACCTTTGCACTCTCAACAAGCCTAAACATTTTTCTATCATGGACAACTATATCGTTTCGGCACGCAAGTACCGCCCCATGTCGTTCGACACGGTGGTGGGGCAGCAGGCGCTCACCACCACGCTGAAGAATGCGGTGAAGAGCGGCAAGCTGGCACATGCCTACCTGTTCTGCGGGCCGCGCGGCGTGGGCAAGACTACGTGTGCCCGCATCTTTGCCAAGGCCATCAACTGCCAGAACCCCACGCCAGAGGGCGAAGCCTGCGGGGAGTGTGAGAGCTGCCGCTCGTTCAGCGAGCAGCGTTCGCTCAATATCTTTGAGCTCGATGCCGCCTCCAACAACTCGGTGGAGCACATCAAGACGCTCATGGAGCAGACACGCATACCGCCGCAGGTGGGCAAGTACAAGGTGTTTATCATCGACGAGGTGCACATGCTCTCTACCGCAGCCTTCAATGCCTTCCTCAAGACGCTCGAAGAGCCGCCGGCACACGTCATCTTCATCCTCGCCACCACCGAGAAACACAAGATTCTGCCCACCATCCTGAGCCGCTGCCAGATATACGACTTCGAGCGCATGACCGTGCAGAACACCATAGAGCATCTCAAGAGCGTGGCACAGCGCGAAGGCATTGCCTATGAAGACGCAGCACTGGCCGTCATTGCCGAAAAGGCCGACGGAGGCATGCGCGACGCGCTCTCCATCTTCGACCAGGCAGCGTCGTTCTGCCAGGGCAACATCACCTATCAGAAGGTGATAGAAGACCTCAACGTGCTCGACTCGGAGTACTACTTCCGCATCGTAGACCTCTCGGTGGCCAACAAGGTGAGCGAGGTGATGGTACAGCTCAACGACATCCTGGGCAAGGGCTTCGACGGCGGCCTGCTCATCCAGGGGCTGGCACGCCACGTGCGCAACGTGATGATGGCCAAAGACCCGCAGACACTGTCTCTGCTCGAGGTGAGCGAGCAGGCCCGCGAGCGCTATCAGGAGCAGGCCGGGCATACACCGCTGCCTTTCCTCTACGGGGCGCTGAAGCTGATGAACCAGTGCGACGTCAACTATCGTCAGAGCAGCAACAAGCGGCTGCTCGTCGAACTCACCCTCATCGAGATAGCGCAGCTCACGCAGCCCGACGATGCCGGTGCAGGCAGTGGGCGCAAGCCCCGCAGACTGAAATCCCTGTTTAAGCAACTTGTGGCCTCCACCCCTGCCAAGGGGCAGCAGGCCGCACCCCAGCCCGAAGTGAAGACGGTCCGGCAGGTGGCCGCGGCTGGGGCAACAGAAGAAAAGAAGGCAACGGCGGCTGGCAGTGCAGCCGCGCCGCGTCCGGCCATCAAGGCATCGCAGCTGGGCATGTCGTGGGACAACCTGCGGCAGCAGGCACGCTCGAAGATGCAGATACTGCCCGGCACGCAGGCCGGCGACGACAAAGCAAAGCACGAGAGCGAGGAGTTTGCACAGGAGGAACTAGAGCTGCAGTGGATGGCCATGTGCAACCGCATGCCCCAGCGCCTCAGCGGCATCGCTGCCCGCATGAAGAACATGAACCCGCAGATCACACAGCTGCCGGCCGTCGAGGTGGTGGTGCCCAATGAGATCATCAAGACCGAGGTGGAACAGATACGCGGCAGCATACTGGCCACACTCAAGGTCTATCTGCACAATAGCGACATCACCCTCTCGCTGCGCGTAGCCGAGAAGCAGGAGCAGGCCAAGATACTGAGCCGCAGGGAGCAGTTTGAGCTGATGAGCCAGGCTAATCCCGACATCGAGAAGCTGCAGAAGGCGTTCGACCTCGTGCTGGCTTAGCTACTACAACAACTACTACTACTCAAAGATTTCGTCGAGCATATCTGTCCCGTCGTCGTCATCGTCGTCGCCCGACGCCGACGAGCGCACAGGGCCGCCGCAGGGGTTGTAGTCCTCGGGCAGGTCGAAGCGGTCGTCGGCCGATATGCCGAGTTGTGCGTCGGCATACACCTTCTTTATATAGTAGGCATAGATAGGCAGTGCCATGGCGGCGCCCTGTCCGAGCGTCATGTTGTCGAAGTGTATGTCGCGGTCGTCGCCGCCCACCCAGCAGCCGCTCACCAGCTTAGGAGCGATGCCCATGAACCAGGCATCGCTGTTGTTGTTGGTCGTGCCGGTCTTGCCGCCCATCTCAGCCTTTACGCCATAGCGGTTGCGCATGCGGCTGCCCGTGCCGCCGTCGACCACACCCTTGAGCATGTAGACCATCTTGTGGGCGCTCTCGCTGCTGATCACTTCGTTCATGCGCGGCGCGAAGCGGGCCACCTCGTTGCCCTCGCTGTCCACGATGCGTGTCACATAGAGTGGTGCCGTGCGTATGCCGTGATTGACGAAGGCGGTGTAGCCCGACACCATCTCTGCCACCGTAATCTCGCACGGGCCGAGACAGAGTGCCATCGACGCGTGTATCTCGGGATTGCAGATGCCATACTGCCTGAGCAGCGACACGAAGTCCTTGGGATTGAGCTGCGACATGAGGTAGGCCGAGATCCAGTTGTTGGACTGCTGCAGTCCCCACCTGAGTGTGACCATCTCGCCATAGCGGGCGTGGCTGCCGTTGCGCGGCGTCCACGGCCGTCCGGCCACCATGTATGTGCGTTGCACGTTGGGCGCCACGTCGCACGGGGTGTAACCGTTCTCCATGGCCAGCGAGTAGAGGTAGGGCTTGATGGTCGACCCCACCTGCCGCCGGCCCTCGGTAGCCATATCGTAGGCGAAGTGCTGAAAGTCTAGCCCGCCCACGTAGGCCTTCACGTGGCCGTTGTGGGGGTCCATGCTGAAGAATCCCGTGCGCAGGAACGACTTGTAGTAGCGTATGCTGTCCATGGGCGTCATCACTGTGTCTACCTCGCCATGATAGGTGAAGATGCTCATCTCCACGGGTGTGCGGAAAGCACGGTCTATCTCGTCGTCGCTGGCTCCCGCAGCCTTCATCACGCGGTAGCGCTCACACTGTCGCACGTTGCGCTGCAGGATGCGCTTCACGTCGGCCGCACTCAGGTGCGACGAGTAGGGGGCGTTGGCCTTCTGCCTGTTGGCCTTGTTGAACGCCGGCTGCAGGAACTTCGCCACATGCTCGTAGCACGCCTGCTCGGCATAGCGCTGCATGCGCGTGTCAAGCGTGGTGTAGACCTTCAGACCGTCGGTATAGATGTTGTAGTGCTTGCCGTCGCGATTGGTGTTCTTGTTGCACCAGCCGTAGAGCGGGTCGTTCTGCCAGTTGAGCGAGTCGACCACATAGCGCACGTAGTTCCACGAGGGATAGTCGCTCAGCTGGGGCTGCTTGGCCATCATGTAGCGGCGCAGATAGTCGCGGAAGTAGGTGGCTATGCCGTCCTTGTGGTCGCTGACGTGGAAGTTGAGCTTCAGCGGCTCCCGGCTGCAGCTGTCATGCTCCTGCTGGGTGATGTAGCCGGCCTTGAGCATCTGCTGCAGCACGACGTTGCGGCGGCTGAGCGACCGCTCAGGATAGCGCACGGGGTTGAAGTAGCTGGGGTTCTTGCACAGTCCGATGAGCGTGGCACTCTCGTTGATGGTGAGTGCCGACGGCTCCTTGGAGAAGTAGGTGTTGGCCGCCGTCTTGATGCCCACGGCGTTGTGCAGGAAGTCGAAGTAGTTCAGATACATGGCCACAATCTCGTCCTTGGTGTAGTGGCGCTCGAGCTTGACGGCGATGACCCACTCTATGGGTTTCTGCAGCATGCGCTCTGTGGTGGATCGGGCCACGCTGCTGTAGAGCTGCTTGGCGAGCTGCTGTGTGATGGTGCTGCCTCCGCCCGCCGACTTCTGCCCCATGAGTCCGCGCTTGACGACGGCTCGCCCCAGGGCCTTGAAGTCTATGCCAGAATGTTCGTAGAAGCGCTCGTCCTCGGTGGCCACAAGGGCGTGGACCAGGTGGGGCGAGAGCTGGTTGTAGCCCACCATCACGCGGTTCTCGCGGTTCAGATTCCACGTGCCCAGCAGCTTGCCGTCGGACGAGTAGACCTGAGAGGCGAAACGGCTGATGGGGTTCTGGAGGTCGGCTATCGGCGGCATATAGCCTATCAATCCTTCGGAAATGGCCCAGAAGACGCCGGCCGTGCCTATCACGGCCAGGACGAGCGTGGTCCAAAGGAATCTCACAAACAGTTTTCTCATTACGTCGATATGGTTTTGTCGTTGTCTGCAATAAAAAGGCAAAGGTAGGGATAAAAACTGAATTGAGCAAATTTATGCGCCAAAATCATCTTTACAGACAACTTTTCGGGCGCCGTAGGCCGCTGTTCCGTTTTTTTTGCGTACCTTAGCGGCCGTTAAGAAAAATCACATCACAACAATGGACAAGCACAACTTTGTAACGATTGCCGACCTGACCCGCGAGAAGATACTCTACATGATAGAGATGGCCAGCGAGTTTGAGCGGCATCCCAACCGCGAGCTGCTCAAGGGCAAGGTGGTGGCCACGCTGTTCTTCGAGCCTTCCACACGCACCCGTCTGTCGTTTGAGACTGCTGCCAACCGTCTGGGAGCGCGCGTCATCGGCTTTGCCGACCCTAAGGTGACGAGCGGCACAAAGGGCGAGACACTCAAGGACACCATCCTCATGGTGGCCAATTATGCCGACGTCATCGTCATGCGCCACTACATCGAGGGCGCCGCACAGTATGCCTCAGAGGTGAGCCCCGTGCCCATCGTCAATGCCGGCGACGGGGCACACCAGCACCCCTCACAGTGCATGCTCGACCTCTATAGCATCTACAAGACGCAGGGCACGCTCGACAACCTCAACATCTACCTCGTGGGCGACCTGAAGTACGGGCGCACCGTGCACTCCCTGCTCATGGCCATGCGCCACTTCAACCCCACCTTCCACTTCGTGGCACCCAAGGAGCTGGCCATGCCGCGCGAGTATAAGATCTACTGCGAGGAGCACGGCATCAGGTATCAGGAACACACGGCCTTCAACGAGAAGGTGATACAAGACGCCGACATTGTCTACATGACGCGCGTGCAGAAGGAGCGCTTCTCCGACCTCATGGAGTATGAGCGGGTGAAGAACGTCTACATCCTCAGCAACGACACGCTGCGCCTGGCCAAGTCCAACATGAAGATACTGCACCCGCTGCCCCGCGTCAACGAGATAGCCTATGAGGTGGACGACAATCCCCACGCCTACTACATACAGCAGGCAGGCAACGGGCTCTTCGCCCGCGAGGCCATCTTCTCAGACGTGCTCGGCATCTCGCTCGACCAGGTGAGGGCCGACACTACCATCATCAAGTAGGCCCATAAGCCCCATGGGACTCATAGGCTCTATAGGCCCCATGACCCCCATGAGCCCCATAGGCCCCAGTAACCCCAAAAGACACCCGCTATGAACAAGAAAGAACGCCTGGTTGCCGCCATAGAGCAAGGCACCGTCATTGACCACATACCCGCCGCCAAGACCTATCAGGTGGCACAGCTGCTCGGACTCTTCGACCTGAAGACGCCCGTGACCATAGGCATCAACTACCCCTCGCAGAAGGTGGGAAACAAAGGCATCATCAAGGTGAGCGACAAGTTCTTCACCGACGACGAGATCTCACGGCTATCGGTCGTGGCTCCAAAGGTCATACTCAACATCATACGCGACTACGAGGTGGTGGAGAAGAAGACCGTGGAGACGCCGGCCGAGATACGAGGCATCGTGAAGTGCAACAACCCCAAGTGCATCACCAACAACGAGCCCATGCAGACCTACTTCCACGTCGTGGACAACCTGCTCACCTGCCACTATTGCGAAAAAGAACAAGACATCAGTAAAGTAGAACTAGTATGAACCCACAAAACGACATTCCCGTACTGCTGCTCACGGGATACTTAGGGAGCGGCAAGACCACACTGCTCAACCGCATACTCAGCAACGAGCGCGGCATCAAGTTTGCCGTCATCGTCAACGACATCGGCGAGGTCAACATCGACGCCACCCTCATCGAGCAGGGGGGCGTCGTGGCACAGCAGGACGACAGCCTCGTGGCGCTGCAGAACGGATGCATCTGCTGCACGCTGAAGATGGACCTCGTCAAGCAGCTGCAAGACATCATCGCCATGCAGCGCTTCGACTACATCGTCATCGAGGCCAGCGGCATCTGCGAGCCGGGACCTATCGCACAGACCATCTGCACCATGCCCTCGCTCGCACCCGGCGCCGAAGGCATCATGCCCAGGCTCGACTGCATCGTCACCGTGGTCGACGCACTGCGCATGCGCGACGAGTTTGGCAGCGGACTAGACCTCACACGCCAGAACATCGGCGAGGAAGACATCGAGAACCTCGTCATACAGCAGATAGAGTTCTGCAATATCGTGCTGCTCAACAAGGCCGCAGAGGTAGACGCCGACGACCTCGGACGCATCAGGCAAATCATACGCACGCTGCAGCCTAAGGCCGAGATCATAGAGACCAACTACGGCGACGTGGACCTCGGTAAAATCGTCAATACGGGCATGTTCGACTTCGACACCGTGGCCACCTCGGCCGCATGGATACAGGAGATAGAGGGCCATCACGACGACGACGACGATGACGACGACGACGATGACGACCACCACGACCATCACCATGACCACGATGACGACCACGACGAGCACGAGCACCACCACCACCATCACCACCACCACGACGAGGGTGAGGCCGAGGAGTATGGTATAGGCACGTATGTCTACTACGCCCGCCGTCCGTTCCAGCTGGGACTGTTCGACGACTTCGTGGCGCGTCGCTGGCCCAAGGGCGTCATACGCGCCAAAGGCATCTGCTACTTCAGCGACGAGCAAGACATCTGCTACGTCTTCGAGCAGGCCGGCAAACAGGTCAGCCTGCGCAACGCCGGACAGTGGTATGCCACCATGCCGCCCGAGCAACTCGAGCCGTTCATGCAGCAGAACCCGGGGCTGCAGCGCGACTGGGACCCCGACTATGGCGACCGCATGCAGAAGCTCGTCTTCATAGGACAGCACCTCGACAAGGAGCTCATCACACGAGAGCTCGACTTCTGCCTGACCGACTGACCATGCGGCCGTTATCGTGCAATAGATTTCTTGTCCTTCGGAAGTGGGACGTTCTGTTTGTCGTACCCAGCTGTTTTTTGCACTCACTATGACCAACGAATACCTAATACGGGTGCTGCCCGAGGTGGCTGCACAGAGCGATCTGCTCACCGCCTTCCTGTGCGACGAATACGGGCTTTCGCCCCGCGACGTGACGGGGGTGCGCATACTGCGTCGCTCCATCGACGCGCGCCAGCGCACCATATATATTAATCTGCGCGTGCGCATATATATAAAAGAGGTGATGGCCGACGACCTGTTTGAGCCCGTCGTCTACGCCGACGTGAGCCAGCGGCCGCAGGTGGTGGTGGTGGGCGCGGGCCCCGGCGGTCTCTTTGCTGCACTGCGTCTCATCGAGCTGGGGTTGCGCCCTGTGGTGGTAGAGCGGGGCAAGGACGTGCACGAGCGCAAGAAAGACCTGGCCAGCATAGCCCGCACACAGCAGGTGGATCCCGAGAGCAACTACTGCTTCGGCGAGGGTGGGGCAGG
>CAJOHP010000022.1 GCA_905234355.1 uncultured Prevotella sp. | reverse complement strand
GGTGCTGCCGCGGAGGGAGTCGGCGGCGAGCTGCTGTCGGCTCATGTTGTAGTGCAGACCGCCGAAGACGGCGGCCGAGCGCAGCGCACCCTGCGGCGTGGCGCTGACGAGCGCCTTCGTCGAGGACAGACGGTGGAGCTCGTAGCGGTCGGCTATGCGGGTGTGGTCGTCGCAGAGCAGATACTCCACGCCGGTCTGGTAGAGCATGTCGGTGGGTGAGAAGTAGATGCGGGTGATGCCCTGGAGATGTGGCAGGAGCGGCTGCCACACCATCTGCCCGAAGCGTGCGTCGTCGTAGATGCTGCTGATGCCGCGCTCGGTGGCCATGGCCTGGAAGAAGGAGTGGCCGTGGTAGGTGAGCTGTGCGAGGTCGTGGTCGCTGAAGAGGCGTATGAGCAGCGGTGCGGGGCGGTCCTTGCGCAGGAGCAGGGCCATGTAGGTGGTGCCGATGCCCTCGAGGTGTATGGACGCAAACTCTATGGCGGCCTCGTGTGGCTGCAGTGCCTGTGCTATGTGTGTGGTGCCTATGCTGAGGCGCTCGGTGAAGCTGCCATACTCCTTGCAGCCGCTGACGAGGTCGCGCTCGAGCAGGTAGACGGAGTCCCTGGCCAGGCGGAAGGCGTCGCCGCGCTCGCGTGCTGGCAGGCGGTAGTAGGCGTCGAGCTGTTGCTGCAGCGCGTCGAGACGCTCGTATTTGGCCAGGAGCTGCTCGTCGCCGGAGCGCCGCAGGAGGCTGCGGAAGTCGATGTCGCTGTTGAGCAGGATGCCCTTGGTGAGCAGCTGTGCGTTGTAGGCCAGCGTGGCCGCCTGCGGGTTGTCGGGGTCGAGATAGGCCAGCATGGCGGCAAACTTGCAGATGTCTGTGCGCTGCTGCCAGAAGTTCTCGCGCTCGTCGCTGGTGAGGTGGAGGAAGTTGGTGCGCACCTGCCGGGTGAGCAGCTCCATGGCCCTGGCATAGTCGGCCTCGGCCTCGTGCTGTCGTCCGGCCTTGCTCTGGAAGACGGCGAGGTTGTAGAGCTGTATGATGTTGTCGGGGTGGTCGTCGCCCAGTATCTGGCAGTGCAGGCGCAGGGCATGGCGTGCTGTGACGATGGCCTGCTCGGTGCTGTCGGCGAGGAAGGTGAAGAGCGCCATGTTGGCCATGATACGGGCGTAGAGGGCGTTGGCGGTGTCGCCGAGCTGGTCGTAGACGGCCTTGGCCCTCCGCGCGTAGTCGGCCGCCTGGGCGGTCTTGCGGTTGTTGTAGTAGAGTATGGAGGTGGCGTTGAGCGCCTGTGCGTAGTACTGGTCGCAGTGGTGTCGCTGCTCGAAGATGGCGAGAGCCTCGCCGGCGGCGCTGAAGGCCTCGAGCTGGAATCCTGCTGCGGAGTAGTAGAAGGCGAGTGCCCCGAGCGAGGTGGCCATGCTGGTGCTGTCGGCGTGCATCCGGAAGATGTCGAGTGCGCTGCGCTCCTGCTCTATGGCGCGGCGGTAGTTGCCGTTGGAGGCGAAGGTGGCAGCCTGCTTGGAGAGTGCCTTGCCATACTTGTAGTTGTCTTGCCGTCCGATGGTGCGCCCCAGGCGGTCGCTCTGCTGTGCGAGCGCGTCGGCCTTGTCGAGGTCGCCCTGAGCGCGGTAGGCGGCCGAGAGCTCGCTCGTGATGCGCACATAGTCGGCGTGCTGCCGGCCCACGTGTCGCTCGATGACGGGCAGGGCCTGCTCTATCAGGCGTATGGCCTGGCCGTACTGCTGGCGGTGGGAGCAGAAGGTGGCGAGGTTGGTCAGGGTGCGGGCGTAGGCCATGGTGGCAGTGCTGCCGCTCTCTTCGAAGATGCGGCGTGCCTGCTCGGCGTAGCGTGTGGCCTCGGCGTAGTTGCCGGCGCGGGCCAGGCGGATGGACTGGTTGTTGAGTGTCGTGGCGTAGCTCGGCCCGTCTTCCTTGAGGCGCTTGCGGGCCTCCTTGAGGGCCTTGGCGGCCATCTGGTCGGCCTGCTGCTGACGGCCCGTCTGGGAGTAGTAGACCACGAGGGCGTCGAGCAGCGTGGCATACTCGCGCGTTCCTTTCTTTATATGTTGCAGGGCCTGCTCGCCCATGGCCACGGCCTGCTCGGCGTCGCCCACGTGGCCGCGGGCGTAGTGGTAGGCGGCGAGGTTGGAGAGTGCTATCGCGTAGTAGTTGTGCTTCGTGCCGAAGGCCTGCGCGAGCATGCTGAGCCCCTGCTGTCCGGTGGCGATGGCCTGCTCGTAGTCGGTCTTGCGGGCATAGAGCCCGGCCAAGTCGCAGATGGCGCTGGCCGCCTGGGCGTCGATGCAGTCGGGGGCAGTGCGGCGCACCTCGACGAGCTCCTGCTGCAGCCGGATGGCCTGGTCGGTCTGCGAGAGCCTCACCTTCACCTGCACCATCTGCCCGAGCAGCTCGGTGTAGCGGAAGTTCTTCGCCTGCCCGCTCTGGGCGAAGGCGGCGTGGTAGGCGTCGTAGAGGCTGTCGGCCAGCGCCCACTGGCTGTGCTTCACGGCCTTCTCGGCCGCGTCCTGCAGCTGGCTGAGCTGCCGCTTCTGCCCGACCGACGGCAGAAAGCACGCTGCGAGCAGCAGCACCATGGCTGCCGCCCGCAGGGGAGATGGGGTGAATACACGACAGACGTGAATCATAGGCCAGAAGGAGAAAGACTACTTCGTGCTGCCGTCGATGATGGTCACGCGGTTGGCGTCGTTGTCGCTGAAAGGCTGTATGCTGTCGCCCTTGGCATCGGTGGTGATGCGCTTGGCGTCGGCACCGTAGTGGTTGACGAGCAAGTCCTTGGTGCGGGCAGCGCGCTGCTCGGAGTAGCGCATGTTGAGACGTGCATTGCCCGTGCCGCGGTCGGCATAACCCACGATGGTGACGCGGGCCGATGGGTTATCCTGCATAAACTGGGCCACGCGCTGCAGCTTGACCTTATCGGCATCACTCGGCTCGCTGCCACAGATCACGTAGTGTATCTCCTCGTGTATGGTGGCAGGCTTGGGGGCTACGACGGGCTCGGGCTTCTTCTCTTCCACCACGGCGGGGACAGGAGCCACAGACACTACCGCGGGCTGCTCAACCACCTGCTCGACCACCGGTACTGGTGCGGGCAGAGTATTCTTATAGTGCTTGCCGAAACGCAGGCTCACGCCCAGCATGGCTGTGAGCATCCAGTCGTAGCCTGCCGACGACTTGGAGTTCCAGCGGTCTTCTATGTGGTTGGCGTTGACCTCGAGCGAGAGGCCCAGCGTCTTGCGGGTGTCGGTCTCTAAGCGCAGACCGCCGCGCACATTGTGGAAGGTGCGGTTCTGATCCCAGCCGAAGTCTTCGGCCATCTGTCCCGAAGCCACCAGGTCGCGGTAGTCGTCGTTGCCCCATCCTGTGGCAGCGCCTATGCCTGCCAGCAGGATGACGTTGAGCGGATGGTGCTTCTGCTTGCTGAAGGTGTTGCTCAGGTTAAGCATCAGGTCGACATTGCCAGTGAGGTAGTTCCACTTCCAGTAGCGGGCGGGCGACTCTATGCCGCTCTTGGCCTGCGGTCCGTTGACATGCAGGCGCATACCGAACTGGGGCGTGAAGTAGTGGCCCACGGAGAGCGCTGCTGTCGGCGTGAGGAGCTTGTCTATCTTGGCATTGGTGGTGGTCCACTGTATGCCGCCTTGCAGCTCGGCGTACCAATAGGAAGAGGGGGCATCATGCTGCTGGCCCCATGTGGGCAGGGCACTGGCAAGGATAAGGACTGCGGTTGAAAGGATGTTGTGAATGCGCATAGTTTTTCTAGATTATGGTGCAAAAATACTACATAAATCTTAAAAAAACGAATTAATGTGCGGTTTTTTGCAGAAAAAGCCGTAACTTTGTGCGAAATAAAAAAATACAACCGTCAAAAAAAAACAGATACCCCATGGCAGCCATAGAAATACGGCGTGTGACCACGCGCAAGGAGCTGGATGCGTTTATCCAGCTGCACTACACATTGTATGAAGGCAACGCCTATGACGCGCCCAACCTCTATATAGACGAGCTGCAGACGCTGAGCCGCGAGAAGAACCCCGCCTTCGACTTCTGCGAGGCCGAGTACTTCCTGGCCTACAAGGAGGGCCGCGTGGCGGGGCGCGTGGCCGCCATCATCAACCGCCGCTACAACGAGCAGTGGCAGCGGCCGTGCGTGCGCTTCGGATGGCTCGACCTGGAGAACGACATCGAGGTGATGCGCGCACTGCTCGGCGCCGTGGAGCAGTACGGGCGCGAGAAGGGCATGAAGGAGGTTATCGGGCCGCTGGGATTTACCGACATGGACCCCGAGGGCATGCTCACCTACGGCTTCGACCAGCTCGGCACCATGGCCACCATATACAACTACCCCTACTACCCCGAGCTGATGGCCCAGATGGAGGGCTACGACAAGGACAACGACTACGTGGAGTACAAGCTCTACGTGCCCAAGGAGGGCATGCCCGAGAAGTTCTCGAAGATAGCACAGCTCGTGGAGAAACGCTACAACCTGCACTGCCCCAAGCTCAGACGCAGCCAGGTCTTCGGAAAGGAGCAGTACGGGCAGAAGGTGCTCGACGTGGTCAACCGCACCTTCGGCCACCTCTACGGCTACAGCGTCATGTCGCAGAAGCAGATCGACGAGTACGTGCGCCAGTACTTCAAGTTCTTCTCCATGGACATGCTCTGCGTCATCGAAGACTGGAACACGCCGGGCCACGACGTCATCGGCGTGGGCATCACCATCCCGTCGCTCACCCGGGCGCTGCAGAAGTGCCGCGGCGGAAGGCTGCTGCCCTTCGGATGGTGGCATCTGCTCAAGGCGCTGAAGTTTCACAAGACCGACGTCGTCGACCTGCTGCTCGTGGGCATACTGCCCGAATACCGCGCCAAGGGTGCCAACGCCCTGCTCTTCTACCATCTCATACCCGTCTACCAGAAGTACGGATTCCTCTGGGGTGAGACCCATGTGGAGATGGAGACCAACGACAAGGTGCAGAGCCAGTGGCAGTATCTGGAGCACGAGCTGCACAAGCGCCGCCGCTGCTACAAGAAAATGCTGTAAGGGGCCCCATAAGCCCCATAAGTCCCATTAGCCCCATAAGCCCCATGACAGAAGACTACAACATACCCCCCGAGAATCAGCCGACCGCAGAATACGGCGACGACAACATACGCACCCTCACCGGCACGGAGCACATCCGCCTGCGCCCCGGCATGTACATAGGCCGCCTGGGCGACGGCTCGCTGGCCGAAGACGGCATCTACGTGCTGCTCAAGGAAGTGATAGACAACAGCATCGACGAGTTTAAGATGCACGCCGGCGACCGAATAGAAATCACGGTAGAGGACAACCTGCGCGTGACCGTGCGCGACTACGGCCGCGGCATACCCCAGGGCAAGATGATCGACGCCGTCTCGGTGCTCAACACCGGCGGCAAGTACGACTCGAAGGCGTTCAAGAAGTCGATAGGACTCAACGGCGTGGGCGTGAAGGCCGTCAACGCACTGAGCCGCCACTTCGAGGCCGCTTCCTTCCGCGACGGCAAGGTCAGGCGTGCCACCTTTGAGCAGGGCAAGCTCGTCAGCGACAACACCGAAGACACGCAGGACGAGAACGGCACACTCATCTACTTCGAACCCGACGACACGCTCTTCCTAAACTACCGCTTCCACGACGACATCGTGGAGACGATGCTGCGCAACTACACCTACCTGAACACCGGCCTCACCATCATGTACAACGGACGGCGCATACTCTCGCGCCGAGGACTCGAGGACCTGCTCAAGGACCGTATGTCGGCCGACGCACTCTACCCCATCATACACCTGCAGGGCGAAGACATCGAGATAGCATTCACTCATGCCAACCAGTATGGCGAGGAATACTACTCCTTCGTCAACGGACAACACACCACACAGGGCGGAACACACCAGAGCGCCTTCAAGGAGCACATAGCCAAGACCATCAAGGAGTTCTTCCAGAAAAACTTTGAGTATGGCGACATACGCACCGGACTCGTGGCGGCCATCGCACTGAACGTGGAGGAACCCATGTTTGAGAGCCAGACCAAGATAAAGCTCGGATCGCTCACCATGGCTCCCATGCCCACCAAGGTGGACGCCGAGCACCCGGCACCACCCTCCATAAACAAATATGTGGGCGACTTCATCAAGCAGGAGGTGGACAACTTCCTGCACAAAAACCCCGACACGGCCGAGGTGATGTTGCAGAAGATACAGGAGAGCGAGAAGGAGCGCAAGGCCATGGCCGGCGTGACCAAGCTGGCACGCGAGCGCGCCAAGAAGGCCAACCTGCACAACCGAAAGCTGCGCGACTGCCGCATACACTTCAGCGACGCCAAGAACGAGCGAAAGGAGGAGTCGGCCATCTTCATCACCGAGGGAGACTCGGCAAGCGGAAGCATCACCAAGAGCCGCGACGTCAACACACAGGCCGTCTTCTCGCTCAGGGGAAAACCGCTCAACTCATTCGGACTCACAAAGAAGGTGGTCTACGAGAACGAGGAGTTCAACCTCCTGCAGGCTGCACTCGACATAGAGGAGGGACTCGACACGCTGAGATACAACAAGGTGATCGTGGCCACCGATGCCGACGTGGACGGCATGCACATACGACTGCTCATCATCACCTTCTTCCTGCAGTTCTTCCCCGAGCTCATACGAAAGGGACACGTCTATGTGCTGCAGACACCGCTGTTTCGAGTGCGCAACCGGCGCACCAAGATAAAAAACAAACAGGTGCTCACCGACGAGGACATCAGAAGAGCGGCACAGAAGAACGCACAGAAGAGCGACTTCGTCACACGCTACTGCTACAGCGAGGAGGAACGCCTCAGCGCCATCAGCGACCTGGGACCCGACCCCGAGATCACACGCTTCAAGGGACTCGGAGAGATATCGCCCGAGGAGTTTGCAGGATTCATCGGACCCGACATGCGACTCGAGCAGGTCACCCTGCACAAGACCGACCAGGTGCAGAAACTGCTGGAATACTACATGGGCAAGAACACCATGGAGCGCCAGAACTTCATCATTGACAACCTCATCATCGAGGAAGACCGACCCGACGAAGAACAATACGACTGACCCCATGACCACCGTCATCATCCTGGCCGCTGCCCTGCTGCCACCCATCCTCCTGCTGGCCTACATCATGGGCCGCGACCCACAGCCCGAGCCACGCTCATGGCTGATGAGGGCAGTGGCCTGCGGCGTGGCCATCTGTGTGCCCATCATGCTCGTGGAGTATGTGGTCAACACCACGCTCTTCGGACCCGACGGCGAGCCCACCTCCCTCGTGGGCGCTGCCATGCAGGCCTTCTGCGTGGCCGCACTGCCCGAGGAGGGATTCAAGCTGGGGGCGCTATGGCTGCTGCTGCGCAAAAACCCCTACTACGACGAGCACTTCGACGGCATCGTCTACGCCGTGTGCATCAGTCTGGGATTTGCCGCCATAGAGAACGTGTCATACCTCTTCCTCTATGCCGACCAGTGGCCGCAGGTGGCCATCAGCCGGGCCGTGCTGGCCGTGCCGGCACACTACGCCTTTGCCGTGCTCATGGGATACTACTACTCACTCTACCACTTCGTATGCCCCACACAGCGCGTGAAAGCCTGCATACTGCTCGTGCCCGTTGCCGCACACGGCATCTACGACACCCTGGCACTGGGCAGCAACGTCTCGCCCCTGCTCGCCACGGCCGGGTCGATGCTGCTCATCGTCTTCTGCATACGCATGCACAAGCTCGCACTGCAGAAGATAGAGGGACTGCTGCAGCGAGACAGACAGTGAGCTCACACACACACGGGGGAAAAATGGTTAATTTCTGATAAACAGCCACGTAATTGGGGAAAAATGCGTAACTTTGCACCCTTAATAACCGTGGGCCGGAGCACAGTGCCCACCCCCATAACAAACCAAGAAGCTTACACATGGCTTGCATACTGCATATAGAAACAAGCACGGCCGTGTGCTCGGTGGCCGTGAGCGAAGACTCACACGTCATCTGCCACGATGAGGAGCACACCAGCCGCAAAGGAGCCAGCGCCGAGCGCCTCGGCACACTGGTCGACGAGGCACTGTCGTTTGCCGACAGCCACGCCATACCCTTCGACGCCGTGGCCGTGAGCTGCGGACCCGGCAGCTATACAGGACTGCGCATCGGCGTGTCGATGGCCAAGGGCATCTGCTGCGGCCGCGACCTGAAGCTCATCGCCGTGCCCACACTCGAGCTGCTGTGCGTGCCCGTGCTGCTGCGCGACACACTGCCCGACAACGCACTGCTATGCCCCATGCTCGACGCAAGACGCATGGAGGTCTACGCCGCCATCTACGACCGAGCACTCCACACGGTGAGGAAGACACAGGCCGACATCGTCAGCGCCGACACCTACCGGCAGTGGCTCGACGAGCGACCTGTCTTCTTCTTCGGCAACGGAGCACAGAAGTGCATGGACACCATCGCACACCCCAATGCACACTACATAGACGGCATAGAGCCACTCGCACGATGGATGCAGCCACTGGCCGAGCGAAGGCTGCTCAACGGACAGACTGAAGACGTGGCTTACTTCGAGCCCTTCTACCTGAAGGACTATGTGGCGGCTAAACCGAAAGACCTACTCGGAAACCTACATCTCGAAACAAAAAAATCATAAGGTGGGTCCTATTCATTCGCTTTGGCAGATTTTTGAGCTATTTTTGCTTTCAGTCTGTAAGTCGAAGAGAGCGTGTAGCGGGCTACACGAAAGGCTACGGGTAGGCGAGCGTAGCTCGGGATTCTGATGAGACTTACAGGATGAAACAAAAGAGCCGGAAAGATGACAAAAGGATAGAAAAACCCATCAATGTCAAACTAAACCGTGGGAATGAACAGAACCCACCATAAGCATCATGGACATACAAGGATTAGACTACAACACCAAGCGCCAGAGCCTCGTGCTGCCCGAATACGGCCGTGAGGTGCACAAGATGGTGGAACACGCCATCTCGCTCGCCGACAGGCAGGAGCGGCTACGCTGTGCCAAGCGCATCGTCAGGGTGATGCTCACCAAGGTGCCACACATACGCGAGAATGCCGACTACCAGCACACCCTGTGGGACCACCTCTACCTCATCAGCAACGGGCAGCTCGACATAGACTGGCCCTACGACGTGACCATCGCACAGGCCATACACGACAAGCCTAAACCCATGGCCATACCACAGAACCGCATACACCTGCGACACTACGGACACCTCATCGAGCAGCTGGCAGAGCAGCTCAAGACCATGCCCGAGGGCGAGCAGCGCGACATGCTTGTGAGGCGCACGGCCAACCAGATGAAGCGCGACCTGGCACAGTGGGGACACGGCTCGATAGAAAACGAGAAGGTGGCCGACGACCTGGCACGACTCACCGACGGCGTCATACAGATAGACATCAGCCAGCTGGCACGCAGCAAGCGCGCCTTTGCCGACGGAGGCAAGAAGACTGGATACAAGCGAAAGAAGTAGCGGCATGGCGGCATTTATCATCGAAGGCGGACACGCACTCAGCGGAACCATCACACCACAGGGGGCCAAAAACGAGGCGCTCCAGGTCATCTGCGCCTCGCTGCTCACCAGCGAGAAGGTCACGCTGCACAACATACCCGACATACGCGACGTGCAGAACCTCATAGAGCTGCTCAGAGAGGTGGGCGTCAGCGTCATACGCACTGGCAAGCACGACTACACTCTGCAAGCCGACCAGCTGCGCATGGACTATCTGCAGAGCGACGCCTTCGCCGCACGCTGTGCACAGCTGCGAGGATCGGTCATGATGATAGGACCGCTGCTCGCACGCATGGGAAAGGCCGTGGTGACCAAGCCTGGAGGCGACAAGATAGGACGGAGACGACTGGACACACACTTCCTCGGATTTCAGAAACTGGGAGCCACCTTCTCCCACGTGGAGGGACGCGACGTCTATGAGATAACGGCACGACAGCTCAAGGGCACATACATGCTGCTCGACGAGGCCAGCGTGACCGGTACGGCCAACATCGTCATGGCGGCCGTCAGGGCCAAGGGCACCACCACGATATATAATGCGGCATGCGAGCCCTACGTGCAGCAGCTCTGCCACCTGCTCAACAGCATGGGAGCACGCATCAGCGGCATCGCCTCAAACCTGCTCACCATCGTGGGAGTAGACGAGCTGCACGGAGCCGAGCACACCATACTGCCCGACATGATCGAGGTGGGGTCGTTCATTGGCATGGCCGCCATCGTGGGCGACGGCGTGCGCATCAAGGGCGTCTCCGTGCCCAACCTGGGCATCATACCCGAGGCTTTCCGCCGACTGGGCGTGAAGCTCAAGGTGGAGGGCGACGACATCGTCGTGCCAAGACAGCGACACTACGAGGTGCAGTCATTCATCGACGGCACCATCATGACACTGGCCGACGCACCGTGGCCGGGACTCACGCCCGACCTGCTCTCGGTGCTCATCACCGTGGCCACACAGGCACGAGGGTCGGTGCTCATACACCAGAAGATGTTTGAGAGCCGACTGTTCTTCGTCGACAAGCTCATCGACATGGGCGCACAAATCATACTCTGCGACCCGCATCGAGCCGTCGTTGTGGGACACGACCGCAAGCTGCAGCTCAGGGGAGGACGCATGTCGAGTCCCGACATAAGGGCCGGCATCGCACTGCTCATCGCGGCCATGAGCGCCACGGGCAACAGCCGCATAGACAACATAGAGCAGATAGACCGGGGATACGAGGACATAGAGGCACGACTCAACGCCCTGGGAGCAAAGATAAAGAGAGAGGCCTGAAGAACAGGGAAAGCCATCCCTGAACACAAGCATGCTCAGACTGACAAGACAATGAAACAACAAGACAAGGGAACGGACGGGCCGGCCGTCTTCAAGATAGGCCGGCTGGGCAAAGCCCACGGCGTGAAGGGCGAGCTCACGATGATGTTCGACGACGACGTGTTCGACCGCGCCGACGCCGACTACCTCTTCCTGGAGGTCGACGGACTGCTCGTGCCGTTCTTCATCGAAGAGTATCGCTTCCGCTCGGACACCACAGCGCTCATCAAGTTTGAAGATGTAGACACCCAGCATCGCGCCCGTGAGCTCACGGGCTGCGACGTCTACTTCCCCTATGCCTTGGTGCCCGACGACGAAGAAGAGTCGCTCACAATGTCCTTCTTCGTGGGCTTCGACATCGTCGACGCTGACACAGGAGACTGCGTGGGCAGCATAACCGCCTTCGACGACAGCACTGCCAACCTGCTCTTCGAACTGACCGACGGCCGTCTGCTGCCAGCACACCACAGCCTCATCGCCGCCATAGACAAGGGGAAGCGTCAGATAGCGATGCACATCCCTCCCGGCCTGCTGAGCCTGTAAGCTCTGAAGCCCAAACAGTGTGCGACGCGGTTCTCCCGCGTCGGAAGTCTAAACAGTGTGCGACGCGGTTCTCCCGCGTCGACTGAGGTATAAGGTAAGTCAAAAAACAAATAACAGCAATGTCAAAACGACAAATAGCCATTCTCGGCTCCACAGGCAGCATAGGCACCCAGGCCCTCGAGGTCATCGGCGAGCACTGCGAGCTCTACGAGGTCTACTGTCTGACGGCCAACAACCGTGTGGAGCTGCTTGCCGAACAGGCACACCAGTTTCATCCTGCCGCCGTGGTAATAGCCAACGAGCAGCGGCTGGACCAGCTGCGCTCGCTCATGTCTGACCTGCCCGACGTGAAGGTCTATGCCGGGGCACGTGCCCTCGACGAGATAGTGGAGGCAGGACCCATCGACATGGTGCTCACCGCCATGGTGGGCTTTGCCGGGCTGTCGCCCACCATACACGCCATCAAGGCCGGCAAGACCATCTGCCTGGCCAATAAGGAGACGCTCGTCGTGGCCGGCGAGCTCATCCTGAGTCTTGCACAGCAGTATCACAACGCCATACTGCCCGTGGACAGCGAGCACTCGGCCATCTTCCAGAGCCTCGTGGGCGAAGACCAGAACCCCATCGACAAGATTCTGCTCACGGCATCGGGCGGTCCCTTCAGGCAGAAGACAATGGACGAGATAGCACGGGTGACCAAGGCCGACGCACTGCGGCACCCCACATGGGACATGGGCGCCAAGATCACCATCGACTCCGCCTCGATGATGAACAAGGGATTCGAGGTCATCGAGGCCAAGTGGCTCTTCGGCGTAGAGCCCAGTCAGATACAGGTGCTCGTGCACCCGCAGAGCATCGTACACAGCGCCGTGCAGTTTCAGGACGGGTCGGTCAAGGCACAGCTGGGCGTGCCCGACATGAGGCTGCCCATACAGTATGCCTTCAGCTTCCCACAGCGACTGCCACTGAGCGGAGAGCGCCTCAACCTCTTTAACGTGCAACATCTGGACTTCTTCGAGCCCGACCTCGACAAGTTCCAGTGCCTGCGGCTCGCCTACGAGGCACTGCACAGAGGAGGCAACATGCCCTGTATCGTCAACGCTGCCAACGAGATAGTCAACCGAGCCTTCCTCGAAGACCGATGCCGATTCCTGCAGATGGGCGACGTCATCGCACACACCATGCAACGGGCCACATTCGTCAAGACACCCACCTACGACGACTACCTCGCCACCGACGCCGAGGCACGACGCATAGCCACCGAACTGCTGCAATAAACCATGTGCGGCGGCTACGTCGCCACCACCACAAAACGACAAAAAACTCAATAAGATGGAAATATTTCTTATCAAGCTATTGCAATTCATGCTGGCCATCAGCCTGCTGGTGCTGCTCCATGAGGGCGGCCATTTCTTCTTCTCCAAGCTCTTCGGGGTCAGAGTGGAGAAGTTCTACCTCTTCTTCGACCTCGGCATAGGAAAATGGACAGGAAAGCTCTTCAGCTTCAAGCCCAAAGGCAGCGACACCGAGTATGGCGTGGGATGGCTGCCCTTAGGCGGCTACTGCAAGATAGCGGGCATGATAGACGAGAGCTTCGACACCGAGCAGATGAAACAGCCGGAGCAGCCCTGGGAGTTTCGCACAAAGCCGGCATGGCAGAGACTGCTCATCATGATTGGCGGTGTGCTCGTCAACTTCCTCCTCGCACTCTTCATCTACTCCATGGTGCTCTACCACTGGGGCGAGACCTATGTGCCCGTGCAGAACATGCACATGGGCATGCGCTTCAACGACGAGGCCAAGGCACTGGGATTCCACGACGGCGACATTCTCCTGGGCACCGAGCGCGGCGAGTTTAAGAAATACAATGCCGACCTCTTCAGGCAGCTCTCCGAGGCACAACGCGTAGACGTGATGCGACAGGGCAAGCGCGTGAGCATCAGCATGCCCGGCGACATCAATCTGCTCTCGATGCTCAAGAGCGAGCCCCGATTCGTCGAGATGTTCATACCCGCACAGATAGATAGTGTGGCACCAGCATCGCCAGCCGACAAGGCCGGACTGAAGCCCGGCGACAAGATCGTAGCACTCAACGGCACAGCCATAGACTCACACAACGCCTTCCTCTACGAGATAGGACGGCTGGCCGACGTGCTCTCCACTGCCAAGACCTCGGCCGACAGCCTGCGCGTGCGCAGCATACAGCTCGTCGTCAGACGAGGAGAAAGACAGGACACCGTCGCCACGGTGCTCAATGCCGACCTCACGCTGGGCTTCGTCAACATGTTTGCTATGAAAAACTACAAGCCCGTCACCCGCGAGTACGGCTTCTTCGAGAGCTTCCCAGCAGGCGTGAAGTACGGATGGAACGTGCTCGCCGGATATGTGGACGACCTGAAGTATGTCTTCACTGCCGACGGGGCCAAGTCGCTCGGCGGATTCGGTGCCATCGGCAGCCTCTTCCCCGACATGTGGGACTGGCACCGCTTCTGGGAGATGACCGCCTTCCTGAGCATCATACTCGCCTTCATGAACATACTCCCCATCCCGGCACTCGACGGCGGACACGTGCTCTTCCTGCTCTACGAGATGATCACACGGCGCAAGCCCAGCGAGCAGTTTATGATACGCGCCGAGTATGTGGGCTTCGGCATCGTCATACTGCTCATGGTCGTGGCCAACCTCAACGACATCCTGCGCTGGCTAGGATATATGTAGCCGACGCACGCCATACACACAACGACTAGCCCTGCGATGCGTCGCAGGGCTACTTTTTTGTCACATCAGCAGCTTTTTTGCCGCAATCGCTTGTCGGTTTCAAATATTTTGCTTAACTTTGCACCCGAGCTTTTGAAGCCCAGATGGCGGAATCGGTAGACGCGCTGGTCTCAAACACCAGTGGGGAAACCCGTGCCGGTTCGACCCCGGCTCTGGGTACGAGTTAAGCTCGATGACAATCGCTAAACCCTTTGTAGATAAGGATTTAGCGATTTTTCTTTTCTAAAATTTCTCCACATTTTCCCCACATCTGCAAGGATTCGTGCAAAGTAAGCCCCGTATTCCCCACCAGAAAGGCTCAAATTAGGGATGAATGGTAGATTAAGAGAGAATTGCAGAAAGCCAATAAATGTTCTTAATCGCAATTCAAAACGATTAAACATCATCATTTCGGCAGTTTGAACTGCCAAATAAGGATTTATTCGTTTCGACGAACGAATTATAACTTGCATCCTCCGCCTTCGCAGGAAGTGACAAGCCGATATTGCACTCAAAGATTGTCCAATGCTTCTCTGCCTTTGTTGGTCAAGTAGTACGACTGCATCGGATGATTCGGTGTTTCTGGATATAGCATGGCTATATATCCAGTCTCTATGTTAGGAGTAATATATGTGGAAACGAACCCCTTCCTGTCCTTACGCTGCATCGCTTCCATAAGAACTTTCAGGCTAGCACCATTTTCTCCTATTGCAGATAGTAATGTTCTCAACCGTTTCAACTTTGCATCCTCTCGCTTAGAGGTTGAGGGGGTTGTGGGGGTTGAGGGGTTTTTATCTTGTGGGGTTGTGGGGTTGTATGCTTGTATGGCTGTCCTTCTAAACGTAACCCAGACAAAAGATGCATTCTGGTTATACTCAGGCTCAGGAAGGTTAGCCTCTCGACAAACATCCATGATACGGCCGACACCACTACCCCAGTTCTCCAAGAATGTTGTCTTGAAGAGTACGTCGGCAATAGTGGGATTCTGCGGGAAGGAGTGATGAGACTGTTTGATGGTCTCGGTAGTCAGTTCCTCTGGCAGATGACCAGAGTTCTCAATCTCGATACGGTCATCGTATATGGCAACACCAACAGAACTACTTGTATTGTGGAAAAATCGATGGCAGAGAGCATTTGTCAGAGCTTCTCGCAGAGCTTCAGCCGGAACTTCCAACTTCTCTTCTCTCGTAAAGCCAACAATCTTTCCGCTGATTGAGAGATGTTTGAAGAAGAATGCCATACCGGCATCCAATAGCGTGAAGAAGTTACCATAGGCACGTTGATTGTCGAAAAACTCATTCTTGTTCGTGCCACGGAAACGAGCCATACGGAGCAGAAACTGAGGAAACTGGCTGGTATCATGTAGAAACAAGGCGGCAGCAGCATTTTTCAGCTTCCCATCTGGAGTGGTCAGTTTCAATTTTTCGACAAGACTTTCCGTTGTTTCCATCAATGATGATTCTGGCATTCGGCCACGTTCAACGCCAAGACGCACTCCACCACGAATACGTTGCTCCTCCAAGTCTGCAATGGTGATGCCTTCGCATACTTGGTCTTCCCATTTGTAGCGATTGTTCTTGCTCCGCATCAGTCTGTCTTCAAACATGTCACGGGACATAACAACGGTAGTGCTTTCTATCCGGATGTACGGTTTGCTGTCGTAAGTATATGGCGCACTCCAATAGCCAGCTGCATTCACATGAATGGCTATGACTTGATGACCTAAACGGCCTGGCACATCAATATATTCAACTGGCAGGTCAATCAGCGGTTCCAGTTTGGCAATCTCCCTGGCAATCTCCTTTCGGGTATTATCTGTTACCTCTTGACCAAGAATCTTCAAGGTTGTTGGGGCAATGCCGAAGAGCAACCAACCGCCAGCGGTATTGAGGAAAGCACAAACAGAACGCATACCATCCTTCAACTCACCCGTTGTTTTCTTCAGTTCCAACGTGCGAGTCTCATCACCATGTATCAATGCTTGTATGTTTTCTATCGTCATACCGGCCAGACTTTTAAAAGTCGATACAAAGGTACAAAACTTTTCTCTAATAATGACATGTAAACCTTGCTTCGCGCGTAAAATTAAACAAAAATTGCAAAATACTTAATAGATTTTCTCTATATTGAGATTTTTTGATTACCTTTGCAACGCATATAGAGTCAACCAGCAAGTGCAAGTTGGCTGCAAAGTTAGGTATAATGTTTGAAAAAGACCTCATTTGGTGTGAAGAAATTTAGTTTTTCCCTTGGTC
>CAJOHP010000021.1 GCA_905234355.1 uncultured Prevotella sp. | reverse complement strand
ACAGACCCCACCCCGCCCTTCGGGCACCCCTCCCCTTGAAGGGAGGGGAGTGGCTACGCGATGGCATTCGATGGTGTAAACGACTTTTTCAAGTGGACTACATCATATTGATTGAACAACCTAGTACCAAAGCTTGGTAGTGTGTGTGCCAAAAGTAGGTACTCTCACGATAAGGAAATTACAGTATCCACGACGTCGGGACGCAAATACCTGCGCTCTGCCTTCACATAATAGTATGCGGTATTTTCCCGCCACCCTGTAGCCGTGGGTCTCGATGTAGCGCATCACCATGGCAAACGACTCAGGGAACGTGTTGTATGTCCCGACATGTTTCAGGCAGACAGCCTTCGGCACCTCGGGCAACCGCCTGAACTTGATGAGGCCGGAGTCCTGATACATCTCATCGACCTGCAGACAGTATTCAGTGTCGATGTCGCTGGTCTTGTACTCCTGCTCGTGCTCTATGAACTATCTACATCAGGGAGATGAGTTAAATATCTGTAAAAAGCTGGGTGGCGATGGATGCCTTACAGAAAAATCTCGTAATTTCGCAGGCTATAATGAGCATGTGGGCGTCTCATGGCTGTTGTCGCCGGTGCGACGCCGGCCTGCCCATGCAAAGCTCTAAAATATCTGTAAGCTATATGGATAACAAACTGTTGAGACGAATCCCCCTCGCTGATACGCTCACGCTTTTGTGTGGTGTCTTTATGCTGCCTGCTGCCCTCTGTCTCGCCTCTTGCAGCAGCGACAGGCCGCAGTGGGCAGACCCCGAGGCACACGAGAAGACCGAGTTGCTGCGGAAGCAATACACGCCGGTTGTCGCTGGCACGTGGCACATAGAGTCGGTCAAGGACAAAGGACGCTTCTTCGAGCGCCTGACGTTGAGCCGTGACGGCACGCTGAGCGGACAGCGAAAGTGGCAAAGCCGCCAGCTGGTCACCATCGACGGCAAAGAGCAGTACACCGACTGGCAGGATGTGGAAGGCGAGAATGGCACATTCTCAGGCACATGGCAACTGTCATGGAGTCGGGACGCTACTGAGGCTTTCAGCGGCAACCGCCTTGTGCTTGCAGCCTCCTTCGACGACGAGCGCCCTTGGCCTTCTCCTGTGTGCTACAGCCTGAATGCACGCTTCATCAGTGCCGATGAAACGACGCTCTGTATAGCCGGCGGCATCGTTCGCAACGGCGATGACGGCTCTACCATCTATACGCGTGGCGATGCTGAGCCAGGCTTCTGAGCGGCATGCTGTGATCCAGCATATCCTGCCGTTGCACCCAAAAAGTATTCGTTCCTGACAATAACACGACATGATATTCTATTTCTCCGGTACCGGCAACACCCTGTGGGCAGCACAGCGCCTGGCAGAGGCCACTGGCGAACAGCTTGTGAGCATGGCTGAAGCGCTGCAACACGGCCATCTGTCTTTCGCCCTGACAGCGGGCGAGCGCCTCGGCTTCTGTTTCCCCATTCATGGCTGGCAGCCGCCCGGCATCGTGAGGCGCTTCCTGAGCAAGGCACAGATAGCGTGGGCGTCGGACGCGGCGTCGCCACACTACTGCTACGCCCTGTGCACCTGTGGCGACAGCACAGGCAAGGCCATCGACATGTTTTGCCGCCAACTGTGGCACAGCCAGCAGTTGCCGCTCCATGCCGCCTTTGCGCTCGTCATGCCCGAGAGCTACGTGTGCCTGCCCTTCATGCACACCGACCCGCCCGAACGCGAGCGGCAGAAGACCCTTCAGGCGGCAGCCGACCTCAGTCGCTTCATCACGACGGTTGCTGACAGGCAGACGGTCATGGAGCACCTCGTGGAGGGACCCGCGCCGTGGCTGCTCACCCACGTCGTGGGCGCCTTCTTCAACAGACACATGGTGAGCGACAGGCGCTTTGTCGTCGATGCCGGACAGTGCATCCACTGCCGACGCTGCGCGCAGGTGTGCCCCACGGCCAACATCGACTTCGGTCGCGAGCTGCCCGAGTGGCACCACGACGGCTCGTGCACAGCCTGTCTGGCCTGCTATCACCACTGCCCACGCCACGCCATCAACTACGGCGACATCACCCGCAAACGAGGGCAATACTACTTCGGAAGAAACTCGGACAAAACAGCCGCAGTAAGCCGCCCGCGCCGCAACAAGTTTTAGGTGGGTTCTATTAATTCCCACGGTTTGTGTTGACATAGATGGGATATTAACCTTTTGCCATCTGGCTCTTTTGCCTCCATTTTGTAAGTCTCATCAGTCGTGTAGCCCGCTACACTCCTTCTTCCACTTACAAAATGGGAACCAAAACAGCTCAGAAATCTGTCAAAGCTAATTAATAGAACCCACCTTTAACGGTTACTTAACGTTAAATTATCGGAAACGCAACGATATTCGGTAATTTAGTTGTAATTTTGCAGGCGTGAAACAGAAGACAGGCATTCTTTTGCTGTTGGCGGTCCACATGCTGATGTGGGCCTGTGCACCGTTTTCGCTCTTCAAGACCACTCGGCAGGGAGAACGTGTGACAGGCGTGTCGGCATCCAGCCGGGCCGGCCAGCGCCGCAGCGGACAAGACGCATCTGCCATGCAGCACGCCCGTGCACAGGCTGCCATGACGGCCGCCGCCATCGGGAAGAGCACGGCGCTTGCCGACAGCCTCTTCGTCGGGCCGGCCGACTCGCTGCTGCTCCATGCCGACAGCGCTGCCCTGCAAGCCCTGCGCGAGCGTCTCGACATACCGGCCGACAGTGCGGCCATGGCTGGCAATGACCTCATGGCCAAGGTCGACAGCACACTCGCTGCCCCCCATGACGCCCTGCCCGACACCGCCGCCATGGACTCTCTGGAGCTGGCTATATGGAAGCACAATAAAGCCATCGACGACTCGCTGCGCCTGGACTCGCTCAATAGGCAGAAGAAAAACGGCATAGACTCGCCCGTGGACTTCTCGGCCGACGACTCCCTCATCTATGAAGCAGCCACGGGCATGGCCCACCTTTTTGGCAAGGCCCACGTGAAGTATCAGAACATGGACCTCAAGAGCGAAAAAATCTATATGTGTCTCGACTCCTCGCTCGTCCATGCTACCGGCGCGCGCGACACCACCGCCGCGGGCGAGCTCACCGGCACGCCAGTCTTCAAGATGGGCAGCGACACCTACGAGAGCGACACCATGGCGTTCAACTTCAAAACGAAGAAGGGTCTCATACAGCAGGTCTACACCGAGCAGGAAGACGGATTCCTCACCTCTGAGCTGTCGAAGCGCGGAGCCAACGGCGAGCTCTACCTGCAGCATGGCAAGTACACCACCTGCGACGACCCCCATCCCGACTTCTATCTCGCCCTCTCTCGCGCCAAGGTGCGGCCTGGCAAGGACGTCGTCTTCGGACCGGCCTACATGGTCGTGTGCGACGTGCCCCTGCCGCTGGCCATACCCTACGGCTTCTTCCCCTTCACCAAGAGCTACTCCAGCGGATTTATCATGCCCACCTACGGCGACGAGACCGAGCGGGGATTCTATCTGCGCGACGGAGGCTACTACTTCGCATTGGGCGACCACATGGACCTGAAGCTCATCGGAGAGATATACACCAAAGGCTCATGGGGACTCAGCGGCGCCTCCAACTACCGCAAGCGCTACCGCTACAGCGGCTCCGTCTACGGCAGCTACCAGAACACCATCAACGGCGAGAAAAACATGCCCGACTACAGCAAGCAGACCAGCTTCAAGATACAGTGGAGCCACCGTCAGGACGCCAAGGCCAATCCCTACAGTACGCTCTCGGCTAGTGTCAACTTCGCCACGTCGAGCTACGAGAAGAACAACCTCTCGTCGATGTATAACCCACAGACGATGACGCAGTCCACGCGAACGTCGTCGGTCAGCTACAGCACGTCGTTCTCCAGCATAGGCATGTCGGTGTCTACCACGATGAACCTCGACCAGAACATGCGCGACTCGAGCATCTCGGTGAAGTTTCCCGACCTCAATATCAATGTCTCCCGCTTCTACCCCCTGAAGCGCAAGAAGATGGCAGGCAAGGAGCGGTGGTACGAGAAAATATCGGTGGCCTACACCGGTAGCTTCAGCAACTCCCTCCACGCCAAGGAAAACGAGATACTGAAGACAAACATCCTGCGCGACTGGCGCAACGGCATGCAGCACAACATACCCATCAACGCCAACTTCACGCTCTTCAACTACCTCAACCTCAATCCCAATTTCACCCTCACCGACCGCACATACAGCAACAAGGTGATGCAGTCGTGGGATGCCGGGCGGCAGACCGTGGTCAACGACACCACCTACGGATTCTACAACGTCTACAACTGGAACCTCTCGCTTACCGCCTCGACCAAGCTCTACGGATTCTACATCCCCTCGCGCAAGCTCTTCGGCGACAAGGTCGACGCTATACGCCACGTGCTCACGCCCCAGCTCAGCTTCACCTATGCCCCCGACTTCAGCGCTTCACGCTACGGCTACTACGAGACCTACCAGAAGACCGATGCCGACGGCAACGTGTCGCTCGTGGAGTACTCGCCCTTCAGCAACGGCCTCTACGGCGTGCCGGGAAGAGGAAAGACCGGACGCATATCCTTCGACATAGGAAACAACGTCGAGATGAAGCTGCGCAGCGACGAAGACACCACTGGATTCAAGAAGATAAGCCTCATCGACGAGTTCGGCGCATCCATGGACTACAACATGGCCACCGACATACGCCCGTGGAGCGACCTGCGCACACGACTGAGACTGAAAATCACCAAGAGCTACACCTTCAACCTCAATGCCACCTTCGCCAGCTACGTCTACGAGGCCGACAGCGTGGGCGGGCCGGTGCGCCTCAGCGAGCACACCACCTACTGGCAGAAAGGCAAGATAGGACGATTCCAGGGCATGTCGCAAAACCTCTCATACACCATCGACAATACCAAGGTGGCCAACTTCTTTAAGTGGATACGCGGAGAAAAGGTGGACAAAAAAAACAACAAGAAACGCAACGCTGACCAGGAAGACGACGAATACGACACAGGCACCGAGACCAACCTCGATACCGACCTCGAGGCCGGAAAGCATGGAGCCAGGAAAGACAACGCAGGGACAGCCGAGACCGACGAAGACGGATACATGACCTTCTCGCTGCCCTGGTCGCTCAGCTTCGGCTATGGCATCACCATGAGAGAAAACACCGACCAGAAGAAGTTCAATTACGACACCATGCGATATCCGTATAAGTTCACGCAGAACCTCAATATGAGTGGCAACATACGCCTCTCCGATGGTTGGAACATCACCTTCTCCTCGGGCTACGACTTCGAGAACAAGAAAATCTCCATGACCACCGCATCGCTCTCGCGCGACCTGCACTGCTTCAACATGGCGTGCTCGGTGGTGCTCGCACCCTACACCAGCTACAATTTTTCCTTCCGCTGCAACGCCGCCACACTGACCGACGCACTCAAGTATGACAAGCGCAGCAGCTACAGCAACGCCGTCAGGTGGTATTAATTACACAAAACAAAAACTGAAGTGACATGAAAACGATGATGGACACGGGTGCTGCCAGGCACACAGGACTGCTGATACTGATAGCAGGCGCCATCCTGTCGCTCACGGCCTGCGTGAAAACGACAAAGCAAAAACGAGAGGCCAGTCAGGCCGACAGCCTCGTCACGGCCGCATACAAGGCACGCGACTACCAGAAGCTCATCAGCATTGCCGACGAGCATGAGGCAGAAGGCACTATGTCGAAGATGAAAGCCTACTACTGGCGAGGCTATGCCTACTCACGCATGAACCACCGGAGGCAGGCCGAGAGGGAATGGAAGAAAGCCGTGGAACTGGAGGTGGCCGACGACGACGACCTGCGATACTATGCCATGTCGGCCAACCGGCTGGCCAGCCAGCTGCTGCTCGGACTGGACTACGAGGCCACCATGCGCCTCACCGTGCCGGCGCTGGCGGTCATGGAGGAGCACCAATACGACATGAACACCGAGTATGCAGGACTGCAGAACGCCGTGGCCACGTGCCAGCTGAAACTCGGACAGGCCAAGGATGCGGCGGTCAACTATGAGCGGGCATACGGCAAATACCTGCAAATCATAGAGCGCGACAGCAGCCTGACCAACTTCACCTGCGCTATCATCGGCCTGATCACCACCACCGACAACTACTTGCTCTCCGGCTACTACCAGGAGGCACTCGGCTGGACCCAGCATTTCGAGACGCTGCTCGACCGCTACCGCATGCAGCCGCAGGCCGACAGCATGTTTCTCGACAAGCAGTGGGCGCGCCTCAATCTCTACAGGGCTACCGCACTCGTGGGACTCGGACAGGACAAGGAGGCAGCCAAAGCCTACGACGAGGCACGCAGCACCCGATATGCCAAGACCGACGACGGGCGCATCGAGGCCGTAAGCTATCTCGTCAGGGCCGGACGATGGGACGAGGCAGCCGACAATCTCGCCGTGCTCGATGCGCAGATGCAGCTGCACAACGTGCGCATGACACTCGACAACATACAGATATATATGTTGCCAAAATACCGAGCCAACTTCATGGCTCAACGCACCGACTCTGCACTCGCCGTGGGCGCCAAGCTCTGCAATGCGCTCGACTCTGCCATCATCTGGCAGAAACACGACGACGCGGCCGAGCTCGCCACTATCTACGACACTCAGAAGAAAGAGACGCAGATAGCACAGCAGCAGGCCGACATCAGCAGGCAGCGCTTCTTTACCTCTATCGTCATCTTCATACTCTTCGTGGTCTTCTTCACCGTCTACATGGCGGTGAGACGCAGGGCGGCCAACAGGCTGCAAGCGGCTTACAACCAGTTGGCCCAGAGCAATGCACAGCTCAAGGTGGCCAACGAAAGAGCCGAGGAGTCGTCGAAGATGAAGACCAACTTCATACAGCAGATTTCGCACGAGATACGCACACCGCTCAACATCCTCTCGGGCTTCACCCAGATCATCACTACGCCGGGCATGGAGCTCGACGATGCCACGCGTGACGACATCAACCGTCAGATTACCGAGAACACCAACCGCATCACCGGTCTGGTGGGCAAGATGCTCGAGCTGAGCGATGCTGGCAGTCAGGCTGGCATCGAGCGCACCGACACGGTGCCTGCCGTGCAGATAGCAGCCGAGGCGGCCGACCAGAGCGGCGTGACGGCGGCACCCCATGTGACCTTCGACATGACGCTCACACCCGAAGCGGAGACACTCATGCTCGTGACCCATCAGGCCAGCGCCACGCGCGCCCTCACCCTGTTGCTCGACAATGCAAGGAAGTTCACACGGCCGGCCGAGGCCACCGGCGAGGTAATCACTGATGAGAAGCAGACCGTGAGGCTCGCACTGGCCACGGCCGACGGCATGGCCGTCTTCGCTGTGGAAGACACCGGCATCGGCGTGCCACCCGAAGAGGCCGACCACATCTTCGACGAGTTCGTGCAGCTCAACGACTACTACGACGGCACAGGCATCGGACTCACTGTGGCACGCTCACTGGCCAGAAGGCTGGGAGGCGACGTCGTCATCGACACGGCGTATGCACCGGGGGCTCGCTTTGTCTTGACACTCCCGCTGGCTGCTGAGGCTTAGACGGGAGAACGGAATGGGCTGCATCCGTAAAATGTATAGAAGAATCCGTAAATCTGGTTATACAGGTTTGCGGATTTCTTCGTACCTTTGCACCTGTGAAAACAACAAGACAATGAGAGTAATTACAATCATCGTGGCACTGCTCATGGCAGTGGCTCACATCAATGCACAATCAACTATGAAAGAGAATGTGGATTTCAACGTATGGCCGAAAGGCGCTCTGAACAGCGCCTACGCCAAGTATTTCATCGGCAACAGCTATCTGGCTCCGCTCGGTGGCGAGAACGGTCTGGTGAACGTCACCTTCGAGCCGCGATGCCGCAACAACTGGCACATCCACCACAAGTCGGTGCAGGTGCTCGTCTGCGTGGCCGGTCACGGCTGGTATGTGGAGGAGGGCAAGGAGCCTGTGGCGCTGCACCCGGGCGTTGTCGTGGCCATCCCGGCCGAGGCAAAGCACTGGCACGGAGCAGCCAAAGACTCGTGGATGCAGCACCTGACCTATATGACAAAGGTGGAGGAAGGGGCCTCTAACGAGTGGCTGGAGCCTGTCGCTGATGCTGAATATGAAAAGCTGCCTGCCAGCACCACGCTGCTCGGGCAGACCGACCCCGAATACCTGCAGCGTTTCGATGCCTTTGCCTTCGGTGAGGTGGTGGAGCAGGTGAAGACGCGCCTGGATGACCGCACACGCTACATCGGCTATCTGGCCACGCTCTTAGGCTGCCAGGGCATCGACGCCTATCGCGAGCTGCTGCCCGACGCTCTGGACAAGGGCGTGGCGCCGGTCGAGGTGAAGGAGGTGGTCTATCAGGCCACGGCCTATTTGGGCATGGGGCGCGTCCGGCCGTTCCTGACGGCAACCAATGAGATCTTTGCTGCCCGAGGCATCGCCCTGCCGTTGGCCTCGCAGCAGACCACCACGATGGAGTCGCGCCGAGTGGCCGGCACCGAGGCGCAGGTGGGGTGTTTCGGCGAATCGATGCGCGACTTCTGGAAGTCGGGCCCCGAGGACAGCCGCCACATCAACCACTGGCTGGCCGACAACTGCTTCGGCGACTACTACACCCGGACAGGGCTGGACCTGAGGATGCGTGAGCTCATCACGTTCTGCTTCCTCGCTGCGCAGGGGGGATGCGAGCCGCAGCTGAAGGGACACATCGCAGGCAACTATCATGTGGGCAACGACAAGGACATGCTCATTGCCGTCATCTCATCCAACCTTCCATTCATAGGTTATCCCCGCACACTCAATGCCCTCAGCTGCATCCGTAGCGTGGAGGCGGGAAAATAAAGAAACTTGGGTAATAGCCCCCCAGCTATAGTGTCAGTTGGCAGGGCGACATGGGCAGGTTGCTCTTTCCGTAGACGTTGGCCCGGGCGGGGTTGTTCTTCCATGCGTAGCGCACAAAGCAGGGCTGGGCTACTGCCGACTGCAGGGTGATGGTGCTGCCGCTGCCAGTGGCTGTGGCATTGACGTATCGGCCGTCGGCACCTGCCACCTCAAACTCGTAGAGCTGTCCGTCGGCGAGCAGTGGCTGGTCGAGCGTGAGCAATACCTCGGAACCTCTTGTCTCGGTCTTCACTACCTGTGGCGAGAGCAACGTCTTGGGATGCCAGAGCAGATGATCGAAGCAGCAGGCTATGCGCTGTGCCACCTCGCGCTTGCGCAGGGGGTGGATGTCGACGGCTTCGCCCAGGTCAATGTTCACTGCCAGTGCTGTGTTTGGCATCTGTAGGGCGGCCTGTCGCTGTGCCTCGCGCACGGTGCACCACCCCGTATGCTGCGGCTGGTCGGTAGGCTCCATGAAGTTGGCCAGCTGTGCCACCACGAAAGGTAGCTGCGGCTGCTGGAACAGTTGCCGCCAGCTGCCTATGAGCTGTGTGAGCCACGTCTGGTAGTGGCGTGCATCGCCGCCGGTGTTGCTCTCACCCTGATACCACACCACGCCGGAGAGGGCATAGGGAGCCAGGGGATGGAGCATGGCATTATATAATACGGTGGGCAGGTTCTGTCCGCCTGCGTCGATGCCGGGGCTGGGGGGCAGCTGTGCGCCGGCGCGTATGCGCCATTGTGTGCTGAGTGCCACCTCGGTGCCGTCGTCGAAGATGAGCTTATAGGGTTTCTCGGGGATGAAGTGTGGCGCACCGCCCTTGGTGATGAAGCGCACGGTGAGCGTGTTGCGCCCAGTGCGGAGCACTCCGCCTGGTATGTGGTAGCGTCGCGGCGGGTACTGATAGCCTGTCTGTCCCACCTTTTTTCCGTTTACGTAGGTTTCGTCGGCATCGTAGAGCGTGCCCACGAGCAGGCGGCAGGGTTGCCCGGCATGGGCGGCATCGATTTCTACTTGCTGGCGTGCCCACAGCGAGCCGTTGAGCCGTCCGGTGGTGAGGTCTACGCTCTTCGGACGGCCGTTGGGCTGGGTGGCAAACACCTGCTTCTGCTCCCACTGACTGTCGTCGTAGTCGGCGGAGGCCCATCCTTCGGCCAGTCCGGGGTCGCTCTCGGTGAGGAGCTGCTGCCAGCGGCGCTGTGCCTGTCCGTTGGCTTGCTGCATGGCTTTCACCATCTGGTCGTCTTGGTAGAACTGGGTGCGCTGCCACAGGTCGGGGAAGTGCAGCCGCAGTGTGTCGGCAGGAAGCCAGGCCTGTATGGGCGTGCCGCCCAGGGAGTTGACGATGATGCCCTGTGGCACACCGGTCTTCTCGTACATCTCTCGTCCCAGGAAGTAGCCTACGGCAGAGAAGAGCCAGGCGTTGTCTTTCGTGACGGGTTTCCAGTTGATGGGGCTGGGCTTTACGTCGCGCTTAGGCCCGTGGGTGTCGTAGTCGGTCTGCACCCTGAACATGCGTATCTGTGCGTTCTGGTAGTCGTCGACGATTTTTCCGTATTGTGGGTAGACACGCTCCACAGTCACGTCGATGTTCGACTGCCCGGAGCAGAGCCATACGTCGCCTATGAGCACGTCGTCGACGGTGAGTGTCGAGTGCTGTCCGTCCTCTATGCTTAAGGAATAAGGGCCGCCCGCTTTCTGCTCGGGCAGCATGACCTGCCAGCGACCTTGAGCATCGGCGGTGGTACGGTACACCTTCTTTTTAAATGTCACTGCTACCTGTTCGCCTGCGTCGGCCGTACCCCATACAGGTATGGGTTTACCGCGCTGCATCACCATGCCGTTTTGGAAGAGTTGTGGCAGCTGCACCTTGGCAGCCGCTACCATTGCGCTGAGAAGCGCAACAATCAGTGTTGTGGTCTTTTTCATAATCAAGAAGCAAAAGTAGCTGTTTTTTGTGAGAAACACGGCGGTTTTGTATTTCATTGTTGTGTTTTGCAACATTTTGCGAAGCTCTTGCAACGTTCCGCTACACGGGGCAGATGTCTGCTGCTATGATGGCCGGCGCGCCGCTCTACATGCCCTGTTCTTTCCCGTTGTGACGGTCTGCGGTCTCGTTTTGTGTTTTCTTGGTCAGAGGGTCCCACAGCTCTCGTGTGCCGTCGGGGAAGGTTATTTCAAACTGTGACTTGTCGGTAAACCGGATGTGGGTGCCGTCGGCCATCACGCGTTGGTCAGTGGTGTCGGGGACAGGCTTGCCCAGCTGTAGCATGAAGTTGCATCGGCGCAGATAGTTTACCAGTGGTTTCAGTTCGGCCGCATGCTTGCTGCGGCGGTCGAAGTAGGTACCGAACCAGGGGCGCACAGCAGGCTTTCTGTCGTCGCCAGGCTGCGAGACGACGACGTGGAGGATGGTGGCATTGATGCCCGCATGGAAGTAGCGGTCTGCTATGGGCCGCAGCTTTTCGAATGTCCAGTCGTCTTGTGCCAGCTTGGGCCATCCGTCGGTGAAGCTCTCTGCCCACACGCGGTTTTTGCCGCTACGCCGGGCTGCGCCAAGGGCGGCGTCGACTTCTTTTTTCCGGAATTTGGAGTCGTCCACCCAAAATTCGGCGGCCACCTCGTCGGCGGCACTGCCATAGCTGATGCTGTTGGCAGGGAAGGGGCTGTGGGCATAAGGCTCACACCACGTGCGTAGTCCGTATTCGTGGGCTTTCTCCGTCAGCCCGCCCATATACTCTGAGGCCACGAGGTCGGCTATCAGACGGTCGAGGTCTTTTTTGCATGCGTCGTCGTGGTAGTCGAGCGGGTAACCGTATCGTTGCTGGAATTTCTCGAAGATGGAGTCGGTGTAGTTTTGCTTGCCCCGTTCCCAGCTGTCGACGACCACGGTGGTCAGTGTTCTTCGGTCCTTGGCTGGTATGCGGCGTAGGATTTTGCCGATGAAAGCCTCGAAGTGTTTCTGCACGTGGGTTTTTGAGAGCTTGTCGACCTCCAGTCCTTCGGCTTCGGGTGAGCAGGGGCTGCACACCACGTCGGTGCCCTCTTTTGTCTTGCAGACCTCGACGCCTTCCGGAGTCCAGTTGCGCATGGCTTCATGGGGTTGCACCCACGGCCCGCCCGACTGGCTCCATCCGGGACAGTTGAACAGGCCCATCTCTATGCCCAGCTCACTGGCGGTGCGCAGGGCGGTGCGCAGGTTTTTCCACCACAGGCGGCTCTGAAACTTGTTCTTGCCGAAGGTCTGCCTGTTCTTCTGGTCGTCGCCGCTGAGGCTGTTGCGGATGTCGGTGGCCAGAAAGGCCAGTGTGATGCCGTTTTGCTTCATCCACTCCAGATCTTTTCTTACACCTTCGGGGTCTACTTGTTCATTCACCCAATAGTAGTAGCATCCCACGCGGATGCTGTCGGGGGGCATGAGAAACGACTGCCATAGCTGCTCGGCGACTGCGGGGCGGGTGGGGCTGGCTGTCGGGTGGTGGCCGCAACTGTCGGGATGAGTTGAGGCTGTTCTTCCGCTGCAGGGCATTGCCGTCAGCAGGACAGCAATAGCCACCAGTGTCTTTGATAGTTTCATGTCTTCAGATGGGCTTGAGGGCGTTTGTTTTAGTATTTCAGCAGGGCTGTATAGCACACGTTGGCTATATAACTAGGTTGCAAAATTAGTAATTATCCCTTAAACGGCAAAGCGTTTTTGATGTTTTTTAGCCTACGGTCGATTTTCCGGCTTGCGGTTGGCGGCGTCTGGGTGGGCGATGGTTTGATGTGACTTGTTGCGGTTAAGATATTCTTGTAAGAGAACTAAACTTGACCGTAATTGGTTAAGATTAGGGGTGTTTTCGAGAAAAACCACAATTTGTCTGTTAAATAGTGTTATGTGTATTAATATTTCTGCTTGAACTTAACCAAATTTGGGTAAAATTTTGTATCTTTGTGGGCGAAATGGTTAAGTAAACGCTATAGGTATGACTGCGAAAACAATAAAAGAACTATGCCGACTGGGTGAAAATAGCAAGGTGCAGTTCAAGCTCAGGCTTGAGAACCCCGCCAAGATAGCCCCCGAGCTGGTAGCCTTTGCCAACAGCAAGGGGGGCACCCTGCTGATAGGTGTGGAGGACAAGACAGGCGAGGTGGCTGGGTTGAGCTACCAGCAAGCTCAGCAGGCAAGTACTCTCGTGGGTCAGGTGGCCAACGAGTGGGTGTCTCCTACTATCTACTTGGAAACCGAGTCGGTGGAGGTGGAGGGTAGGATAGTGCTCGCCGTGCATGTGCCGGAAGGCATCAATAAGCCATATAAAGACAAAGGGGGCAATATCTGGGTGAAGCAGAGCAGCGACAAGCGGCGCATTACCGAGAATGGTGAGATCTTGGCTCTGTTTCAAGAGTCGGGCAGTTTCCGTCCTGAGGAGAAAGGCGTGAGGGGCACCTCTATCTACGATATAGATACTTTTCTGCTCAATGAGTATGTGGAGAAATACTATGGCAAGCGGGCTGAGGAGTTCGGACTGTCGCTTGAGCAGCTGCTGAAGAACCTGCAGATCCTGACGGCTGGCGGACAGGCTACGCTGGCCGGGCTGTTGTTTTTCGGCAAGCATCCGGAGATGTTTGAGCCGGCGTTCATCATCAAGGCGGTGTCGTTCTATGGCAACCAGATGAGTGGGCTGGATTATCGTGACAGCAAGGATATCATTGGCACGATACCTCGCATGTTTAATGAGGGCATGGCTTTTCTCAAGTCCAATCTGCACAGCTTGCAGGCTGGTCAGTCGTTCAACTCTGTTGGCAAGTTGGAGATTTCGGAAGTGGCATTGCGTGAGGTGCTTCAGAATGCGCTCGTGCATCGCGACTACCTGTTGCAGGCTCCTATCCGGATTATGATTTTCGATGATCGGGTGGAGATTGTCAGTCCTGGCGGCCTGCCCCGTGGGGTGAGCGTAGAGAGCATACGCTATGGCATGACCAGGCAGCGTAACAGTCTGATTGCTTCTTTCTGTGCACGGACGATGGACTACCGGGGGCTTGGCACGGGCATCATGCGTGCCGTGAGGGAGGAGCAGGGCAACATCGGCTTTGAGAATGATGAGGGCAATCAGTTCAAGGTCACTATCGACAGGCCGCATGATACTTATTATCCTCAGTCTGAGTTCGAAGGCATGATCGCATCGGAGCCTTTCGTGGATCATTATGGTCCCCGTCGCACGGCGCCCTCGCTTTCGCCTTCTTCATGGGCCGTGGGCACGGATGAGTTGCGGCGTCTCTGCCCAGGGCTGCCCAAAGGGGAGGAGGAGAATGCCCGGCGGCTGCTGTCGTTTTGCCGCACATTCCAGGGTATGCTTGAGATGATGGAGGCGACGGGCTATGGCAGCCGCACCAGTTTCCGCCGGAGGTTGCTGACGCCGTTGATGGAGTGCGGCCTGCTTGAGCAGGAGTATAAGGACAGGCCCAATACGCCTAAGCAGCGCTATCGGAGCACCATGATGTGGATGACAGGAAGGGAATAGGCATGCCTGGGATGTCTTTTTGTCTCTTTGTGCTTTGAAAATCGGGTTGCAAACGATTTGCAAACTCCTTTTTGTCGCGTTTTGCCGGATATATGGTAACTTTGCACGAAAAAAAGTGACGATGAGACCATTCCTTCTTTTCATTGTAGCGACGACGGCACTGCTTTGTGGCTGTTCTTCTTCTGACGACGGCCCTTCCTCTTTCAGCCTGCAGGGTGCGTGGCGGCTCATGCAGATAGACTATGTCTATGACCGGACTGAGCGCTACGCGCCTGGCCAGTCCACGTTGCTGCATGTCTTTCAGGGCGACACTGTGCTCTACGAGTGTGTCTACACGCAGTCGGCTTCGGCGCTGACCGTCTATCCGAAGTCGGTGCTGCCGGTGACGCTGGTGGACAAGGGGCACGGCGAATACATCTATTTGGAGGATGGCGAGCCCAGGCCGCTCACGGTAAAGGACGACACGACCATCATTGTCCAGCGCTACGGTCATCTTTATACGTGGCATCGGGAAAGGGCCATCAGCGAGGATTGGGGGGCAGAGATATGCCGCATTGTTGCCAATGGGCGGAGAGACGACGGCGACGTGTTTCATGCTTATGTGCTCTCGACCACCGAGCGTCGGCAGGCCGACTACATCTGTTGGCTCTTGTCGCTGCTTGCCGTGGCACTGGGGGCTGTCGGCATTATTGTGCGGATGTATCTCGCCAAGCGTGAGCTGTCGAGCCGGCTGCAGCGACAACTGCAGCAGATCAAGGCAGACCACCACGACCGGCCCATTGCTGTGCGCCGTGCCATCGAGTCGATGGAAGACGAGTTCTTTGCCTCCGCCGACTACCACACGCTGCAGCGTCGGCTGGCTTCCGGGCAGATGCTCACTCAGGAGGAGTGGCAACTGATGGAGCAACAGATAAACAAGGTGTATCCGGGTTTCTGCCGCCAGCTGTACAATCTGCACACGATGTCGGAACTGGAGTATGAGGTGTGCCTGCTCATCAAGCTCCGCATCAGTCCGAAGGACATGGCGCAAGTGCTGGCTCGCGACGTGAGCACCATCAGCACTGTGCGCAGCCGCCTCTACAAAAAGGTGTTCGGGCAGAAAGGCGGTGCACGCGACTGGGACGAGTTCATCCTCTCCATCAATGCCTGATGCCAACCATTTGCAAACACGTTGCAAACGCAATGCAAACCGAAAAGCTTGGCGACAGAGGGTAAATGCAGTACTTTTGCACCGACAAATCGTCACTAAGTGTAACCCCCAAAAAACGAAAGACGTATGAAGAGAGTAATGATTGCAATGGCAGTGGCTCTGATGAGTGCACTGCAGGTGAATGCCCAGACGGCAAGAGTGGCCGACAGCGAGCTGCATGGTGCATGGCTCATGGAGTCGATGCAGTTTGAGGGCGAGAAAAAGATTGTGTGCGGGAAGGAGCGTGGCTATAGCCAGTTCAAGTACTACGGTCCTGACGGCGAGTATGCTTGTGCCGAGCTGGTGATGGGCAAGGACGGCAAGTGCAGCGTGCTGCCCCACGAGTATGGCACCTACACGTTCAGGAATGGCGTCTACACCGAGATGGGGCGCACCACTAAGCCCGGCGACCTGGTACTTACCGACAAAACCACCTTCACCGGACGCTGGAAGACCCGCCACGACATCTGGAAGAAGCAGGTGTCCATGCCCCAGAAGCTTGTGCGCTACATCGTGGACTGCTGCAAGGCGAAGCAGATGCCTGCCGACATGCAGCAGCTGATGAGACAGAACGTATTCAAGTAAAGTTAGTAAGAAGACTTCCATGGAGATGGCCGGAGCGCGCTGTGAAGCGTTGCTCCGGCCTTTTGGTTTTGTGTTTTTACCCAAAAAGGGGGCGAAATGTTGTCGTATAATCCCCCCTCCTTCTTACTCTCCAAGTCAGCACTTGCCCAAGAAAATCCTTGGCTGGTCGGAAAGAAATGAGTACCTTTGCATCGTTTTTTTTTATGTGCGTGAGACAAGATGCAGAGAGACTAATATGAAAGCTACCGTTGCATACATAGAGCAGAAGTTTGAGGAGTTCAACCGCCAGATGTTTGGCGGCAAACTCCCCAAGATACCTGTGGTCTTGAGTGATGCCAAGACTTTCTTGGGGCAGTGCGTCTACAAGAAGCGGCGAGGCCCCTTTGGCAAGACTGTACGATACGACTTCCGTCTGCGCATCAATACCCGCCTCGACTTGCCGGAACAGGAGCTGGAGGACACCATCATCCACGAGATGATACACTACTACATCGGCTATCATCAGCTGGAAGATGCCTCGGCCCACGGGCCGCTGTTTCTCCGCATGATGAACGAGATCAACCGCAAGTACGGCCGTCGCCTCACCGTGTCGCACAAGAGCACCGAGGCGCAGCGAGAGCAGCTGCAGGACAAGCGCAGCCGTTATCACGTGATAGCCGTCGTCCGCTTCCGCGACGGCAGGACCGGCATCAAGGTGCTGCCGCGTGTGCTCAGAAGCATCCTCTATTATTATAATAATGTGTCGGCCAACAGCCAGATAGCATCCATACAGCTATACATGAGCAACAATGTGTTCTTCAACCGCTATCCCAACTCGTCGGCCCTGAAGGTGCATTTCCTGGAAGCAGGTGAGATAAGCAGGCAGCTGGAGGGGGCTGAAGAGATGGCATGCGACGGCAAGACCGTCAGACGAAATCAGTGAGGGCGGCGTCTGTAGCCCACAGCTGCTGTTGGCGTATGGCGAGCGGCAGGGCGATGTTGTCGGTGAAGAGCTGACCAGTGCCCAGTCCCTGCGGCATGGTGATGTGGGGCCCGTAGACGGCGCTGCACAGCTGGGCGATGGCGTTGAGGCCCACGTTGCTCTCCAGTGCCGAGGTGATCCAGGAGCCTATGCCCTCGTCGCGCGCTATGCTTATCCACTCGCGGCAGCCCTCGATGCCGCCGTGCAGCGAGGGCTTCAGCACGATGTAGGCTGGCTTGACGATGCGCAGCATCTGCCGTTTCTGCTCGGGGTCGTTCAGGCCGATGAGCTCTTCGTCGAGGGCTATGGGCAGGGGAGCGTCGCGGCACAGCTCGGCCATCAGGCCCCACTGCTTCTGCCTGATGGGCTGCTCTATGCTGTGTATGGCGTACTGCGAGAGCAGCTCCAGCCGGTAGAGCGCCTCGTCGGGGCTGAAGCCGCCGTTGGCGTCGAGGCGCAGCTCCACCTCGCGGTGGCTGAAGCGCTCGCGTATGCGGCGCACCAGGTCGAGCTCTTCGTCGAAGCTGATGGCGCCCACCTTCAGCTTGACGCAGCGGTAGCCCTGCTGCAGCTTCTCCTCCATGCGGCGGAGCATCTCGTCGTGGCGGCCCATCCACACCAGTCCGTTGATGGGTATGCCCTCCTCGCCCCGGCTGAAGGGTGTGTCGAAGAGGCGGGGCAGCACGGCGCCGGGCGCGGGATGGCCGGCAGGCGAGTCGCAGGGCGTGGCATGGGCGGCGCTCAGCAGTGCCGTCTCCAGGCCGAAGAGCATGGAGGGGTAGTCGCGCAGGCGGTCGAGGGGCAGCTGTCCGGTCTGCTCCACCTCGTCGCAGAAGCGTCGCAGCACCTCTTTATATATGTGTGGGGGCAGGGCGTCGCAGCTCAGGTCGGGCAGGGGGGCGCACTCGCCCAGGCCGTGGCGCCGGCCGTCGGTCACTTCTACGAGCCACGAGCGCCGCTCGGTGTAGATGCCGCGGCTCGTGCCTGCCGGCTGCCTGAAGTGAAACACACGTTCGGTGATGGTGATGGTCATGGGTGTTCGTTTTTTTTTTTTTATGGCACCTGCGGGAACCGTCCGAAGTCGGGCCTGCGCTTCTCGAGGAAGGCGTGTCCGCCCTCCTGTGCCTCGTCGAGGAAGTAGTAGAGCATGGTGGCGTCGCCGGCGAGCTGCTGTATGCCGGCCTGTCCGTCGAGCTCGGCGTTGAGTCCGGCCTTGATCATGCGCAGGGCGATGGGCGAGCGCTCCATCATCTCCTTGGCCCAGGCGACGCACTCGTCTTCGAGTTGCTGTAGGGGCACTACCTTGTTGACCATGCCCATCTCGAGCGCCTCCTGTGCGGTGTACTGCCGGCAGAGGAACCATATCTCCCGGGCCTTCTTCTGCCCCACGATGCGGGCCAGATAGGACGAGCCGAAGCCGGCGTCGAACGACCCCACCTTCGGCCCTGTC
>CAJOHP010000020.1 GCA_905234355.1 uncultured Prevotella sp. | reverse complement strand
GAGCGGTCGTTCAAGATACTGAAGGGTGAAGGAAAGATCACCGAGATCAATGTAGCAGAAACACTGAAGGACGTGCGTCGTGCTCTTCTTGACGCCGATGTGAACTATAAGGTGGCAAAGACGTTTACCGACACGGTGAAGCAGAAGGCGCTGGGCATGAATGTGCTCACGGCCATCAAGCCGAGCCAGCTGATGGTGAAGATAGTGCACGACGAGCTGACCGAGCTGATGGGCGGTAAGGCCACGGAGCTACGCTTAGCCGAGCGCCCCAGCATCATCCTTATGTCCGGTCTGCAGGGTTCGGGAAAGACTACGTTCTCCGGCAAGTTGGCCAACATGCTCAAGACCCGTCTTCACAAGAATCCGCTGCTCGTGGCTTGCGACGTCTACCGTCCGGCTGCCATAGAGCAGCTGAAGGTGGTCGGGCAGACCGTCGGTGTGGAGGTCTACACCGAGGAGGGCAACCGGGATGTGGTGGCGATAGCCCAAAACGCCATACGCAAGGCGAAGCAGGAGGGCTACAACGTGGTGATTGTCGATACGGCCGGTCGCCTGGCCATCGATGAGCAGATGATGCAGGAGATAGAGTCGCTCAAGAAAGCCATCACGCCGGAGAACACCCTCTTTGTGGTCGACTCGATGACGGGTCAGGATGCCGTGAACACTGCCAGGGAGTTCAACGAGCGACTGGACTTTGACGGTGTGGTGCTTACCAAGCTCGACGGCGATACGCGTGGCGGTGCTGCACTGTCCATACGCACCGTCGTGACCAAGCCCATCATGTTTGTGGGCACGGGCGAGAAGATGGAGGCCATCGATGTGTTCCATCCAGAGCGCATGGCCGACCGCATACTGGGCATGGGCGACGTGGTGAGCCTTGTGGAACGCGCCCAGATGCAGTTTGACGAGAAGCAGGCACAGGAGCTGGAGAAGAAGATCAGGAAGAACAAGTTCGACTTCAATGACTTCATGTCGCAGATACAGCAAATCAAGAAGATGGGCAATATCAAGGAGCTTGCGGCCATGATACCCGGTGTGGGCAAGGCTCTCAAGGATGTAGACATCGACGACAATGCCTTCAAGGGCATCGAGGCCATCATCAACTCCATGACTCCTAAGGAGCGTGCCAATCCCGACATCCTCAATCAGAGCCGGCGACTGCGTATAGCCAAGGGCTCGGGTACAAAGATAGAAGAGGTGAACCGCCTGATAAAGCAGTTCGACCAGACGCGCAAGATGATGCGTATGGTCACGGGAATAGACCGCGCCAAGATGGCGCAGATGGCTGCAGCCATGAAGAATATGAAGGGGGGCATGCCCCACTGACCTTGCAAGGCCGTGGTCGGCATGAACAACCCGCTCAGCATCCTGCGCTTCCTGTGGCGGTCCCGCCGTCCGAGCCGCATCGGCGACATGCCTGCTGCGGCCGATGCCTTCTGGCTGGGCAAGGGCTATGCTGCACTGACCTTCTTTGGCACCATCGTCACTGCCACAAAGGAAGAGGCCGCCCACATCAATAGCCATGACGACGAGCTGAAACGCCACGAGATGATACACCTTATGCAGGCCCGGGACACGCGCGACTCCTGGGTCTGCTTCTACCTATTATATATATATTATTACTTGAGGGCCTTGCCCATGAACCGCCGCCTGCGCAACGCAGCCTATCTGCTCAATCCCTTCGAGCTCGAGGCCTACGCCCACATGCACGACGCCCACTACCTCGAGTGTCCCGAGTGCGGCCGTCAGTGGCGCGTCTATGCACGGATGAAGCCTTCGGAAAGACTTAGGTCTTTTCTGCGGCGTAGGGTGCGGTAAGCCGTCCTGCATCAGAACTGGAAATAGATGAATGGCTGTATGGTGGAGCTCTTCACCTGTATGACCATCCATGCGGCAGCGGCAATCATGACGGCGCCTGCCAGCACCCCTCCGCGTGCTACGGTGCTGACGATGGCTTTCTCCCACGACTGCGGGATGAAGTGTGTGACGTAGCCCACGGCGATGAAGGCGAAGACGTAGCGGTAGCCGTCGAGCACCTGCGGCAGCAGCTCGGCGTGCATGCTCGTGGCTATCTGTCGGAGCATGGCGATGGCGCCGTCGAAGGTGTGGTGGCGGAAGAACACCCAGCAGAAGGCCACAAAGTGGAAGGTGAGCAGTGTGGCGCCAGCCTTGCGCCACCCGTGGCTGCTGTAGTGCTTGTCGTGGCGGAAGAGATGGAGTCGCAGCCATTTGTGGGCGGCGAGCGCTAGGCCGTGCATGCCTCCCCAGGCCACGAAGTTGAGGCTGGCACCGTGCCACAGCCCGCCCAGGAGCATGGTGACGATGAGGTTGACGTAGGTGCGCACGCGCCCGCGGCGGTTGCCTCCCAGGGAGATGTAGATGTAGTCGCGTATCCAGGAAGAGAGGGAGATGTGCCATCGCCGCCAGAAGTCGGTGATGCTGTCGGAGCGGTAGGGCGCGCAGAAGTTGACGGGGAAGCGGAATCCCAGGAGCAGGGCGATGCCTATGGCCATGTCGCTGTAGCCGGAGAAGTCGCAGTAGATCTGCAGGGTGTAGGCGTAGATGCCCAGCAGGTTCTCCAGACCGCTGTAGAGCGAGGGATTGTCGAAGATGCGGTCGGCGAAGTTGAGGGAGATGTAGTCGCTGATGACGGCCTTCTTCAGCAGTCCGATGGTGATGAGGTAGACGCCCTGTGCAAACATCTGCTGGGTGACGTGCAGTGGCTGGCGTATCTGCGGTGCGAAGTCGCTTGCCCTGACGATGGGTCCTGCGACGAGCTGTGGGAAGAAGGACACGTAGAAGGCGTAGTCGAGCAGCGAGGACAGGGGCTTGAGCGTGCCGCGGTAGACGTCGATGACGTAGCTCATGCTCTGGAACGTGAAGAAGGAGATGCCCACGGGCAGGAAGATGTCGTAGGGCTGGAAGTTGGTGCCGATGAGCTGTGCCCACAGTCCGCCGAAGAAGTTGGTGTATTTGAAGTAGCCGAGCAGTCCGAGGTCGATGGCGAGCGACAGGGCCACGAGCAGCCGTGGGCAGAGGCGCGAGGCCCCGTCGGCGTCGTGTCGCGCACGATGGCGTGCGATGGCCATGGCGATGGCGTAGTCGCTCAGTGTGACCACGGCCAGCAGAAAGAAGTAGAAGCCGCTGGACTTGTAGTAGAAATAGTAGGAGAAGGCGGTGACGAAGAGCAGCCGCAGCGTGCGCTGGTGCTGCAGCATCATGTAGACGAAGCTGAAGGCGAGGAAGAGAAACAGGAATAGTCCTGAGGAGAAGAGCAGGGGCTCCTCGGGATTATAGGTGAGCTGCTGTGTGATTCGTTCGAGCATGGTGGGTTCAGTGTGTGGTGTGGCTGTAGTCGTTGTAGCCGGCGATGAGTGCGTCGTAGATGTAGTGGGCTATCTTGCGTCCGCCGCCGAAGCTCAGGTGGGTGTAGTCCTTGTTGGCCAGTCCTCGGTCGACGAGTGCTTTCATGCTCTCCCGTCCGCCCATGGCCTCGAAGAGGTTGAAGTAGGCCACTTGGCAGTTGGAGGCGAGTATCTGCTGATAGGCCACGAGGGCCTCGACCCCCTTCATGGTGCGTATGCCGGCAGCAGTGCGCTGGTCGCGGTCTGGCATGCTCACCACGAGGATGGATGCCTGGGGGTATGCCGTGCGGAGGTGCTCGATGGCCTGCTGCATGCGCTTGATGTAGTTCTGATAGTTGGCGGCATGGCTCTTGTCGCTGGCCACGTTGAGCCCGAAGTGCAGCACGATGAGGTCGTAGGGACGCAGTCGGGCGAAGTCGTTCAGCGTGGCCTGGGGTATCTGCGCAATGGTGAAGCCTGCCGATCCGCGCATGCTGAGGTTGTCGAGTATGACGCCGTGTCGTGACTCGAGCGCCATGCCATAGAGATAGGTAGCAGGCGCGATGGCGCTGAAGGTGTAGGCCAGGCGTCGTGTCGTGTCGCAGGTCAGGGTGATGCCTTGCACGTGTGGTGCAGCCTCGGCGTGGCGGCTGACGACGCTGTCGCCGTTGAGCATGGTGGTCACGTCGAACCCTCCTGCTGTGCGGAAAAACAGGGTGCTGGTCTGCCACTGCATGAGGTGCTTGCGAGCCTTGCTTCCCTTGACCTGCACGCGGGCGCCTTCGTCGGCGGTGAAATAGCGCTGGGCCATGCTCTGCAGGGTGGGGTTGAAGGGCTTCTTCACCACTTCATAGTCCTTGATGCCCTTAGCCGTGCGGCTGACGGTCTGGCGGAAGGCGCCCAGCTTGTCGGTCATGTCGACCCATCCCACGCCGTTGCCCCCGAATCGTGTCTGCAGCAGCTCTCGCAGGTCGCAGGTGAGGATATCGCCCTCGATGAAGGAGTCGCCGTAGTAGGCTATGCGCACAGGGCGGCTACCGGCAGCGGTGCGCAGCTGGTGGTAGAAGTGTGCCATGCCGCCGGCGGCACCCTGTGAGTAGTCGGCCACGAGGGTGACGCCGTCGCGGCGGGCCGTGACGGCAGCCGTGTCGGCGGGGAGAGCGCTGGCGCCGGCGGGTGTCGCTGTGCTGTCGCCCGGAGAATGGGCGGTGCCGACGCCGTGCGACGTCGTCTCAGCCACGACAGAGGGTGGGGGAGGAGGCTGGGGCGTGGGTATCACGTCGATGCCGTCGCGCTCCTGATAGACCTCGGGCAGGATGTCGCTCAGCACGTTGACATGGCGCAGCTCGGTGTCGCCTATCGACAGGGGCGGGAGCAGGTGCAGGGCCAGGAGGATGATGACCACGAGGCCAGTGAGAACAAATGTGCGCGATATCTGGTTCATGTGGCCGGTGTGTGCTGGGTATTCATAAACTCGTCGAGCACGTCGATGCCGCGCTGTGTGCAGATGCCTCTGATGGTCACGAGGATGAGGTTGTGCATGATGTCTTCGGCACAGTAGTTCTCCAGGTAGGCGTTGACCACGTGCTGGGGTATGACGGTGGTGAGATAGGCCACGAAGGCGAAGTCGAGGTCACTGCGGAAGTAGCCCTCGGCCGCTCCCCTTTCGAGAAATGAGGTGAGCCTGGCGAGCACGCGGTCCTTGTCGGCCTCAAGATACTCCACGATGCGTGGATAGCGCTCGATGTCGGAGAAGAAGAGCGGGCTGGTCATGCGCAGCTCCTCTACCTTGCGCCTGTAGAACGCCATGATGATGTCCATGACGCTGTGACCGCCGGAGAGCATCTGCTCGAAGTCGGCCCGCTGCTGCTCCTTGTAGCGGCGCAGACCCTCGAAGAGCAGCACCTCCTTGTTCTCGTAGACCTCGTAGAGCGTGCGCTTGGAGATGCCCAGCTGCTGGGCTATGTCGTCCATCTTTACAGCCCTGATGCCCGAACGGGCAAAAAGCGTCATCGCGGTGACCACGATGCGTTCGCGCAGGGACTGCTTGTAGATGCTGGTTGTCTTTATTTCTTGCATATCTATGTATTTCAGGCTGCAAAGTTACTAAAAAGATTAAAAAGGCGAATGATTACATTCTTTTTTTTGTAATTTTGCAGCCCGAAAGCGACATAGCTCAATTCTCAGGAGTCTGGCCGATTGGAGTCTCGGAGGAAGAGCAGGGAAGTCACGTACATTATTTAAATATATAGCATACTTATGACAAAGATTACAAAAGAAGCCGCCCTGGCCTATCACGAGAGCGGCAAGCCGGGCAAGATAGAAGTGAAGCCCACCAAGTCGTATCGCACTCAGACCGACCTCTCGCTGGCCTACTCGCCCGGCGTGGCCTTCCCCTGCCTGGAGATACAGGACAATCCCGACGCAGCTTACCGCTATACCGACAAGGGCAACCTGGTGGCCGTCATCAGCAACGGCACGGCTGTGCTCGGACTGGGCGACATAGGGGCTATGAGCGGAAAGCCCGTCATGGAGGGCAAGGGACTGCTCTTCAAGATATATGGCGGCATCGACGTATTCGATATCGAGGTCGACGAGAAAGACCCTGAAAAGTTCTGTGAGGCCGTGGAGCGCATTGCCCCCACCTTCGGCGGCATCAACCTCGAGGACATCAAGGCTCCGGAGTGCTTCTACATAGAGGAGCGGCTGAAGCGCACACTCGACATACCCGTGATGCACGACGACCAGCACGGCACGGCCATCATCTCGGCAGCAGGACTGAAAAACGCCCTCGAGGTGATAGGCAAAGACATCAGCAAGGTGCGCATCGTGGTCAACGGGGCCGGTGCGGCTGCCATCTCGTGCACCAAGCTCTACATGGCCTTAGGCGCCAGAAAGGAGAATATCCTGATGCTCGACTCCCGCGGCGTGATCACCACTGACCGTGAGGGACTCAACGAGCAGAAGCGATTCTTTGCCACAGAGCGCCGCGACGTGCACACACTGGCCGAGGCCGTCAGCGGTGCCGACGTCTTCGTGGGACTTTCGAAAGGCAACGTGCTCACGCAGGACATGGTGCGATCTATGGCCAAAGACCCCATCATCTTCGCACTGGCTAATCCCACACCCGAGATTACCTACGAGGACGCCATGGCGGCACGACCCGACGTGCTCATGTCGACAGGACGCACCGACTATCCTAACCAGATAAACAATGTCATCGGCTTCCCCTACATCTTCCGCGGGGCACTCGACGTGCACGCAACAGCAATCAACGAGCAGATGAAGATGGCTGCCGTCTGTGCCATTGCCGACCTGGCCAAGCAGCCCGTGCCCGACGTGGTCAATGACGTCTATAAGGTGAACAACCTCACCTTCGGCCGAGACTACTTCATACCCAAGCCCGTAGACCCGCGCCTCATCACCGAGGTGAGCGCCGCCGTGGCCCGCGCCGCCATGGAGAGCGGGGTGGCCAGAAAACACATCACCGACTGGGACGAGTACAAGAACTCACTCTCTGTGCTGCTCGGACAGGAGACCAAACTCACACAGAAGCTATACTCCACAGCAGCATCGCACCCGCAGCGCGTGGTCTTTGCCGAGGCCATACACCCCACCATGCTCAAGGCGGCCGTACAGGCCAAGGCTGAAGGCATCTGCCAGCCCGTGCTGCTCGGCAACGACGAGGTCATCGCCAAACTGGCCAAGAAGCTCGACCTCAGCCTCGACGGCATCGACATCGTCAACCTGCGACACCCCTCCGAGCAGGAGCGGAGAGAGCGCTATGCACGCATACTCACACAGAAGAGACAGCGCGAGGGATATACCTTCCAGGAAGCCAACGACAAGATGTTTGAGCGCAACTACTTCGGCATGATGATGGTGGAGACGGGAGAGGCCGACGCCTTCATCACCGGACTATACACCAAATACTCCAACACGGTGAAGGTGGTCAAGGAGGTCATCGGCATACGGCCCGAATACCAGCACTTCGGAGCCATGCACATCATCAACTCGCCTCGGGGCACGCTCTTCGTGGCCGACACACTCGTCAACGAGAACCCCGATACCGACACCCTCGTGGACATTGCCAAGCTATCGGCCACAGCCGTGAGATTCTTCAACGAGAAGCCTGTCATATCGATGATAAGCCACTCAAACTTTGGTAGTTCCACAAGCGACGGTGCACTGAAGGTGAAACATGCGGCAGAGCACATGCAGCAACTCTTCCCCGACCTGCCCATCGACGGAGAGATGCAGATAGGGTTCGCACTCGACCGAGAGCTGCGCGACGAGCAGTATCCGTTCACCAGACTCCATGGCAAGGATGTCAACACTCTGGTCTTTCCCAACCTCACCTCGGCACGCTCGTCGTACAAGATGTTGCAGATGCTCGACGCCGATGTGGAAATCATCGGCCCCATACAGATGGGACTCAACAAGCCGATACACTTCGTGGACTTCGGAGCGACGGTGCGCGATGTAGTCAACATCACGGCTGTGGCGGTCATCGACGCCTACGTGGACAAGATAAAGAAACGCATCAACGCAGCCAAATAAGCAGCTCATGCAAGCGAGCGGGGAAAAGGTATATGCATAAGGTCATCATCGCACTGGCATCCAACCACGAGCAGCTGGACAACATGGCCGAGGCGCGCCGCCGCCTCAGCCGTCTGCTGGTCGCTGCAAGATACACACCGGCACTATGGACCGAGCCGATAGGCCACAGCACATCATCCATGTATCTCAACCAGCTGGCCGAGGCACTCACCGACCTGACGGCCACGGAACTGGTCTGCCGGCTCAAAGACATCGAGCTGGCCATGCACCGCACAGAACTCGACCGGCAGCAACAGGTGGTGCGCATTGACCTCGACCTGATGCGATACGACAGCGAGCGATACCATGAGAAAGACTGGCAGCGACCTTACATCCGACAACTGCTGCCCTATGTCACGATGAGAGAGGACAGATGAGAAATGAAAAAATGAGAGATGAGAGATGAGAAATGTGATTGCCATGTTACGGGTAGTGCGCTCTATCGTTCGCGGTCTTGCTGTATAGCAGTCTAATCATATCTCTCATCTCTCATCTCTCATCTCTCATCTCTCATTTCTCATTTCTCATTTCTCATTTCTCATTTAAATAGAACAACACTATGGCAAAAGAACAAACCCAGCTAAGAGAGCGGCAACGCACAGACCTGAAAGAGCCGCGACGCTATAAAGTGATTATCCACAACGACGACTTCACCACCATGGAGTTTGTCGTGACGATACTGGTGCAGGTGTTTCTCATGGACGAAGCACGGGCAGAGAGTCTCATGCTGCAAGTGCACCACGCCGGCAAGGCGGTCGTGGGCATTTACAGCTACGACATAGCCCAGACCAAGGCAAAAAGAGCCACCGACATGGCCCGCGAACAGGGCTTCCCGCTGCGACTGACCGTAGAGCCGGAAGTGGCGTAGCGTGGAATCCGACAAAAACTGAGAGGAAGCGATGACACAGATAAAACAAACGCTAAGGGCCTCGCATGCGCTGAATAAGGCATACGAGTGCTGTCGGGATTTCAGACATGAGTATGTCATGCCCGAACATCTGCTCTATGTGCTCACCGAAGAGCTCAACTTCAATCGTGCGCTCAACATTTTCTACAGTCCCTTCCAGTTGCAGGACCGTGTCAAGGCCTACCTCGTGACCGTGGAGTCGCTGCCCGAGGCAACGGAATACGTGCCCGACACATCGGTGCAGATGGCTAAGCTGATAGAGATGGCTGTAGCACAGGTGGCCTCAAGCAATGCCGATGCCTTGGACATTCCCCACCTGACCCGCGCCCTCCTCTCGCTGGACGACTCCTGGGCCACCTATCTGCTGAAGGACTCGCTCTACGGGGAGGAAGCCAACTTTATGAGTCATCTCATCGACTTTTGCAACTTTGAAGACGAACTCGAGGGCTGCGATGATGAAGAGCCAGACCAGGCTGCCTGGAAACGGCTCGTCACCTGCATGAACGAGCACTACCAGGAGCAGAACCCCCTCATAGGCAGGGACGACGAGCTGCTACGCACCATACAAGTGCTCTGCCGGCGCGACAAGAACAACCCGCTGCACGTGGGAGAACCGGGGGTGGGGAAAACCGCACTCATCTGGGGACTGGCACAGCGCATAGCAGAAGACCGCGTGCCGGAAAGACTCAAGGGCAGCCGCATCTATCAGGTAGACATGGGCACGCTGCTGGCCGGAACACAATACAGGGGCGACTTCGAAAACCGCATCAAGCAAGTGATGGACGGCGTGCAGGCCGAGGGCAACAACAACATCGTCTACATAGACGAGATACACACCCTCGTGGGAGCCGGTGCCACGAGCGACGGAGCCATGGATGCCTCCAACATGCTCAAGCCTTACCTGGAGGCAGGCACCATACGTTTCATCGGCTCGACCACCTATGAGGAGTACAACCGCTACTTCTCACGGTCCAAGGGACTGCTGCGGCGCTTCCAGCAGATAGACATAGGCGAGCCTACCATCGACCAGGCAAAGCACATACTCAGGCAGCTGCAGCCACGCTATGAGGCGTTCCACCAGGTGACCTACGAAGCCGATGCCATCGACTTTGCCGTAGAGGCCAGTGCCAAGTATGTGAGCAACCGTTGTCTGCCCGACAAAGCCATCGACCTCATCGACGAAGCGGGGGCTGCTTCTGAGGCTGCACAGCAGCAGGGCGTCATCGGCAAGGAGCAGATAGCCGATGTGCTGGCCAAGACATGCAAGGTCGACGCCCTGGCCATGGCTAAGGACAGCGACTACGAGCAGCTGGAGACACTCGCCGACCGCATGCGGGCACTCATCTACGGACAGGACGAAGCCATCAGGCAGGTGGTGCAGGCCGTGCAGATGTCGAGGGCAGGACTGCTCGACGACGACAAGCCGCTCGCTTCCCTGCTCTTCGTAGGACCGACAGGCGTGGGCAAGACTGAGGTGGCACGTGTGCTGGCACAGCAGATGGGCATAGCCCTCCTACGCTTCGACATGAGCGAGTACACCGAGAAACATGCGGTGGCCAAACTCATAGGCTCGCCTGCAGGATATGTGGGCTATGAGGACGGCGGACTGCTGACCGACGCCATACGCAAGTCGCCCAACTGCGTGCTGCTGCTCGACGAGATAGAGAAGGCCCATCAGGACATCTACAATATCCTGCTGCAGGTTATGGACTACGCCCGCCTCACCGACAACAAAGGGCGCAAGGCCGACTTCCGCAACGTGGTGCTCATCATGACATCCAATGCTGGGGCACAGTTTGCCTCGCAAGCCAGCGTGGGATTTGCCAGCACCATGGGTAGGGGAGACGCGATGATGCGACAGGTGAAGCGCACCTTCAGGCCGGAATTTCTCAACCGCCTCTCCGGTGCCGTCGTCTTCCGCGACATGGACAAGACCATGGCTGCCCTCATCCTGAAGAAAAAACTGGCCGAGCTCGAGACGAAGCTCAGTGCCCGGCAGGTGACGATGAGCCTTAGCACCGAGGCCAACGACCATCTGCTGCGTGCTGGCTTCACACCAGAGTATGGCGCCAGGGAGATGGACCGTGTCATCGCGCAGCAACTCAAGCCCCTGCTCATGCGCGAGATGCTCTTCGGTCGGCTCAGACAGGGCGGACACGCTACAATCACTGTGAAAGATGGCAGTCTGGCAATTGGATGACAAACTATGGTTTCCCGACCCGAGAAGCGGAGAGCCCGACGGACTCGTGGCCATCGGGGGCGACCTGTCGGCAGAACGCCTGCTGCTGGCCTACAGCCACGGCTTCTTCCCCTGGTATCCCTATCAGACGGCGCGTGAGCCCTACTGGTATTGTCCGCTTGAGAGGTATGTCATCTTCCCCGGCGAGATTCACGTCAGCCACAGCATGAGGCAGCTCCTGCGCCAGCATAAGTATGAGGTGACTGCCAATGCCGACTTTCAAGGCGTCATACGCGGATGCTCCACGGCGCAGGGACGTCATGAGGAGGGTGGGGCATGGCTCGGCCCTGACATGATTGATGCCTATACCAGGCTGCACCGCATGGGCTATGCTGCGAGCGTAGAGGTGTGGCAGACGCCAGACACCGCTGCCGTGCCCGATGAGCAGACTGACACTGCGGATGCCGGCAAGGACGGCCGACGACTGGTGGGCGGGCTCTATGGTGTGACGCTCTGCAACGCGTTCTTTGGCGAGAGCATGTTCTCGCTGGTGCCCAGCGCCTCGAAGCTCGCCCTCATCTCTCTGGCCAGGGCGATGCAGACTTCCGGCGGACGGCTCATCGACTGTCAGTTTCCGACGCCTCTCTTTGCTGCCATGGGCGGACGGCCCATCACTTACGAGCGCTATATGGAAATATTGCGTGGCGGCTCTTCCTCAGCGGCCAGATAGCCTTTGCCCCTCACACCACGCTGTTCAGTCGCGATAGAACCAGGAGAGCAGCTTGTTCACCCAGCCTATAGAGCTGCGAAACCAGCGGTAGGTGCTTACGGGCTTTCCGCCGAAACTCAGGATGAACTCGCGGAATCTGTTCTTACGGAAAGGCAGTCCCACGTCGAGGAAGAATATGTGGTCGTAGCCACGCTCGTGGGCATCCTTGATGGCTTGCCAGATGGTGATCACGTCGGGATGGACAAAGGCAAAAGTCTTGCGACGGAAGGCTGCATACCACAGATAGGCATTGCCCCCGCTATAGACCACAGCCGAGCACCCCACGATGTGGTTGTGATAGCGTGTGACGGCCAGACGGCCTTGTCCCTGCTGCATGATGCTGCTGAAGAAGTTGTCGTGAGGCACGTAGCGCTTGGGCTTCAGCCAGTTGTGGTGGCGCAGCAGCTTCATGAAGGCAGCGAAGTCGTCGGCAGTACTCACCTCCTGGCTGGTCACACCGCGGGCAAGGCCTGCGTCGATACGCTTTTGCATGCGCTTGTCTATCCGCTCCTCAGGAGTGCGGGAGTGCAGCGAGTTATGTATGCTCATCCACCTCACAGGGAAGAATCCTTGCTGACGGAAATACTTGTAGCCGAACATCTTCTGTGAGAGATTGCTCACCTCCGTATAGAGCATCATGCGCCCTAGCTTGCCCGTGAGCTTGGCCAGCATTATGTCGAACAGCTCCTCACGGCTACACGTGTGGGCATGCGTGTCGTCGCGGTAAACGCCTTCGCCCAGCACACGGCAGTGGATGTAGAGATAGGGCGGAAACCACGATGAGCGGTAGCGGACGATGGCCAGCATCTGGGCACACACCACACCTTCCGACGTCTCCACCGTGACCATGTATGGCTTCATGCGTGGCGTCTGCTTGCAGAGCAGGAAGAGCTGTCGGCTGTGGAAGAAATTGCCTTCCAGCAGCCCCTCGGGCAGTCCTTCGCTGCTTGTGTAGATTTTTGTCGTCAGCTGATTCATCGGGGCAAAAATACAAAAAAAAACTTAATCGCCAATGTTTATCATCATTTTTTTTACCATTCATGCTCACTAGCTTGTCTCGCCCCGCACTGCTCTCTCTGTACAGTGCGGGGCACATGTCGGCTGTATGAATGAGCATGTGGCGCATAAAAAAGCATCCGGGGGACACGCACTGCTGCCCCCCGGATGATGAGTGTAGATTTGCTTTTTTGCGGCTTTCCAAAAACCGTATCTGTGTCATTACTTTGCAATCATGTCGACCGAGCGCTTGAGGAACCGGTCGAGCGCCTCGCCCTTGAGCATGCCGTTCTGCAGCAGGGCCAGGTCGATGAGCTGGTGCACCACGTCGTTCTTCGCGGCAAACTGTGTCAGCACCTCTTGCTTCTTGGCCTTCTGCTCGTCTATGGCTTTCTGCGTGCTGGCCTTGTCGTCTTTCTCCTCTTGGGTGATGTCCTCCGGCTTTTTCTTCTCCGTCTGCTGCTGCAGGGCAGCCATGCGTGCCTCCTGTCCCTTCAGCTCGCTCTCGATGGGCTTGAGCTCGTCGGCGAGCGTGCCCATGTCGGTGAGTATGCCCTTGAGCAGACGGTGGTCGCTGTTGAGCACGAGGTTGTAGGAGTCGGGCATCTGTCCGTAGAAGCTCATGCCCTGCTGGTAGCGGCTCATCTCCTTCATGCGGCGCATCCACTCGTTTTGCGTGATGACCACCGGGCGTGCGTCGGGACCCAGCGCGTCCACCTGCACCATATAGTTGGCCTTGTCGTCCTTAGGCATCTGCGAGCTGAAGACGGCTGACAGATTGTCACGCTCGGCGTCGGCCAGCGTGTTCTTCGGCGCGTCGTCCTTGTCGATGAGACGCTCTATGATGTCGCTGTCCACGCGTGTGAAACGGCATGTGCCGTCGGTGCCTTCACCTCCCTGTGGCGAGAATTTCTGCTCGAGGGTCTGCAGCGTGGGCACGTCGAGCTGTCCGTCCATGAGCAGCACGGAGTAGCCCTTGTCCTGAGCCGCCTTGATGTAGGAGTACTGCTCGTCCTTGTCGGTGGCATAGAGGTAGACGAGCGTGCCGTTCTTGTCTTTCTGCGAGGCCTCGATGAGCTTCTTGTACTCCTCGAAGGTGAAGTATTTGCCCTCGGTGTCCTTCATGAGCGAGAAGTCCTTGGCACGGTCGTAGAAGTCGGGCTCCGACAGGATGCCGTAGTTGATGAAGAGCTTCAGGTCGTCCCACTTCTGTTCATACTGCTTGCGGTCTTCGTTGAAGATAGCCTTCAGACGGTCGGCCACCTTCTTGGTGATATAGGTGGAAATCTTCTTCACCTCGCGGTCGCTCTGCAGGTAGGAGCGCGACACGTTGAGCGGTATGTCGGGAGAGTCGATCACACCGTGCAGCAGCGTGAGGAACTCCGGCACGATGCCCTCTACCTGGTCGGTGACGAACACCTGGTTGCAGTAGAGCTGTATCTTGTTGCGTTGCAGCTCTATGTTGCTCTTGATCTTCGGGAAGTAGAGTATGCCGGTGAGGTTGAAGGGGTAGTCCACGTTGAGGTGTATCCAGAACAGCGGCTCGTCGCTCATGGGGTAGAGCGTGCGGTAGAACGACTTATAGTCCTCGTCCTTGAGCGTCGAGGGCGCCTTGGTCCAAAGCGGCTCCACGCTGTTGATGACGTTGTCCTCGTCGGTGTCCACCTGCTTGCCGTCCTTCCACTCCGTCTTCTTTCCGAAGGCCACGGGCACGGCCATAAACTTGCAGTACTTCTGAAGGAGCTGCTCCAGCTTGTATTTGTCGAGATACTCCTTGCAGTCGTCGTCTATGTGGAGTATGATGTCGGAGCCATGATCCTCGCGCTCGGCATCGTCTATCTCGTAGGCCGGGCTGCCGTCGCAGCTCCATCTGACGGCCTGTGCACCCTCGCGATAGCTCTTGGTGACTATCTCCACCTTCTTCGAGACCATGAACGAAGAGTAGAAGCCCAGACCGAAATGGCCGATGATGTTGTTGGCCGTGTCTTTGTATTTCTCCAGGAAATCGGTCACACCAGAGAAGGCTATCTGGTTGATGTACTTGTCTATTTCCTCGGCTGTCATGCCTATGCCATGGTCGCTGATGGTGATGGTGCCCTTGTCGGCATCGAGACTGATGCGCACTGTGAGGTCGCCCAGTTCTTCCTTATACTCACCCTGCTGTGCCAGGGTCTTCAGCTTCTGCGTAGCATCGACGGCGTTGCTCACCATCTCGCGCAGAAATATCTCGTGGTCGCTGTACAGAAACTTTTTGATGACGGGGAAAATGTTCTCCGTAGTTACACCTATGTTGCCTTTTTGCATAATGTTGTTTGATGTTTTTTTATGTGTTATTTGTTTTCTGCTATTTCTGTGGGAATTGGTGCAAAAAACGTGCCTAACTGCTCCTTTGTATAATCTGCCTTGCCCGTTCTGCCATTTCGTCACATCAGTTGGAACTATTTGTCAACTCGTTCCCTGGTAACTCTGTCGATGATGGCATCTGCGATTGTCGGGTCACCGATTGCATCATACCATCCGTCGACTGGTATCTGCGACGTTATTATCATCGACCCAGCGCCCATGTCTGTCCTCGATGATGTTGAGCAGTATAGCGCGTTCCTTGGAGTCAAGTCCGAGAATGAAGAGGTCGCGGGGGCACCAGCAGTGCCGACTTCTCAATCTTCTTCATGTCTGCATCGTATGTGCCCTTTGCCTTGGCTTCCCCCAAGTTTGTTCATGAGTTTCGGTGCGTTGGCATAATATGTGCGCATGCCATTCTGGAATGCTGCCGACAAGGATTTGCCCCTGCACTGGCTACAACACGCAATGCAGGGGCAAAGTTGCGCATTTCTTCTGAAAAGCCAAACAAAGTCGGGGAAAAAACTGACAAGTTCGGTTGCTCTGCTTATTGTACTGTGTTTGTAAGTTGTTGAAAATAAAAATGTTGCAGCTTTTGGTTTACCTTGCTTCCGATTTACCCCCTAAACGACCGTAAGCGTATCCGCTTTGACGCGTTGCTGCTCTTCTAATAAGTTCATACCTTTGCATACTCATTTATTAAGATTATGCAAGTATGGAAAGACCGACAGCAGATGCCCGTTATGAAAAGACTTGGCATCAATATGTATCACTCTCAAGGAGAAACTCGCTCTTCTTCGGATCCCACAAGGGAGCCGGGCGGGCGGCCATGTTTTACTCGCTGGCATGCTCCTGCAGACTCCTGGGCATCAATTTCTTCGAATACATCTCTGATGTCATCAACAGGACAGCACTAATGCAGCCTAATACGGACATCAGCGAATACAGGCCTCTACTGCCTGACCAATGGAAGGCCTTATAGTCCGCAACGCGTCAAAGCGGATACGCTTACACTCAAGTGCAGGTTCAAGTGCAGGTTCCAGTGCAGGTAATAAACGGAAATTGACTTCCAACCGTCTGTTTGCCAGATAGTTAAGAGTCGAGGTGTAGGAAGTGCAGCTTCTTTTCAGTCATTGCCTATTCATTATACGCGCGCAAGACCTGACGCAGCAGTAAAGACAACGAATCGCCGCCTCACGTGAGGCGGCGATTTCGTTTTTAGCTTGAAGGGTTAGTTCGTTCCCCTTGTTAGTTGGCTTGCTTGATATTTCCCTTCTCGTCGATCTCTATCGTCAAGTTTAACTGTCCCTTCTTGGCGGCATCGTCGAGCTCAGTAGCAGCATCGTTGCCCTTCAGGTCAAAGTTCAGCGAAATCTCCTTTTCCTGGATGAGATTGTCGTTGGTGTCGTTGACCGCGATGAGCAGTCTTCCCTCGCGGTGGAGCTGCCAGGGCCCGGTGATGTCGTTCTTCTCGTAGTTCAGGGTGAGTTCGACCTTGCCAGGCAGCTTGATGTTCTGTATCATTGTGCCGGTGCCGATGTCGGGCATCAGGAGGAAAATGGGGCTTGTCAGCTTGCCGGCCTTCAGCAAGCCGGAGCAGTCGAAGGCGTCGATGGACGGCTGATTGGCCTTCAGCTCACAGCGTACGGAGGCGAGCAGCATCTTCTTGGGCGCCTCTTCGCCTTCGAGGGCGTCGTCGGCATTGTCATACGGCGGGTTGTTGAAGGGTATGGCCGGGTTCTGCTTCAGCCAGCGGCTCCAGCCCGTGAGCTGATCGAAGGCCAGCAGGTTGTAGGAGTTGGCCCATGCGAG
>CAJOHP010000019.1 GCA_905234355.1 uncultured Prevotella sp. | reverse complement strand
AAGATAATCGTACCAAGTTGTTTCTTTTTTGCTGTTACTTATTATTCTTAAACCGCGAATAATCATGAATGAACCGCGAATTGCTCGTAAATGTCATATATGTTCATTTACTGAGCGCAGCTGCTGTTGATGGAGAGATGGGATGGGTGCTACGTGTGGGCTTGCCTGTAGGCCGATGGTGTGATGCCGAAGACGTCCTTGAAGACGCGGTTGAAGGTGACTGTGTTCTTGATGCCGCAGTCGGCCGCGATGGATGCGATGGTGTATTCGGGGTGCTCCACGATGAGGCTTGCGGCGTAGACGACGCGCTTGGTGTTGATGTAGACGGTGGCGTTGCTTGCTCCGGAGTGGTGGGCCATGATGTGTCCGAAGCGGTTCTTCTCTACGCCGATGAGTCGTGCGAGGTCGTCGCGGCTCACGTCGGGCCGTAGGAAGAGCTTCTGCTCGTCTACGAGACGGTCGAGCTCAATGAAGAGCTGCTCGTCGTCGAGCTGTGCGGGGTTGGTGGCGGAGGCCGACGGCCGGGACGCGGTGTCGCCCTGCGGCCGGGTTGCGGCGTCGCCAGCGGGGCCGCTGAGTGTCATGCTGTGATCCGTCTTGATGGTGTGGCGCTGGTGGCGGACGATGGCCATGAGCTGCCTGTTGTGCTGGGTGACCGCGTAGAGACGATAGGCCAGCAGCGCTATCACGACGGTGAGCACTATATATATAATAAGGTGGAAGGTGATTAGGTCTGTTTTCATGATGATTATTCTTTTGGCAGTGCAAAGATAGTAAATTTTTTTTCGTTCGGACTAGATACGTTGCGGTTAAAAATGGTTAAAGACCGGGCGAGAGACACTGTAGGGACGGGCTTTATGCCTGTCCGCCACACGCCCCCCCGACGGGAATGTCACCCGCTGTAGGGACGGGCTTTATGCCTGTCCGAAAATAAATCTCGCTTGCGGACAGGGATAAACCCCGTCCCTACGAGACAACCGAAACACCCCTCGCTTGCTGTCAGACATAAAGCCCGTCCCCACTTGCCCTCCCACAGCGTGGCAAGGTAAAAAGCCTGAAGTATGAAGTCTGTAGTCTAAGGTCTACGGCCCGAAGTATTCGCGTTTACGGCCATTTTGCAGGCAGTTGCAACAAAAAGGAAAGGTGTTGCAACAAATGTGAATGCGCGTGTACGTAAAGAAAAGGGCGGCGGACGTAAGAGTAAATATAGGTAAAAAATTATTAATAACTTTGCATCGTGAAAAAAGGCCGAAACGCATCGCGGCCAGAGCGGAACCTGAAATGACGCTAAAATCAAAATAACCAAAAACAACGTAACGTATGAAAACCGAAAGACCGTTTAACCTGAGAAGGTACTTGTCGCGGCAGTCCGTGGCTCCGAGCAGCCGTGGCGATGTGCTCCGGCAAGCGACGAAGCAGGGGCGTCGCCCCTGGTTGTGGGCCTGTGCCGCGCTGTTGGCCGGCAGCGGTGCCCTGGTTTCTTGCGCCGACAAGGACGACCTGTATCACCTTGACGAGCGCACCCCCGCTGGCTGGGACGTCAGCATCTACAGCTGGCTGGCCGGTCAGGGCAATTTCCAGAACACCGTGCGGCTGATAGACGACCTGAACTACCGCGAGGTGCTGGACAAGACCGGCTCGAAGACCATCTTCGTGGCCGACGACGACGCCTTCAAGCGTTTCTTCCAGAAGAACGACTGGGGCGTGACGAGCTACGAGCAGCTGTCGACGTCGCAGAAGCGCCTGCTGCTCTACGGCAGCATGATAGACAACAGCTACCAGGTGCAGGAGCTCTCGAGCACCCAGGGCCACGTGGAAGGCAACTGCATGCGCCGTCCGTCGTCCATCTCCATCTACGACTCGGTGACGGTGATGCGCCGGGCCGACGTGCCAAAGGGCCCCTACTGGAACATGTACAGAGACCGCGACTCGCTCGTGGTGATGCAGGACATGTCGGCCGTGCCGATGATACACTTCATCGAACGCTTCATGACCAACAAGCAGCTGACCAACGACGACTACGACTTCCTATACAACTATGAGACACACCGCGCCACGGGCGACGCCTCGGTGAACGGAGCCCAGATCGTGGAGCAGAACATCCGCTGCCTGAACGGCTTCGTCAACCGCATGAGCGAGGTGGTGACCCCCCTGCCCAACATGGCCCAGATCATCATGAGCAAGCCCAACACCACGCAGTTTGCCCATCTGCTGCGGCGCTACGAGACGCTGGACTACTGCGGCGACGACGCCACCCGCGCCTACAACGCCAACCGCGGCACGCAGGTGGACTCGGTGTTCCAGCTGCGCTACTTCAGCGACCGCTCGCAGGGCTCCGGCACGTTCAGCGAGACCCACAACCAGAAGTGCGCCGCCAACGGCCGCCTGACCTTCGACCCCGGCTGGAACGGCTACTATGTGCCCTCGAGCAACGATGCCGAGACGGCACTCCAGCAGGACATGGCCGTGATGCTCGTGCCGAGCGACGAGGCCCTCACCGAGTACTGGGAGAGAGGTGCCGGAGCAGCACTGCGCCTGAACTTCGGGTCGTGGGACAACGTGCCTTACTCCACGCTGACCGAGTTTATGCGTGCCAATATGATACAGTCGCTCGTGAGCAGCGTGCCCAGCAAGTTCCAGTTTATGATGAACGACGCCGCCGACCCCCTGGGCATCACCAAGGCCGACGTGGACTCCGTCTACCTGGCCTGCAACGGCGCCGTCTACCTGACCAACCACGTCTTTACCCCCACCTCGTTTGTGAGCGTGATGTATCCCACGGTGGTGGACCAGCGCATGAGCATCATCCTCTGGGCCATCAAGCAGATGAAATATGACGCCTACCTGAACTCGCTGAACTCTCGCTACAGCTTCTTCCTGCCGTCGAACGACGCCATGCTGGAGTATATAGACCCCGCGAGCTACGGCAAGGCCCAGCGCCAGCTGCTGCGCTTCCACTACGATGCCAAGCGCACGGGCAACGAGGTGTATGCCAGCATACACAACATAGACCCCGCGACGGGCGAGGTGGGCGACAGCATAGGCAACTACACCAACAGCAACGGCATGAGCCTGGACTGGAACCCGATACTGAACCGCCTGTATAACATCCTGGACGACCACGTGGTCGTGGGCGATGTGGAAGACGGCCACGAGTACTACCGCACGAAGGGCGGCTCCATCATCCATGTGAGCAACGTGGGTCAGGGCGCCAACGGCATGACCGTGGAACAGCTGAACGGCGAGAGCGCGTCGCTGCCCATCGACTACGTGTACGACCAGACCAACGGCGGCAACGGCAAGACCTACATCCTCGAGGAAGGCCCCCTGGTAGGCACGCGCCAGACGGTGCTGGGCCAGCTGAGCAAGCACCCCGAGTTTGACCGCTTCCGCGAGCTGCTCCTGGGCAGCGAGCTGCTCGAGACCGTGCACGACGGCAAGTATGCCTGCAGCGACACCTGCATCAGCGTGTTCGACAACTACCACTACACCGTCTACGTGCCCAGCAATGCCAGCATCGACGCCCTCATAGCCCAGGGCAAGCTGCACACGTGGGACGACGTGGCCGAGCTGGACACCCTCGTGTCCGACCAGAAGAAGCTGTATGAGCGCTATACCGACGAGATAAACAGCTTCCTGCGCTACCACATCCAGGACAACGCCTTCTGCATAGGTGCCGACAACACGACGGAGAACAGCGACTTCGACCAGCAGGGCAACGCCTCGGCCGCCTATGAGACCGCATATATAGATAAGGTGCACAAGACGTTCAACAAGCTCACCATCATCACCGACAAGGCCGGCAGCCACATCACCATACGCGACAAGGCCGGCAACGAGCGCCATGTCGTGACCACGCAGCCCGGCCTCTACAACATCATGGCCCGCGAGTTCACCTACCAGGGCACCGACAAGAGCACAGCCACGCTGATACACAACTCGTCGTCGGCCGTCATCCACCTCATCGACGGCCCGCTGCTCACCGAGTGACCCACCCCCGTCCCCTCCCTGCGAGGGAGGAGGGAGTAAGAGAGAAAACAATAAAAAAAGACAGAAAACAATGGATATACAAGGAATCACCAGAACAATAAAGAGTCCGTTCAGCACGCTGCACGGTATCTTGTCGCCCCTTGCCTGGCGAGGGGTAGGAGGCGGGCTGCTGCTTTGCCTCTGTTCGCTCCCGACCTTTGCCCAGAAGGCAGGCGACATCATCAGCGGCACCGTGACCGACGCCATGGGCCCCGTGATGATGGCCAACGTGGTGGAGCTCGACGCCGCCAACCGTATCGTGGCGTCGGCCGTGACCGACATGAGCGGCAACTTCTCCTTCAAGCTGAAGAACCCGAAGGACAAGCTGCGCGTGACCTATGTGGGCAGCAAGACCGTGGTGCTGCCCTTCAACAAGACCCACTACAACATCGTGCTGCAGGACGCCACACAGATAAAAGAGGTGACGGTGACGGCCACGCGCCGTGCGCAAGGCTCCGGCCTGGCCATCCCGCAGAAGGAGATCTCCACGGCCCGTCAGACCATCGACATGAAGGAGTTTGAGGGCCTGTCGATGACCACCGTCGACGAAGCCCTGCAGGGCCGTATCGCCGGTCTGGACATCGTGGCCAACTCCGGCAACCTGGGTGCCGGCACCTCGATGCGACTGCGCGGCGTGTCGAGCATCAACGGCTCGAACGAGCCCCTCATCGTCGTCGACGGCAACGTCTGGGAGACAGGCAGCAACCTCGACCTCACGTCGGCCAACGAAGAGAAGTTTGCCGAGCTGCTCAACATCAACCCCGAGGACATCGAGAGCATCTCCGTGCTGAAAGACGCCACCGCCACAGCCATCTGGGGCTCGCAGGGCGCCAACGGCGTCATCGAGATAAAGACCAAGCGAGGCGCACGCGGCAAGACCAAGGTGACCTACAGCTTCCGACTCACAGGCACCTACCAGCCCAACGGCATGAAGCTGCTCAACGGCGACGAGTACACCATGATGCTCAAGGAAGAATACTTCAACCCACAGCTGCAGGCCGGTGCCAGCGACGGCATCGACGAGATAAACTACCGCTCGGGCGGCGAGTTCTCCGAGTATCAGATGTATAACGACAACACCGACTGGGTGGACGCCGTGAAGAAGACCGGCTGGCGCCAGAACCACTACGTGGCCCTGTCGGGCGGCGGCGAGAAAGCCAACTTCCGCATCGCGGCCGGCTACGACCACGAGACCGGCTCCATCATAGAGCAGCGCCTGGACCGACTCACCACCCGCGTGGCACTGGACTACTTCGTGAGCAAGCGCATCAAGATACAGACCAACGTGGCCCTGACCTACACCGACAACAAGAAGAACTACAGCGACCTGCTCTCCGTGGCCTACCGGCGCATGCCCAACCTCGCCATCTACGAGCAGGACCGCGACGGCAACTCACTGGGCACCTATTACAACATGCTGCCCACGGCCAACCCAGTGTTCAAGAACAACCAGCTGAAGGACTACAACCCCGTGGCCCTGGCCCATGAGGCCAAGAACGAGGAGACGAGCTACAACATCGAGCCCGAGTTCAAGCTGAACTACGAGCTGCTCGGTATGGAGGAGGAGAAGTCGCGCCTGACGTATGAGGGCAAGATCGTCTTCAACATCTTCAACCGCTACAACGACATGTTCCGCCCGCTCTCGCTGAGCACCGGCGGCTATGCAGCCAAGGACGCCAATGTGGCCACCAACAATGCCTACAAGAGCCTGGGCATCACCACGACCCACACGCTGACGTTCACCCCGCAGTTTGCCAACAAAGACCACTCGCTCATGATGATGCTGCGCGGACAGCTCACCAAGGGCACCAGCACCGACCAGAGCACCAGCGAGTACGGACTGCCCACCGGCACCATCATCTCGGCCAGCGCCCCCGGCATCATCAGCAACTTCAACTCCGCCCCCGGACAGTGGCGCAGCGTCTACCTGACCTTCTCTGCACACTACGCCTACAAAGGACGCTACGTCGTAGACTTCAGCGTGCGACGCGACGGCAGCACCAAGTTCGGTGCCGACCAGCGGTGGGGCAACTTCCCTGGCGTCTCCGGAAAGTGGATCATCAGCGACGAGCCATGGTTCAAGAAAGGACTCCCCTTCGTGAGCATGCTCTCCGTCCGTCCAGGATGGGGCATCGTGGGCAACCAGCCCGGCGGTGAAGGACTCTTCTACAGCAAGTACACCGGCGGCAAGGGATACATGAGCTACGGCTCCGTGTACCAGCAGAACATCCAGCTGAAAAACCTCAAGTGGGAGCAGAAGGAGACGTGGAACCTCGGCTTCGACTTCGGATTCTTCAACGACCGCATCACCGGCAACGTGGAGGTCTACAAGCAGAAGACCACCGACCTGCTGATGAACAACCGCGCGCTGCCCTCCAGCTCGGGCTATCCCTCGCTGGCCTGGCAGAACGTGGGCGCGATGGAGAACGTGGGATGGGAGTTCAACATCAACGGCAACAACATCGTCAAGGTGGGTAAGTTCGGACTGGACGTCAACGTGACGTTCGCCAACAACCGCAACAAGCTCACCGAGATGGACGAGACCGTGCTGGCCCGCCTCAACAGCGACTTCGACCGCAACAACGGCAGCTATATGACCCGTGTGGAGCTCAACCGCCCGATGGGCGGCATCTACGGCTTCCGCTACCTGGGCGTCTACCAGTACAGCAAGTACAGCGAGACCGAGGTGAAAGGCGTCAGCGGACCCAACGCACCCGTGGCACGCGATGCCAACGGCAACGTCATCCTCGACAACTACGGACGCACCAAGCCCATGACCTTCTGCTACGACGGAGTCGTCGTGGAGAGCCAGGTGTTCCACGGAGGCGACGCCATCTACGACGACGTGAACCACGACGGACAGATCAACGAGCTCGACATCGTCTACCTCGGATCCTCCCTGCCCAAGTTCACCGGAGGCTTCGGATTCAAGGTCCGCTTCGGGCGCTTCCAGCTCAACAACCAGTTCAACTTCCGCTACGGCAACAAGATTGTCAACCGCGCCCGCATGCTCGCCGAGAACATGTTTAGCAACAACAACCAAAGCCGCGCCGTGCTGTGGCGCTGGCGCGTCGAGGGCGACGACATGCTCATCCCCCGCGCACTCTACAACTACGGCTACAACTGGCTGGGCAGCGACCGCTTCGTGGAGGACGGCTCCTTCATCCGCCTGAACTACACACAGCTGAGCTACTCCCTCGCGCCCAAGACACTCAAGAAGCTCGGACTATCGCAGCTCAGCTTCTACGTCTCGGCCAACAACCTCTTTGTGCTCACGAAGTACTCCGGAGCCGACCCCGAGGTGGGATACGGAGGCTACGGACCCGTCGTCGACGGCGCACAGACACCGCGCGCCAAGTCGTTTACCGGCGGTGTGACCATTTCGTTTTAACTGAACATGCAAAACAGTAAAAATCTGACCGTTATGATTACCAGACATATAAAGAAATACCTCATCGGGTGCTCAGTATGCTGCGCCATCAGCGCTGCCACCACCAGCTGCTCCGACTTCCTCGACCTGAAACCCCTGAACGACGTGGTGCTGGAGAACTACTGGACAAAGGAGAGCGACGCCACGAGCGTGCTCATGGGCTGCTACGAGAGCCTGCAGTCGCCCGACTGCCTCACACGCATGGCACTCTGGGGAGAGGTGCGCTCAGACAACGTGCAGCCGGGCGTCAACCCCTCGCGTGAGCTCGAGCAGCTGCTACAGGAGAACGTCATGCCCAGCAACACCTTCTGCAACTGGACATCGTTCTACCAGGCCATCAACCGCTGCAACATACTCATACACTATGCACCGCAGCTGCAGCAGACCGACCCCAACTACACACTCGCAGAGATGAAGGCCAACGTGGCAGAGGCCACCTTCATACGCTCGCTCTGCTACTTCTACCTCATACGCACCTTCCGCGACGTGCCCTTCACACGCGAGCCCAGCATCGACGACAACCAGAACTACCTGCTGCCCGCCGACTCGTTCAACGTGGTGCTCGGCAACATCATAGCCGACCTCGAGGCCGTCAAGGACGACGCACAGCTCTACTTCCGCAAACCCATGCCCGACAGGGCACAGGACGAGGCAGAGCGCGACAACACCGCACGCGTGACACGACCCGCCATCTACGCCCTCCTCGCCGACCTCTATCTCTGGCAGGGCAACTGGCAGAAGTGCGTGGAGTGCTGTGACTACGTCATCAACTTCAAGAAGCAGGAGTATGAGACGCTGAGGCTGCGACTGCAGAACACCGTCTACCTCTTCAACGACTACCCGCTCATCCGCGAGAAGATAGGCAGCACATCCGGCGAGGCCTACAACGCGATATTCGTAGAGGGAAACAGCTTCGAGAGCCTCTTCGAGCTGACCTACGACAGAAGCCTCAACTCGGATAATCAGAACACCTTCATAGACTCCTACTACATCCACTCTGACAATCAAAACAACGCAGGCTTTCTCAATGCCTTCGGCGACCTCTACGGCACGCTGCCCAAACAGAAGACCGAACTCTTCGAGACGGCCGACTGCCGTGCCTACGAGAGCATTTATCAGCGTGGTACCACCACTTATTATATAGCCAAGTATGCCGCCAACGATGTGGTCATCGACAACAGCAAGTCCGACTGGAAACCCACCTACAGCTTCCGCAGCAACAAGTATGCCCACTGGATAGTCTATCGGCTGACCGACGTGATGCTGATGAAGGCCGAGGCCCTCGTGCAGATGGGCGAGAGCTACTTCGAGGACGCCTTCAGTCTGGTCAATGCCGTGAGCAAGCGCGCCGTCAACTCCCTCTCGCCCGGCGTGGGAGAGGTGCTGAAGTACGACGACTACAAAACCTCTAAGGACGACATGGAGCAGCTCGTCATGGATGAGCGCCGCCGCGAGCTCCTCTTCGAGGGCAAGCGCTGGTACGACCTGCTGCGACAGGCACGACGCTCGGGCAACAACAGGCGACTGGCCACCACCGTGGTGAAGAGCAAAATCACCAACGTGAGCGGCGTGCAGATACGCCTGGCCGACTCCAATGCACACTATCTGCCCTATTTCCGAGACGAGCTCAAGGTGAACCCCAGCCTCAAGCAGAACCCCGCCTACAACACCGGCGGCGATGCCGACCTCTCGAAGAACTAAGCCCGGAGAGAGAGAGACTGACACCAACCTACATTTACACACACACTGACATAACACAGAGAAAAGAATATGAAAACGAAGATAAACCAAAGACTCCTGACGGGCCTGGCCCTCGTCATCTGTCAGCTTTCGCTGGGCACACTGCTCTTCTCCTCGTGCAGCGACGACGAGAGCGACATGCCACTGAACTTCTACTCCTCCGTGCGTGAGACCGCTGCCGGATTCATCGAGGCAGACCAGGAAAAGTTCGGCGACTTCAAGACCATACTCGAGCGAAGCAACTACCTCGGCACACTGAAGACCTACGGACACTTCACCGTCTTCGTGCCCACCAACGAAGCCATACAGCAGTATCTGAGCGAAAACGGATATGCCTCCGTCGAGGCCATGCCCGTGGAGCAGTGCGACACACTGGCCCGCGTGCACATCGTGCAGGACAAGGCCTACTTCACCTCCGACATGGGAGGCGAGCTCTCGCCGCAGAACCTCAACGGCGACGCCATCGAGATGACCTCCGACAGCGACGTGGTCAACAACAACGCCCTCGTCATCTACGTCAATAAGACCTCGCGCATCATCGAGAAAGACGACTCGGTGACCAACGGCGTGGTGCACGTCATCGACCGCGTCATCACCTCCAGCAACCAGTTTCTCTCCTCCATCTTCGACGAGAACCCCAAGCTCACGCTCTTTACACAGGCACTGAAGCTCACCGGCATGGCCGACTCCCTCGTGAGATACGTAGACGAGACCTACACCGTCGACCCCGACTCAGCATGGGACCACGGCGCAGGAACAGCCAAGGGATTCAAGGTGCCCTACGGCACGGCCAACGACGGATCTGCATCGAAGCAGTGCCCCACGTGGTATCCTGCACAGCGCCTCTTCAAGTTCACCGCCTTCGTCGAGACCGACTCCATCTACCGGCTGCACGGCATCAACAACATTGACGACCTCATCGCCTATGCCAAGCAGGTCTACGACGAGGCCTTCCCAGAGGACGCCGGCAAGTACGACGCCGACTTCAAGGACCGCCGCAACCCACTGAACCGGTTCGTGAGCTACCACCTCATCGACCGCTCGGCACCCCGCGAATACTGGGTGCACTGCAAGGGCGATATCTACACGCAGAGGTGCCTCTTCAACATCTACGACCCCGAGGACTACTACGAGACCATGTGCCCACACACCATCATGCGCTTCAGCAGCATACCCGGCGAGGAAATCTACATCAACCGCGTGGGACTGAAGAACAACGCCAGGGTGCGCGGCGTACGCGTGCTCAAGACTGAAGAGGGCGACGGTTATACCAACCAGTGCAAGAACGGACGCTACCTCTACATTGACGACATACTCACCTATAGCTACGACGTGCGATGGAACGTACTCAACCGCCGCATACGCATCGACGGCAGCACCCTCAGCCCCGACTTTTTGAACGGCGAGGCACGCATGTATAACATGGGATCAAAAATCGGCGAGATGATGATAGGATTCAAGAACGGCTTCCTCACCAACTTCAAGATGCACAACGCCAACACCTTCATAGGCTGCGGCAACGAGCAGACCGGATGGCGCCACTACCAGGGCAGCGGCATCTGCATCACCGGCGAGAAGTTCGACGCATCGGTGAAACTGCCACCCGTGCCCCACGACGGCACCTACGAGGTGAGACTGGGCTACTCACTCGGCGACGACCGAGGCATCGCTCAGGTCTACCTGAACAATACACCCTGCGGCATACCTATCAGCTTCCGACAGTTTGACGCCAACATCGGATGGGAGCCCGACGACCCCAATGACGAGGAGTACAACAAGGCCCTGGACAAGGCCATGCGCAACCGAGGATTCATGAAGGCCATGGACAGCTACGGCAGCACGTCGGAGCCCTTCCGCACATACACCAACACCGTGCGACGCATACTCACCCGACAGTACATGCGTGCCAACGAAGACTACTGGCTGCGCTTCCGACAGATACTCGACGGAAAGACCCTCTACATGTCCATTGACTACATCGAGCTATGCCCCAAGGACGTCTACGACAGCCCGGAGGGCGAAGACCGCCACTAACACAGGGATACCGAAGATTAGAATATACCGACTATTGAAGATAACACAAATATGATAAAGATAACCAACCGACACCTGATAGGCTCGTCCCTCATCATCTGTCAACTGTCATTTACCGCGTCGCTCGTGTCCTGCTCCGACTGGGACGACCACTACGAGGAGGCCGCCTCGCAGGCCGGTGCCGAGAGCACCCTTTGGCAGACCATGCAGCAGCACCCCGAGCTGAGCGACTTCCGCGAGGTGCTCAGCAAGACCATGGTGATGCGCCAGCACCACAAGACCGGCGTGAGCTACGCACAGCTGCTCGACGGAGCACAGACGTTCACCGTCATGGCACCCGTCAACGGCACGTTCAACAAGGACTCCCTGCTGCAGCTGCTGCAGTCCGACCGAGGCGACTCTATGGTCGTGCGCTCCTTCGTGGGCAACCACCTCTCCTACGGGCTGGCCAACAACACTGCCACGCCCACTGAGTTCTTCCTGCTCAACAGCAAGCGCGCCACCATCGGCCAAGGCCAGGTGCTCGGCGTGCCCATGCAGCCAGGCGGGGACAATGTGAGCGCACGGGGTGGCGTGCTGCACATCATGCAGCGCACCCTGCCATACCGCCACAACCTCTACGAGATACTCCTCAACGACGAGCGCTACCAGCAGGTGGGACAGCTCATCAGCAGCTACGACTTCGACGAGTTCAGCCCCACGCTCTCCGTCGAGGGTGGCATGGTCGAGGGACAGCAGGTCTACGTCGACTCCGTCTTCGTGGAGCGCAACCGCCTGCTCGAGGCCGCCGGAGCCATCGCTGCCGAAGACTCATCCTTCATCATGGCTCTGCCCACTGCTGCCGAGTGGCCCAGCGTCTACAACGAGGCACTGAGCTACTTCCGATTCGACGACACCGTAGAGGGATGCGACTCACTGCAGCGATTCTATGCCCTCGAGGGACTGCTCTCACACGCCATCTTCAGCCGCACCATACAGCAGTCGGCCGAGGACTCGCTCAAGACCTACAGATACTATAATAAGTACCCGCAGTATGAGGTGTACCATCGTCCCTTCGACCAGGGCGGCATACTCTACGGCGCCGAGAAGACCGACTATAGCAACGGCACACTCTACACCACACCGCAGTGGCCCTTCGACGTGCTGAAGACCTTCCATAAGGAAATCAAGGCCGAGGGCGAGCGCACAGGACTCATCACCGACTTCAGCGCTGCCACCTTCACCACCCGTCGCAACACCGTCGACACGCTGTCCGTCTCGGAAAACGAGTACCTCGTCATCACCCCCGAGAAAAACACCAGCAACTGGACCATGACGTTCCGTCTGAACAATACCCTGTCGGGTGCCTACGACATCTGTGCCATCGTGCTGCCGCCGACGACCTACGACCCCAGTGTCAGGGTGCGACCCTGCAAGTTCCAGGCAGAGGTGAACTACGTAGACACGCTGGGCAAGGCCAAGACCTACAACTGCGAGAACACCAAGTTCACCAACGACCCCGAGCGCGTGGACACCGTCGTGCTGGCCGAGAACTTCGTGTTTCCTGCCTGCAACCTGTATCAGAACAACATCAAGGTCACGCTGAAGCTGAAGTGTAACATCACCGCCCGCGAGACGTCGCAGTACTCGCGCGAGATGTTCCTCGACTGCATCTACCTGCGCCCGAAGAAAACCCCGACCACAGAATAACCCCTAATACACGACAAGCGCTATGAATACAATATCAAGCAAGATTATGACGATGGCCGGCTGCTGTCTGCTGGCCGTCGGAACAGCTGCAGCCCAGGACAAGAAGACCGTGAGCGGCACGGTGACCGACGCCGCCACGGGACGCCCCCTGGCCGGTGTCATCGTCGAGGCCTACGGCGACCGCCGCTTCACCTCGATGACCGACGACACGGGCACCTACCAGTTGGAGGTGCCGGAGTATGTGAGCAGCGTGAGCATGCGCGTGGATGGCTACCAGCTGCTGCAGAAAGCCATAGGCAAGCAGCCCACTGGCACCGACGCACAGCTCTATCCCGCGACGTTCACACCCATCTACGAGCCCACCACCGTGTCGGCTTCGAAGCGTGAGGCTGCCAGCTTCGACAACACCGCACGACTGAGCATAGACCCCCTCGTGGCCGAACAGCTCGGTGCCGACATACACAGCGTCACACGCAGCGGACAGCTCGGCGTGGGGAGCACCATGTTTGTGGGAGGCGTCAACAGCCTGCAGGCCAACGCACAGCCTCTCGTGGTCATCGACGGCGTCATCACCGACATGCAGTACGACCGCGAGATGCTGCACCAGGGCTACTACAACAACATACTGGCCAACTTCAACGTGAACGACATTGAGAGCGTCACCGTGCTGAAAAACGGTACTGCCATCTACGGCGCCAAGGCCGCTGCAGGCGTGGTGCTCATCAAGACCAAGCGCAACCGAAGCATGGCCACCAAGATAGATGTCAACATCAACGGACAGTATCAGCTGCTGCCCCGACTGCCCGAAATGATGGGACCGCAGGACTACCGGCTCTACGCCACCGAGATGCTCTCCGGACTCACGGAGAACGTGGCCAGCCTGAAGTTTGTCAACAGCGACCCCACCAATTATTATTATAATACCTATCATAATAATACCGACTGGTCGGACCTGGTCTACCACAAGACGTTCGTCTCCAACTACGGCATCAACGTGCAGGGCGGTGACGACGTGGCCAACTACAACCTGTCGGTGGGCTACTCCATGGGCGACGCCACGCTGCGCGGCAACGACTTCTCACGCTTCAACATGCGCCTGAACACCGACATCAGCGTGTTCCGCCGCCTCGACGTGCGCTTCGACGCCGCCTATAGCGACGTCACACGCGACCTGCGCGACGACGGCGCCAAGGCCGACCTGAGCCTGGGCACCATCACCTCGCCCAACTTCCTCTCGCTCGTCAAGGCCCCCTTCCTGGCCCCCTACGCCTTCGATATCAATGGCAAGCCGAGCCACTACCTCTCTGCTGCCGACGACTACGTGAGCGAAGTCTTCGAGTCAGATGGACCGATGCAGGCCAATGCCGTGAGACTGGCCAACCCCGTGGCCATACTCGACCTCGGCGACGGCGAGAACCGCAACCAGGCCGGCAACCGCATGGTGACCTTCAGCGTCACACCGAGATTTCAGTTCAACAAGCATCTCTCGCTGCAGGAGCACTTCAACTTCACCCTCGTCAACACCAACGAGAACTACTACCTGCCGCTCGAGGGCACGCCTCCCTTCAGCATTGCCAACAACATACAGGTGGAGAACATGAGCCAGAGCATGGCCGCACGCCAGAACTCCATACTGAGCGACACCCGACTGACATGGGGCAACCGCTACGGCGCCCACAAGATAGACGTCTTCGGCGGCGTGCGCTACCAGTCGAGCAACTACAAGCTCACGGCACAGCGTGGCTACGATACCGGCAACGACAAGTATCCCAGCACGGGCAACACCCGTCTGTACCGCCGCACATGGGGTGCCGACGACAAGACGCGCGACCTCACATGGTATGCACAGGCCGACTACAACTGGGCTGAGAAGTACTACCTCGAGGCTGCCCTCTCTGCCACCACCAGCTCGCGCTTCGGCGACGACGCCAGCTCGCTCAAGGTGGGCGGCGTGGCCTGGGGACTCTTCCCCAGCATCAATGCTGCCTGGGTGATGACCGGTGAGAAGTGGCTGGCCAATGTGCCAGGCATAGACTACCTGCGACTGAACCTGGGCTTCGACGTCACCGGAAACGACAATCTCGACTACACCGCCTCCAAGACCTACTTCGTGGCCAACAGCATGCTCATGCAGGCCGTCGACGGCAAGTCGCTGGGCAACATAGGCAACACCTCGCTGCAGTGGGAGACCACACGCCGCCTGACTGCAGGCTTCGACGGCAACTTCATCAACAACCGCGTGAACCTGCACTTCAACTACTTCAAGAGCTGGACGAGCAACCTGCTCACCCTGCGTCAGCTGGCCTGGACCAGCGGTCTGCACGAGAGCTGGAGCAACGACGGCAAGCTTGAGAACGAGGGCTTCGAGGCTGCCTTCGGCGTGAAGGTGCTCAACCTGAAGGACTTCGCCTGGGAGCTGGGCGCCTCGGCCGGCCACTATGTCACGAAGATCACGGCCCTGCCCGACGGCAACCGTCCCATCGAGACCAAGGCCTTCGGTGCCACCATCCTCTCGCAGGTGGGCACCGCAGCCGGCGTGTTCTACGGCTACAAGACCGACGGCGTCTACACCACACAGGCCCGTGCCGATGCCGACGGCTACTACCAGGTGAACAGCCGCGACGAGCGTGAGTACTTCCGTGCAGGCGACACACACTTCGTCGACAAAGACGGCAACGGCATCATCAACGACGACGACCGCTTCGTCATCGGCGACGCCACGCCCGACGTCTACGGCAATATCTACACCCGCCTGAACTACAAGCACTGGTCGCTCAACGCCGTGATGCGCTACTCGCTCGGCAACGACGTCTACAACTACCAGCGCTCGCTGCTCGAGGGCGGCAGCCGCTTCCACAACCAGACCACGGCGATGCTCGCCCGCTGGACCACCGAGGGACAGCAGACCGACGTGCCCCGCATCAGCTACGGAGACCCCATGGGCAACGCCCGCTTCAGCGACCGCTGGATAGAGGACGGCAGCTTCCTCCGGCTGAGCAACGTCACACTGAGCTACCACATCCCCATCACCAGCACCTACCTGCAGGGCATCACCCTCTGGGGCGCCGCCTACAACCTCTTCACCGTGACACGCTACCTCGGAGGCGACCCCGACTGCACAGCCAGCGGCAATGCACTGCTGCAGGGCATCGACTGCGGACTGCTCGCCAACTCGCGCTCCTTCGCACTCGGCGTCAAGATTAATCTCTAACGGGGCGTCATCACGTCATAACATTTTACCGTCATCATGAAAACAATATCAACTATGATTACCAAGATAAAAAAGGGACACTTGATAACACTGTCACTTATCATTTGTCAGCTGTCATTCAGTGGCGTGCTCACTTCCTGCTCCGACCTCATGGACACCGACTCCGAGCTGAAAGAGTATGAGGAGGACAACACGTTGCAGCAGGCCACCGACAGCGTCTACAGCGTCATGGGCATCATCCACAAGATGCAAGTCGTGGCCGACCGCACCGTGCTCCTCGGCGAGCTGCGCGGCGACCTCACCGCCGTCACCACGGCCGCCACGAAAGACATGAAGGCCGTCGCCAACTTTGAGGTGAACACCCAGAATGCCTACAACCGCATCAGCGACTACTACGCCATCATCAACAACTGCAATTACTTCCTGGCCCATATCAACCTGAACATCGTCAAGAACAACCGCAACGTGTTTGAGGGCGAGTATGCCGCCGTCAAGGCCTTCCGCGCCTGGACTTACCTGCAGCTGGCCCAGATTTATGGCAGCGTGCCCCTCGTGACCGACCCGCTGCTCACCGAGGAGGCCGCACAGAACGCCTTGAAGCAGACGCCGGAGAACATCACCGCCATCTGCAACTACTTCATCAGCGACCTGAAGCCTTACGTCGACGTCAAGTTGCCCAACTACCAGACGATGGACACCGACGACTCGCGAAAGTTCTTCATTCCCGTGCGCGTCATCCTGGGCGACCTCTGCCTCTGGGCCGGGCGCTACAACGAGGCTGCGCAGTACTATCATGACTACCTGTCGCTGCGCACGGCCCCCGTGCGCACCGGCACGGCCAGCGCCCGCTGGTACGACGCCGCCACCAAGGAGTTCCGTATGCTGAGCTACAGCCTGAGCTATTCGTCGGGCTCTGACGAGTGCATCTGCTTCATACCCATGGAGTATCAGGAGTTCTATGGTGTGCGCACCGAGCTGAACGACATCTTCAACAGCACCATCCTGAACATGCGCTATGCCAAGGTCGAACCCTCCAAGCGGCTGCGAGAGCTCTCGGCCGCCAGCAACTACTGCGTGAGCTACACCAAGGTAGACCAGTCCATCGACACCATCTATGCACCGAAGGTCAATCTGGACCGCAGCGAGTATGTGGGCGACCTACGCCTTGCCGCCAACTATCACCTCACCGAGACCAGCGAGCCGCGCTTCTCGCGCATCTCCAGCAAGTTTCAGTCCATCCTTAAGTACAGCACCCTGGACGACGTTGTGCTCTACCGCACCAACATGGTCTACCTGCGCTACGCCGAGGCCCTCAATCGTGCCGGCTATCCCCAGTCGGCCTTCGCCGTGCTGAAGTACGGTCTCTATCCCGACATGGTGGCCCAGCACGTGGACAGCCTGGAGCGCAAGGCCGCCGGCACGCTCATCGACTTCGACGTGGACCTCTTCACCGTCGAAAACACCCAGGGCGTGCATGCCCGCGGCAGTGGTGACGCGCAGTGCGACACGCTCTACGTGCTGCCCCAGCCCGCCACGGCCCTGGGCTCGCGCCAGGACACCATCGACTATCAAGTGCCCCTCGTCGAGGATATGATCATCAATGAGATGGCCCTCGAGGGCGCCTTCGAGGGCAACCGCTACTACGACCTCATGCGCGTGGCGCTGCGCCGTGGCGACAATGCCTACCTGGCCGACGCCGTGGCACGCCGTGGCGGCACGCTCGACGCCGCCCTGCAGTCGAAGCTGATGAATCGCGACAACTGGTATCTGCCAAAACCATAGTCGCAAGACGCTTCTTATTCGGGGGTGCGGAGCTGCGCACCCCCGTTTCTGTCCAATCAACAATCACACGACAAAGATGAAAAAACAAATACTTTCGCTACTCTTCCTTGCGGTCTCGCTTGGCACGCAGGCTGCCACCATCACCGTGACGGTGGACAGCACGCGGCAGCAGACCGTCACCGGCTTCGGCGCTGCGGCCTGCTGGGGTGCCATGCGCCCGATAGACGACGTCAACGTCATCAAGCTGCTCTACGGCGAAGACTCGCCTGTGGGGCTCAACATCGTGCGCATGGAAATCTCGCCCAACCTCAAGGGCGACATCAACGTGAGCGACATCGGGTGGGACACCCCCTACGACTGGCGCGGCTACGTGCCCGTCATCCGCGAGGCCAAGCGTCGCGGCGCCATCGTCTACGGCTGTCCCTGGTCGCCTCCCGGCGTCTATAAGACCAACGGCATCTCTGGCGGCGGCAACAGCGAGGACCAGGGCTACAAGCGAGGCGAGCTGCGCACCGACTGCTACGACAAGTTCTTCGACTGGCTCAACACCTACCTTGTCTACATGCGTACCAACAATGCTGCCGTCGACGTGGTCTCGCTGCAGAACGAGCCCGACTGGTGGGTCAACTACTCAGGCTGTCTCTACACCCCGCAGCAGCTCGTCGACCTGGTGAAGCAGTCGGCCAGCCGCCTGAAGAAGAGCGCCTACAAGGTGCGGCTGATGAGCGGCGAGAGCCTCTGCTTCAACCCCTCCTACAGCGATGCCCTGCTCGGCGACCCCGACGCTGCCAAGTACATCGACATGATAGGCGGTCACCTCTACGGCAACCCGCCGCTCAACTACATGGCCAAGTCGGCCGTGAAGGCCCGCGAGATGGGCAAGGAGGTGTGGATGACGGAGCACTCCTTCGAGAACGACCGGCAGCGCGACGGCCTGCCCACATGGCACGAGGAGCTGCTCTTTGCCGAAGAGCTCAACGAGTCGATGCTCGCCGGTGCCAATGCCTACGTCTACTGGTATATGATGGCCCATTGGGCCTTTGTGGGCACGGGCGAGGCCAAGCACATGCCAGGCAATGAGTATGGCAAGCTGCTGCGCCGTGCCTACGTCATGTCGCACTTCTCCAAGCACGTCACCGGCAGCACCCGCCTCAACGCGAAGGCCAGCGTGCAGGTGACCACAGGCAGTGCCTTCCAGACCTCTGCCTATATCAAGGGCGACTCGCTCATCGTCATGGCCATCGATACGACGAAGAACGCGTTCGACCTGAAGCTCAACCTGCCCTACAAGGTGAAGAGCGGCCAGCATCTGCTTTCCACCGACGAGGCCCAGTGCCAGTGGCAGGACATTGCCATTGCTGAGCCTACGCAGCAGGTCATCGTCAGGTTGCCCGCCCGCAGCCTGAACACCTATGTGTTCCAGATAGACCGTGGCGACGAGTCGGCCGTATGGCACCCGCAGACCGTCACGACGCCGCAGCCCACCACGTGCTACGACCTGCAGGGACGATCCGTCACGGCATCGCGCCGCGGCATCGTCGTGCAGCGACACGCCGACGGCACCGTGAAGAAAGTGCTGAGATAGGGTAGGGGCCAGTACAACCTTTTGCGAAGGCACCGCCTTCCATAGCAGCACGGAACATTCGCTTTTGTTCCGTGCTGTTTTTGTTTTGTAACAATGGTGAGGAAAATGTGGCATGCTATACAATAACGAAACTCGGCGAAACAAATGTGATAGTCTCATTGCAAGATGTTATGTATCTTTGCAAAGTGAATGAAACGGCACGTTGGTCGTGCTGTGACAAAGATTTTTCAAGTTAGTAGTAAGTTTTTTCATAAAGATTGTTATTAGTTTAGTAGTTGTTTTTAGTAGTATATTAGTTATGGTAAAGACTAATGCAGCGGTTGCCCCTATGTGAATAGCGGTAGCCGCTATTTCTTTTCTGGGGGCTTCCTTAGGATGAGTTTAAAAAACAGACCATTTCTTTGGCTGTTTCGCTCAAAATGCGTAATTTTGCAGCAAATCAGTTTCAGCCATGATGATGACAAGAAAATACCCGATAGGCATACAGACGTTCTCGCGTATTATTCGTGAAGGATATGTTTATGTAGACAAGACCGACCTGGTTTGGCAGTTAGCTCATTACGCTACATACGTATTCATGAGCCGTCCTCGCCGTTTCGGCAAGTCGCTGCTCACGTCGACGCTGGAGTCTTATTTCCGCGGCGACCGCGAGCTGTTTGCCGGTCTGAAGATCATGGAGCTGGAGCAGGAGTGGGAGTCCTATCCCGTCATCCACCTGGACCTGAGCAGCACCAAGCACATGCGCCCCTCCGACGTTGTCGTCGAGCTGGAGAACATGCTGTCCCCTTATGAGTCGCTCTATGGCGGGAGTGTAAGGGAGACGACGCCTGGCATGCGTCTCTCCGGTCTGATAGAGCGTGCCTATACAGCGACCCACAAGCAGGTGGCGGTCATCATCGACGAGTACGACGCGCCATTGCTCGACGTGCTTCATGAGGACGGCAGGCTGAAGGAGATACGCGAGGTGATGCAGGAATTCTATCAGCGTCTGAAGAAGCTGGAGCCAATGATCAAGTTCTGCTTTATCACAGGCATCACCAAGTTCTCCCAGCTCAGCATCTTCTCCACCATCAACAACCTGACCAACGTGACGATGAATCCTGCTTTTGCGGCACTGTGCGGCATCACAGAAGAAGAGCTGACCACCACGCTGCGTGAGGATATAGAGCGGCTGGCCCAGATATACGACACCGACTACGAGCAGATGCACCAGAAACTGAAACTGCGCTACGACGGTTACCATTTTACGCGTAAACCTATAGAAGTGTACAATCCGTTCAGTCTGCTGAAAGCATTCCTACAGCGCGAAGTCGCCAACTACTGGTTTGAGAGTGGCACCCCACGTTTCTTATCCGCCAGCTTCAGCACTTCAAGACCGACATCATGTCGCTCGACAGCCTGGAGGTGCCCTCGTCGGCCTTCGACCAGCCTACGGAGAACATGCAGAATGCCCTGCCGCTGCTCTACCAGAGCGGCTATCTCACCATCAAGGACTACGACCGCGACTTGGAGACATACACGTTGTCCATACCCAACCAGGAGGTGCGTATAGGCTATGTGCGAGGACTGCTGCCCACCTATACGGGCTTGGACGACTCTGGCGTGCAGGTGGGTTTTGCAGCCAGGTTCTGGCGTGCGCTGAAGAGCGGCGACACCGACAAGGCCATGCGCGAGATGCAAGCCTACATGGCCGGCATCCCCTACGTGGAGGGGTTCAAGCAGAAGCTGGCCGAAGCTGCGACGAAAGAGGGGTTCTACGAATACACCACGTACCTCATCTTCTCCATGCTCAACGTCTATGCAAAAACGCAGGTCAGGTGTGCCGGCGGCCGTGTCGACATGGTGGTGTGGCTGCCCGACAGTGTCTACGTCTTTGAGCTGAAGGTCAGCGGCACAGCCCAGGAGGCCCTGCAGCAGATAGACAGCAGGGGCTACGCCTTCCCCTATCAGTCCGACGGCCGCAGAGTGGTGAAGGTCGGTGTGAGGTTCAATGCCGACACCCGCGTGCCCGAGGACTGGGTGATAGCCGAATAAAAAAATCGGCTAAAATGATGGTTATGTGTAAAAAAGTTTGTACTTTTGCACTACAAAACCTGAAACAAGACGTGAAATTTACCATAACTATATGAGTCGCATCTATCTCTTCCTGGCTTGTCTGCTGTCGTGCACCGTGCTGCGTGGCCACAATGCCCACTTCTATCCCTCCGATCTTTTCTCGAGCAGTCTCATCAACGACCTGGCGCAAGACCGCATGGGGTCCATCTGGATAGGCACCGACTACGGTCTGAACCGCTTCGACGGCTATCACTTCCAGACCTTTCTGCACGACGATGCCGACAGCACCACGCTGTGTGCCAATGCGGTGACCAGCATGCTCTGCGACCGTGAAGGCCGTCTGTGGGTGGGCACCAACAAGGGCCTCGACCTCTACGACGCCGCTCGCGAGACTTTCCGCCACTACCCCTTTCCCTCAGGTGTGCGGCCCCGTGTGAGCAGCATCGTCCATCTCAAGGACGGGGCGCTCGTCGTGGGCACCGCCGGCTACGGCGCCTTCATGCTGCAGTCGCCCGAAGACCGCCTCGAGGCGTTCTCCGTACAGGGTGTCGACGGCTTCTTCCACAATATCTACGAAGACTCACGCGGCCGCCTGTGGAAGAGCGGCTTCGACGATGCCATCTACATGCGGCAGGGCAAGACGATGAAGCGCTACCAGTCGGTCAAGGGCTACCCGCTGGGCTTCGTCGAGCACGACGGACAGCTCTGGGTACCCGCCATGCACGGGCTGCAGGTCTTTGCCGACGGCCAGTTTGTGCCTGCCCAGGTCGACATGAGCGCCGTGGCAGGCAAGGACGTCATCTTCTCCTTCCTTTCCACCGACAAAGATGGTAATATATATATAGGTACGCGAGGCCATGGCCTCTTCCGCCTTGTGGGCCGTCGCCTGGAGCATGTCGAGGCCAGTGCCAAGGGCATCAACTATGCCACGGCGAAGATTAGCGCCATCCTCTTCGACCGCGACGGCAACCTCTGGCTGGGCTGCCACCGCAAGGGCCTGCTCATGGTGCCCCAGCGTCCCATGCAGTTCGGCAACTGGAGCTTCGACGAGCAGGGCATTGCCCTGGGCAGCAACATCAGCTCCGTGTGCGAGGGCGACGGCGGCATCGTCTGGACCACGGTGCAGGGCGTGGGCGTCTACGGCTTCAACCAGCAGGGCCATGTGGTGGCCCATCCCAAGGCACCCGACGCCGTGGAGTTCATCTTCCGCGACCGTCTGCGCCGCTACTGGGTGGGCACCGACGACGGACTCTTCGCCTACGACCCGCTCACGGGCGCCTCGCAGCAGCGTGTCACCTTCGACTGCGACATGTTCAACGACATGACCAGCGACGCTCAGGGCCGCATCTACATCAGCACCTTCTCCCGTGGCTTCTGCGTGTTCGACCCGCAGACCGGCAAGCTGCTCAACCATAACTTCTACGAGGCCATGGACAGCGTGCGCGGCCGGTTGTGCAACAACTGGATCATGGGTCTCTCGCCCTCTGCCGACGGGCTCATCTGGATGGCCACCGCCTCGGGCGTGTCGTGCTACGACCCCTCGGCCGACAGCTTCCGCTCGCAGGGGTGGAACGAGCTGCTGGCCGACATGCTCTGCTTCGACGTGTGCGAGCTGCACGGCGGCCGACTGCCCGACGGGCGCAGCCTGAGCGGAGCCATCGTCATCGGCACCGAGCACGGACTCTATCTCTACGACCGTGCCAAGCGCACCACCGAGCCCTTCCCCGGCAGCGAGCAGCTGCGCGACAAGGCCATCAGCTATATCGTGCAGGCCAACGACGGCGACATCTGGTGCTCCACCTCCAACGGCATCTGGCAGTATAAGCAGGCCGACCACACCTTCATAGGGCACATAGGTGGCAACGGCCTCTCCCAGCGTGAGTATCTCTACGGCGTGGGCATGCACACCGACGACGACATCGT
>CAJOHP010000018.1 GCA_905234355.1 uncultured Prevotella sp. | reverse complement strand
GGTCTTTCACGGCGGGCTCATAGTGGAAGTATTTGCTGTACTCGCCGACCATGCGCGTCCACTCGTCGTTGGTGGGGGCGAGCATCCAGTAGGTGCTGTCCTCGCTGTTGAGCTTCGCGTTGAGTATGCTGAAGAGCTCGTTGCGCTGGCGGAAGACGGAGTCGAGATAGACGGTGCGTCCGAGCGAGTCGAGTCCGCCCTCGACGCTCTCCTCCTCCATGAACTTCAGCTCGTAGTGCAGCGGGTTGTAGAGGAAGCTGCGCACGGAGTCGAGCTCGGCATCCTTCTCCAGATACTCGAAGACGTTGGGCGAGAAGGCGGCACGGCGGTCGATGGTGTAGAGCAGGCCGTTGGCATAGGGCTGGTTGCGTGTGAGCAGCTGTGTGCTGCCGAAGGTGCCGTGGCCCAGGCGCTGGTACTTGCCGTTCATCATCACGATGGCCGAGTCGGCCAGTGCCTCGGAGACGGAGTGGTTGTAGAGTGCGATGTGGTTCTGGAGAAACTCCTTGACCACGGGGTTGTCTTCATCGCGTGTGCCGGAGGCGGCCACGGTCTTGTACTGGCTGATGAGTGCCTGTGCGTCGGTGGCGGAGAACTGGCTGTTGGTGGGTGCGAAGACGGTGAACACCTGGTTGCTGGCCAGTCGCTTGTCGTAGCCGCATGCCTCGACGACGCTGGCAAAGTGGCTCAGGTCGGGGTTGGCCTGGATGGCCGACCAGAGTGTGCTGCCGCTTATGCCCTGGGCCGTGCCCTCATAGTGGTCGTCCCAGGTGTCGGTGCAAGCCGTGGTGGCTGCGGACAGGCCGCAGACCGCCAGGGCTGACATCACGATATGCTTGATATTCTTGCTGTTCATATAGCGTTGTTGGGTTTGTTGTTGTTATAAGGTTCTGCTATAGAGGCTATGGTATGGCTGCAGACTAATAGTCGTCCTCGGCCTGTCCGGTGCCGTCGACACCATAGACCGACTTGGGCACGAGCTCCAGATAGTCGAGCATGAAGAGGTTGTTCTCGCCCGTCTTGCTCTCGCTGGCCACACGGAATCGCAGGTAGTGGTCTACGTTGGCATCCATCTTCTGCTGCGAGACCACGCGGCGGTAGGTGCGCCAGTTGCCCACCCAGGGTGTGGCAGCGCCCGACTCGGGATTGACGTGGCTCGAGGCGTAGGGACCGCGATAGACGCCCAGGTTGCGCAGTGCCTTCTGATTCTCGGCCAGCGCCTCGGGGTCTTTGCGCACGGTCTCATAGGCATTGACGTTGGTGGTCTCGTTGTCCGACGACGGCATGATCTCGGAGATACCGAGCATCTGCGGGTCGGTGAGGTAGACGCGCATGTCGATGGGGATGCCCTGTGCCACGCCGTCGAGATAGACCTGGGCGATGCCGCGGCCGCCGAGGGCGCAGAAGCCCAGACGCACCTGCCACTCGCCGCTATAGGGGATGGGAGGCAGCTTGAACTCGAAGTCGTAGTCGCCGAAGATGTTGAACTCGTCGCCCTCGAAGCTCCAGAAGTTGGTGTGCGGACGGCGGTAGACGAAGTAGCAGTTGTCGTTGAACGTCACGTTCTTCAGGTAGCCCTTGGGGAAGTAGTAGTCCTTGCCGTACTTGGGCGTGGACGACTCGTCGCGGTTGCGCTGGTCGTGGAGCCAGTCGCCCATCTGCCGGATGTCGTTGGTCATCAGCTCGGGGAAGATGGTGGCGAAGTCCATGCGTATGCGCATGTTCTGTATGCGGTCGCGCACGTCGGTGGTGAAGGCCACGACGTCGTCCACGTAGAAGTAGTGGGCGTTGAGTCCGTCGTTGTCGAACTCGGCCTCGACTGTAGGCAGGATGTGCTGTCCGCGGTTCCAGTCGGCCTCGACGGGATAGAGGTTGTCCACGCGGCGGTTGATGTAGCGCTCGTTCTTGATGGCCGACTGCAGGTAGTTGATGTTGTAGTCGGGGTTGGTCTCGACGGTGGCCTGCTCTATCTTCAGCATGGTGTGGGGCAGCATGGTCTCATACCAGTCGATGGGGTTCATGCGCTGGGTGTCGAAGCCCAGGGCACCGTTGTAGCTGCCCACGCGCAGAATCTTCGGTGTGAGCTTGTCGGCACCGGGCACGTAGCGTGTGAGCACGTGGTACTGCACGAAGCGGCGCAGCGGGTTGACGCTGTCGGTGAGCTGGCTGAAGTCGTGGCCCGGGGCGTTGACGTCGTCGGGGTAGACGGGGTCGTAGAGCCGGCAGGCCAGGTCGTAGAGCGCGCGGATGTCGCCCTTCTGGATATTGTACTTCGCACTGAGCACCGAGTCGGTCTCCATGAAGATGGTGAATCCGGTCTTTTTCGTCTCGGGCACCCAGCCGCGCTCGTTCCATCCGTCGGAGGAGTAGTCGTAGTAGGGATAGCTGTCGGGGTCGTAGTTCTCGTCCTCGTAGGGTGTGTTGATGATTTCCTCGAGCACGCCGGTGTGGAGCATGGCCTCGTAGAAGGTGCTCACGTTGGTGTTGGTCTTGATGATTTCCTGTGCATAGCCGTTGCTGGACTCGAGCACCTGGTTGATGGGCTGCATGATGCCGTTCTCGACGGAGTCGTCCTTGAGGTCGTAGTAGATGTGTGCTCCACGCTTGTTGAGGAAGATGACGGCGTTGCTGTCGTTGTCGAATCCCTGTATGGTGGGTATGTAGCGTCGCATCATGTTGGGCGAGTGCACCTCGTCGCCGTTCATGTCGTAGGTGGAGTAGATGTTTGTGCTGATGATGTGTGTGCGTGCGATGGTGTCGCAGTCGGCGTCGGTGAGGTCGCTCAGGCTGCTCAGTCCGCGGTTTTTGAGGTACTCGTCGAAGGCAGCGTTGTCTGGCACGAAGCAGGTGTACTTGCCGTAGGTGGCTAGTGCGTCCATGAGCTTGGCGCGCTTGACGACGGTGGCAAACGAGCTGTACTGTGATCGCGTGGTGATATAGTCGCTGGCCATCTCGCCGGTGAAGGTGTAGAAGTTTTCACCGTCGGGCTCGTCGGAGCAGGCCGTCAGCACGGGGGCGGCCAGCAGGGCGGCCAGCAGGGCGGCCAGGGCATGGCGCAGCGGCAGGACCTTGTGGTTGTATTTGCTCTTATTCATAGTTGATAAGTCTTAATGGGTGTCGTTAGTTCTTTGAATAGCTCTGGTTCTCGCCGCTGCCAAAGGCAGGGTTCTGCTTGAGGTTGGGGTTCACCTTCAGCTCGTCGAGGTTATAGGGCCAGTAGATGGCGTCTATCTTCGAGAGCTTGTTGCGCACATATCCTCCGCCGCTGGACTGCTTTGCGGAGACGGTGGTGGCGAGCTGTGTGCTCTCTCCCGAGCGGCGTGCCTGTCGCACGAGGTCGTAGTAGCGCTTGCCTTCGAACATGAGCTCGCGGTGGCGCTCCTCCATGACGAGCTTGGTCATGGCGGTCTTGGTCATGTAGGAGGCGGGCTTGAGCGTGTCGACCATGGGCGTCTCGGCCAGCGACCGCTTGTTGATGGCACTCACGAGCGAGAAGGCCTGCTCGAGGTAGGGCTTGTTGTAGGCCACGGTGGCCTCGTCGGTGCCTTCGCGGGTGAGCTCGGCCAGGGCCTCGGCCTTCATGAGCATGATGTCGCTCAGACGGTAGATGACCCAGTTGCTCTTGTTCTGGTCGCGGGCATAGGACGAGTAGCGAGTAGACATCGTCGGGTCGTTGTTGGTGTCGGCCGCATAGAGGCGTATGTTGTCGTAGACATACTTCTGGATGATTTCCGCTGAAGTGCTCAGGTTCTCCCAGCCGCGGGCGTCGTACTTGTTCTTATAGGGTGTGGACGACGTCTCGGTGAGCACGGACGAGGGCTGCACCCATCCCTGCGTGTTGGCGTAGCCGTAGAAGGCGTTGACAGCCTCGTTGGAGAGTCGCGATGTGCCGCTGCCCTTCTCGAAGACGAGCTCGAAGATGGTCTCCGGGCTGTCGCCCGAACCGAAGATGCTGGAGTAGGCATTGCCGTAGTAGTTGCTCATCAGCACATCGGTGACGAGGGGATAGCCGTTGAGGCGCTTGACGTTGTCGGCGGCCGAGACGAGCATGGAGCTGAGCGAGCGATCGCTCTGCTGGTCGTTCTTCTTCGACTCGATGATTTCGTCGGCATACCTGATGCACTGCTGGTAGTCGCCCTTCCAGAGGTACATGTCGCAGAGCATGGCCTTGATGGCGTCCTGGGTGATGCGTCCGCGCTGGTAGTTCTTTTTGGTGGTGGGGTACTTCTTGATGGCGTCGCGATGAGGAAGTCGAGCACCTGGTCGAAGGGTGTGGCGGCGACGGCTATCTCCTGGTCGTCGTCGATGATGGCCTCGGTCATCAGGGGCACGTCGCGGAACGTGCGTATGAGGTAGAAGTAGCACAGGTCGCGCAGTGCCGTCACCTCAGCGATGGTGGCCTGTAGCTCGGTCTGTGTGAAGGCGGGGTCCTTGGCAGCCACGTCGGGTGCATAGCGCATGACGGTGTTGCAGCGGTTGATGATGTTGTAGAAGCCGTCCCATGCGGTGTAGGCGTTGGAGGCGTCGAGGTTTTCGTTGAGCACCTTCTTCAGGTTCTCGTCGTTGTTGGCGAGCATGGGGCTGATGGCGATGTTGTCGCTGCGGAACTCCCCCCACACCATCATGCGTCGCACGATGTCGCTGTACTGCATGCGTGAGTAGCATCCGGCGACGACGGCGTCGACGTCGGCCTTCTCGTTCCAGAACTGCTCGAGCGTGATTTCGTTGGGCGACTCTATCTCGAGGAAGTCGCCGCAGCTGGCAGTCACTGCGCTGATAGCGCATCCTGCGAGACAGGCAGAGATGGTTTTGTTTATCTTGCTAATCATAACTTTCGGTTTGCTTTAGGTTTCATATTAGAAGTCGACGGTCAGGCCCAGGGTGTAGGAGCGCGAACGCGGTGTCTGTGCGTTGTCCATGGCGGGGTCGTAGCCTGCCTGTGCTATGTCGGGGTCGACGCCGGAGTACTTCGTGATGATGAAGGGGTTGTTGGCACTGGCATAGATGGAGATGCGGTTCAGTCCGATCCACTTCAGGTGCTTCTTGTTGATAGTGTAGTTGAGCTGTGCATAGCCCATGCGCAGGTAGGAGCCGTCCTCTACGAAGCGGTCGCTCACGAGCGTGTTGTACTGGTTTGTGCCGAAGAGTGCGCGCGGTATGGTGGTGTCGTCGCCGTTCTTGCGCCAGCGGTAGTTCACGGCCTGGCTCTGGTTGTCGTTGCCCGACATCGACTCAGCGCGCAGGCGGGCCAGGTTCAGGATCTTGTTGCCGAAGCGGTAGGTGAACTGTGTGGTGAGTCTCCAGTCGCCGTAGCGGAAGGTGAAGCCGAAGCCGCCGGTGAGCTTGGGCAGCGAGGTGCCGAGGTAGACGATGTCGAGGGCGTTGATCTGGCCGTCCTTGTTCACGTCCTCGTAGCGGGCGTCGCCACCCTCGAAGTCGTGGTTGCGGCCCTGGCGGCCGGCACCGTCGTTGGTGTAGTCGTAGGTCATGCGCTTGGGCGTGCCGTCCTCGTTGTAGACGGGCTTGCCCTCGGCGTTGAGCACGATGGGAGCGGTCTTGCCCGAGGCCAGGAACTCGTTCTCGAGCCAGTTGTGATACTGCTCGGTGGTCATGTTGTTGTTGCGCCCGTACTCCGACACATAGTTATATTTATACTGATAGACGCCCATCGAGCGGAAACCGTAGATGGCGCCGAGCGGATTGTTGAGCTGCACGCGGCGCAGCCACTCGGCGTTGTTGTAGCCGAAGGTGGAGTTGAGATTATTCAGGATGTACTCGTCCATCTCGAGTATCTCGTTGCGGTTGTTGCCGAAGTTGGCGTTGAGGTCGAAGGTGAACTTGCCCTTCTTCACCAGGTTGTTGGTGTTGATGTGGAACTCCCATCCGGTGTTGCGCATCTTGCCGCTGTTGCGGTAGGGCAGTGTGGCGAATCCGGCGTTGGAGGGGATGCGGTAGTCCTTCATCAGCATGTCGGTGGTGGTGGAGCGGTAGCCCTCGAGGGTGAGGGTGAGCTTATCGTCGAAGAATCCGAAGTCCATACCGATGTTGTAGCTCGAGACGAGCTCCCACTTCAGGTCGGTGAGGCGTATGTTGGCCGGGCTGATGGCCGACATGTCGAGGTAGCGGTCGGTGTTGTTGTACTTCGAGGTGTAGAGGTAGTTCTGGTTGGGCTGGTGTCCTACGCGTCCCCAAGATGGTCTGAGCGAGAGCATGCTGAGCCACTTCTTGGTGGGCTCCATCCACGGCTCGTCGATGATGTTCCATCGGAACGAGACGGAGGGGAAGTATCCCCATCGGCTGTTGGGTCCGAAGCGTGTGGTGCCGTCGGCACGCAGGGTGACGTCGGCGATGTATCGCTCCTTGTAGGCGTAGTGTCCGGAGAAGGTGTAGTACATGGACCGCCACTCATTGTACCATGAGCTGAACGGTGCCTGTATGATGCCTCCGGCAGCGGGGTTCTGTATGCCGCCCGAGGGCAGGTTGCGGCTGCCGGTCTCCTGTCCGTTGCTCGAGCCGGAGGTGAGCTCGAAGCGTCCCATGAGCATGAGCGAGTGGTCTTTGTTGGTGAAGGCCGGCGTGAGCGTCAGCGTGTGCTTGGTGTTGAACGACACGCTCTTGCGCGAGCCGGAGTAGGCCGTGTTGACGCCCTGCTGCCAGGGTATGCTCACGAGCTCCTGCGGATAGAAGGAGTCGTCGTACTGGTTGAAGATGTTCATGTAGACGGAGCCGCGCCAGTTGAGCTGCCAGTGGTCTTCGTCGAGACCGAGGAGCTGGTAGTTGATGACGAGCTCAGGGCTCATGTCGTATGTACGCTGCTGGTTGGTGGCGAGCTTGGCCGAGGCCACGGGGTTGACGTAGCCTTTCTGGTTGTCCTTCTTGCCAGCCTTCGACTCGTTGAAGATGGCCGATGCCGTCTGCAGCATGGTGTAGTAGCTGCCGGTCTCGGCGCCGGTGTCGCGGTCGCGCTCGTTGACCACCATGTTAGGCATCTTGATGAGTGCCAGTCGCAGCAGGTCGTCGCTGTTGCGGTTGTTCTTGGTGTAGGTCAGTGCGAAGTTGGTCTGCACGCGTATGCGCTGCGAGACGTTGTAGTCGAGTGCCACGCGTGTGGAGAAGCGGTTGAGCTTCTGCTCTATCATCGTGCCGGTCTCGTGGTCGAAGCCGCCGCCGATGCGGAAGGTGGCCTTCTCGCCGCCGCCGCTGACGCTGACGTAGTGGTTCTGCCTCAGGCCCCACTGTGTGACCTCGTCGCGCCAGTCGGTGTTGGCATTGTACTGTCGGTATTCAGAGAAGCTGGGGTCGTAGTTGAGCTCGGGAATGTCGCTGGCGGCATCGTTCTGTTCGGGGTTGAAGCGTGCCTCCTTCATCATCATGGTGTAGTCGTCGCCTGAGAGCAGGTCGTAGCCCTTGGGCTGGTATGTGCCGGTGAGCTTGAGCGAGTAGGTCACCTTGGGTTTGCCCCTGGCGCCTCGTTTGGTGGTGAGCTCGATGACGCCGTTGCCGCCCTGCGAGCCGTAGACGGCAGTGGCAGCAGCGTCTTTGAGCACGGTGATGGAGGCGATGTCCTCGGGGTTGATGTTGAGCAGCTCGGCAAACTTCTCGTTGTTGGCCGTCGAGAGGTCGGTGGTGGAGAGGTCCACCTCGCGTATGTTGCCGTCGACGACGATGAGCGGGTTGGCATCGGTGAGTGTGGATAGCGAGCTGGCACCGCGCAGGCGCATGGTGGAGCCAGCTCCCAGGTCGCCCGAGTTGCCGATGATGTCGAGACCTGCGATACGTCCCTGCAGTGCCTCGTCGACGGAGGTGATGCCAAGGCCCTCAAACTCCTTCATGGAGATGGTCTGTGTGGCCGACGAAATCTCTCTCTGCGGGATGGGCAGTCCGTTGCCCTGCATGCGTTTCTTCGACTTGACCACCACCTCCTTGATCTGTGTGGCGGAGGTCATGCTGACGTTGAAGGTGGTCTTGTTGATGGCGAAGGTCTGTGTCTTCATGCCCACGTAGCTGAAGCGCAGCTTGTCCTTTTCGTTCTTCACCTTCATGGTGAAGTTGCCGTTGAGGTCGGTCACTGCCGAGTTGATGATACGCCCAGTGGCGTCTATCTCGCACACGGTGGCACCCATGAGCGGTCCCATGTCGTCGCTGACGACGCCGTGTACCGACGTGATCTGTGCACTGACGAGCGTGGCTACTGTCATTGCCAGTATGGTGAGTATAGCTCTTAACTGTCTCATAAGTCTGTCGGGATGTTATTTCTTAAGGTTGTTGAGTATGTCGCGCCACTTTTTCAAAGGCTGGTAGAGCAGTGGTCCGTCTATCTGGTGCACGACAGCTCCTGAGACGAAGTAGATCTCGAGCTCGTCGCCGTTGGCTCCAGCTGACTTGAACCAGTACTCACGGCAGATATTGTTGAAGAGTCCCTGTTTCTTCTGCACGGTGCGTGTGTTGCCCTGCAGGTCGGTGAGGGTGAGTGTGGCCTCGCTGGCCGACTTTCCGGTCTGGGTGACGCTGACCTGCATGAATCGTCCAGTGCTCTCGTCGCGCATCATGGTCTCGAAGAGTCCGGTCTCGGGCTTGGCGCCGAGCATGAGCGAGTTGTCCTGGATGTGGTAGCGCAGGAAGTTGACGATGATGTCCTTGACGATGCCCTTAGCCGAGTCGGCGAGTGCTTCGTCGTTGCCCCATTCGGCTGCCGTCTGTGCGCGGTAGTCCTCCCAAGTGGGGAGGTAGCCGTCGTCGATGAGCTTCTGTATCGACTCGTTGGTGGGCACGTAGACGGTGTAGTTGTAGTTGCTGAAGAGGCGTATGTTCTTGTTGTCGTTGCCTGCCACTGTGCGTCTGTTGCTCTGCGGTCCCTCTTTGTCGATGAGCAGTCCGCATCCGTCGTCGTTGAGCAGCCGGTAGAAGCTCAGGTAGGCATCGTCGTCGGCTGTCTGTGTGGCTGTCGATGTGGGGTCGTAGGCGTGCTTCTTCAGTGTCTGGTAGACGGAGGGCTCGGCGCTGAGCGGTGCGATGCTGTCGAGCAGGAAGGCGCGTCCGTTGCGTTTCTCCACCACGGCGTCGACCACCTTGCCGTCGTCCTGTGTGATATTGGTCACGGGGATGGTGGCTCCGTGAGCTATCTGCCATGCGCCCTGCACGGTCATGCCGTTGGCTCCGGCCGATGCGTTCTGCACGCGTATGATGCTGCCGCCCTTGGTCTTGTAGAACTCGTGTCCGTCGGTCACGTCGCCCACGACGATGAGCTGGTCGAAGAGGTCGCGCAGGCGGTCTTCGAGCACACTGGCGTCGATGTTGTTCTTTGTGCGTCCGCCGATGCCGGTATTGACGGTGATGCTGCCGTCGTCGCCGACGGTGACGTTGTATCTGTCGCCGCTGATCTCCCTGGTGTCTTCATCGTATCGGAAGACGATGGCCTGTGGGCGGTTGCTGCCGTAGAAGGCGGGGTCCATGTAGTAGTGGAGGGCCTTGTCGGTAGGCAGGAAGACGCTATAGTCCTGGTCCATGGAGATGAGGTATGGCTTGAAGTCGTAGGCCTCGATGGCCTGTCGGGTGAGTCCCATGATGGAGGGGTGCGCCGTGGCGGGATACATCACCGATGAGAACTCTGCTGGTGCGAAGAGCTTGTCGACGACGTAGACCACGCCGTTGCATCCCATGTAGGTGTGCACGATGTTCTCAGGCTTGATGCCGAGCTTCTGCTTCGCCTCGTTGAGCACGTAGTCGAACTTGCTGGGTATGAACTGCACGAAGTTGGCGAGCATGTTGCCGTTGATGATAGGTGTGAGTGTGGCGATGGGCAGGTTCTCCCATGATCCGTACTCGTTCTGCAGGTCCATGGCCTCGCTGTTCCACCATGCTCGTACAGCCTCGTCGGTGGGCACGATCATGGCTCCGGCATCAAACTGCATGGTCTCGTTGGCGGCGTTGGTGTAGATGTACTGGTTCCATCCCGGGTCGAAGAGCAATCCGCGGTTCTTGTCGGTGCTGGAGAGCACGGTGACGCCGTTGTCGTCGGTGCCGTTGATATAGGCATTGCCTACCATCTGTCGGCTGAAGTACTTCAGTGCGTAGACGCTGTCGTCCGTGTGGTAGAGGCGCTTGAACTTGTCGAGTTGCGTCTCTCCTCCGTCTCTGATGGCGGCTGTCGCCCGCTTGAGGAATGGTGCGCTGTAGCGGTCGATCATCGATGCCCAGATGGTGGTGTTGGGTGCGTTGTGTATGATTTCGGCCATGTTTGGCGATGCCTCGATGACGCCGTCGACCTTGTGTATGTATCCGTTCTTACATGTGATGTCGGCCTGTGTGACCTTCACGCCGTTGATCCATGCGTCGTTCAGGCTGGTGGCCGGTCGGTTGGTCAGTCGGCTGAGGTCGTCGAGTGTGAATCCGTTGCGCTGCATGAAGGCCGGCAGGAAGTGTATGAGCGGTGCGCGTGTGTTGTCCTTGAAGACGCGTATGGTTTTTCCCTTGGCGCGCAGTTCGGCCCAGTACTCATTGTCGGGCATCTCTGCAGGTGTCATGACCTGCACGGAGTCGTAGATGTCGCTGAGCGAGAGGCGCCGCATGGCACGTCCTTCGGAGACGGGGTTGCCAGGTGTGTTTGACATGAGCTCGATGAGGTAGGCGTTGTTGAGCATGGAGTTGTTGAGCAGCACCTTCTTCTGCACGTCGGAGAGGTCTTCGTAGCTTCTGACGTAGCTGCCAGAGCCAGTCTTCCAGGTGGTGTTCTGAAACCATGCCTCGTAGGCCGAGTCGTTGGTGGCAAAGAGCGTGCGTGAGCCCGTCTGGCTGAGCACCTCGCGGTTGTCCTCGACGTCGTCGATGAGCCTGAGGAGCGTCTTGTAGTTGCCATACTGCTGCAGCTGCTCGTAGATGGAGTTGCCGAGCCAGTCGGGCTGGCCGGTGAGCACGTCGTCGTCGTCCTTACACGACTGCAGCGTGGCTGCTCCCACGAGCATGGTGCAAGCGGCGATGGCCACTCGGCGTCCTTGCCTGAGGATTGTTTTACGTTTCATAGCTTTTGATTTTGTTTTGTTATTGTTGTTATTGTTTTGTTGTTTCTAGGGCGGGTGTCGGCGGGAAAACCGCCGACCACACGGGCTGATGGGGGCGCGGGTGTCGGCGGCAAAACCGCCGACCACACTGGCTGATGGGGGCGCGGGTGTCAGCGGGAAAACCGCCGGCCGCGGGGCTGATGAGGGCGCGGGTGCCTTTCGCGCGTGCGTATATATAATATGGTGGGGCCTCGGGGTGAGGCGCTTCGCTTTCTGTCTTTGGGGAGCCGGGGCTGTGGGGGTGCCAGGCTCAGGTGCCTCTTGGGGAGGCTTGCTTGTGGGGAGCTGTGTGGCTTGTGGCCTTTTGGTAGCTGTGTGGCTTGTGGCCTTGGTAGCTGTGTGGCTTGTGGCCTTGGTAGCTGTGTGGGTTGTGGCCTTGGTGGCTTAGATGGAAAAAACAAGGGGTCGGGAACAGGTCTTAGCCTGCTCCCGATCCCTTATGTCAGAGTGCTTTAATAAGCTGATACAGGTGCATTTAGGTATGTCTTTTCTTCTTCAGGCCTTTGAGACTACTTCTGAATCTTCTTGACGATGACGGCTCCGTTGCTGAGCGTCTGCTTCATGATGAGCAGTCCGCGCTGTGCAGCGCTGGCCTTGCGTCCGTCGAGTGTGAAGAACTCCACGGTGAGTGCGGGAGCGTTGCCGACGGTCTCGATGCCGTCAGGTGTGGCCTGCTTCTCGCTGCTGGTGCCGTAGTAGAAGAGCTTGAAGTTGTCGAAGATGGTCCAGTCGTTGGTGATGCCGTTGCGCTTCATGACGCCCACGCGGAGCTTGCCGTTGGCCCCCACCTTGGCTATGACGGAGTTGGCGGTGTAGTTGCCGAGGTCGAACTCGGTGGCAGCGGTCTCCATGTTGTTGGCCACGACGGTGTAGTTGTAGATGCTGTTCTCCTGGTCGATGGTTTCGGTCTTGACAGCCACGTAGCCAGCGGGCACCTCGCTGAGGTCGGTCTGTGCAGCCGAAGCGAGACGCTTGAGTGCGTTGGAGCTGTAGATGCTGTCGCCAGCCTCGCCGATGGTCATGGCATAGAGGAATGCGTTGTTGCCAGCCTCAGGATTCTCGTTGAAGTTCTTGTAGTCGTCCACGGCCTCGCCAGAGCGGTAGTAGCCCTGCACCTGCAGCTCGTAGATGCCTGCGGGCAGACCGTTGATGTCCTGATAGAAGTTGAAGTTCTTGTTGAACATCTCAGCATTGCCGAAGGTCTGGAATCCGGCAGCCGTGCCGCGCCAGTTGTTGGCATTGTTGGCAGCGAAGTCGTTGTTGCGAATGACGCCTGTGAGCTCCTTCGGGTCGAGGTCGGTAGCCTTAGCCACGTCTTCGGGTATGGCGAGCTTGGTCATCATCTCGTCTATCTTGGCAATGTAGTCGTCCACGTCGTCGTTCTCCATCTCGTGAGCCTCCATCTTGTCGATGATCTCCTGGTAGAGGTTGCTGGCCTCTTCCTGTGCAGCGCGGTTGAGGCTGTTGCCGATGGCGTTGAGGAACTCCTCGTTGGCATCGGCGAGCTGCTTGAAGAGTGCTACGGATGCGGCCACGTCGGCCTCGGCGTCGAAGAGGTTGCTGAGTGCGTTGAACATAGTCTCTCCGTCCTGAGTGTCGAGAGAAGCCTTGGCAGCGTCGACGGCAGCCTGCAGAGCGTCGTAGATGCTCTTGCCCATGTTCTGCTCGAGCATGGCCTCTGCATTGGCAATCTCGTCGGGCAGCACGTTCATCACGGCCGCAGCATTCTTACCGCAGTTGAAGAGCTTGAAGTTGTCCCAGATGACCCAGCTGTCGCCGAGCTGATTGCTGGTACCCTTGACGCCGATGCGCATGTCCTGTCCGCTCTTGATGATGCCGTAGGCGCTCTGCTTATACATGCCTGCTGAGAAGGCCTCTGCGGAGTTGTTCATCTGGTTGGGATATACAAACTCGCCGTTGGGGTCGGTGTAGTAGTCGCCGGTGTAGAATCCAGGCTCCTGCTTCTCGTCGAACACGTTCTGGAATGGCGTGGCCTTTCCGTTGAGATAGACGAAGACGGGAGCTCCGCCCTTCTGCACGAAGCTGACCTGCTGGTCCTGATAGGCGTTCCAGGCGTCGTTGCCTCGTCCGTAGCGGTAGAATCCCTGCACCTCGATGCGGTAGATGCCCTGAGGAGCGTTCTTCACCACCTGGTAGATGTCGAAGTTGGCGTTGTTCCAAGCCTCATAGCAGTGGTTGACGTCGTTGCCGCCCTTAGCCACGTTGCCGCCTGCGGCAGCCTCGCGTGTCCATCCGAGTGTGCCTTCTTCAAATCCGGGGTCTTTGAGCAGATAGGTCACGTCGGTCTCTCCGTCCCCGATGAGGTGGCGTCCGGCCTCTTCTATCTCAGCATTCTTCTGGTCTATGAGCTCGCGCAGCTGCTCGTTGGTCAGCTCCTGTAGGTTCCAGAGGTCCTCGGCGTCGAGGTCGGCCCAGTCGGCCAGTGGAGCGGTGTAGTCGGGGTCGAGCTTGTTGTTGCCAGCGGTCTCGAGTGCTTTCTGCACGGTGGTCTTGAACTCGTTCCAGAGCTCCACGTTCAGTCGCAGAGGCTCGTAGATGGCCATGAGCTTCTCCACGTCGGCCAGGGCCTCAGCCTCACTGGCGGCAGTGCTCTCGAAGGCGTCGAAGGCGTCCATGTAGCTGGTGGTGTAGTTGATGCCCAGAGCAGCGAAGTCGTTGGTGTACTCGGTGCGCTGCGACTTGTAGTCGGGCAGCAGCTTCTTGTAGTAGTTCACGTAGGCCTTGTAAGCCTGGTCGTCGCTACCGCAGTAGATGAGCGAGAAGTCGTCGAAGATGCTCCAGTCCTCGCTCACGGTCTTCTCCTTCTTCACGCCGATGGTGATTTCAGAGCCGGTGATGTTGGCGAAGATGTTGTTCTTGTAGAGTCCGAGGTTGTGCATGTAGTACTCGGCAGCCACCATGTTGTTGGGGATATAGTATGTGATGCCCGTAGCGTCGTCCTTTGCGCTCGACTCCGAGCCCTTTCCTGTGCCGCTGGTGGGTGCACCCTGGTAGGGCGACACGATGTCGACGGTGAGGGTCTCGTCGCCGGACTTCACGTAGAACTTAGAGTACTTCGACTCGTCGTTCTGTGCCTTGAAGTTGGTGTAGGCCGTCGCTGCGTTGCCTGCACGGTAGAAGGCGTTGACGCCCACGACATAGAGTCCGGGCCGCAGTCCGCTGACGGTCTGGTAGGTGTCGAATGTCCTGTTGTAGTGCTCGGCGTTGTCCTTGCCTTGGTATGCTCCGAAGGTGGTTCCGCTCCATCCGTTGGTGAGGTTGCCTCCGGCGAAGTCGGGGTTGACGATGAGCGATGTCACGTCGAGTGCCGTGCCGGGAGTGAATCCAGCGAAGGTGTTGTCGGTCATGGCCTTGTTCAGGGCGTCGATGGCAGCCTGCATCTGCTCGATGGTGGCGCTGAGGTCGTTGTAGACAGCAGCTGCAGCGCTGACGTCGACGCCTTTCTCCTCGGCAGCGGTGATGACAGCCTTGAGCTCCTCGGCCTTGTCGAACACGTCGTAGATGCTGGCGTCGAAGAACTGCCAGTCGATGTGGTTGCCCTCAGCCTCGGTGAGCTTTGACATGAGGGGGAATATCTCCTCGTTGGGCAGGTCGGCATAGAGGTTGGACTCGTCGAGTGGCGTTCCCTCCTGGTAGCCCACGAACTGTGTTCCGTCCGACTTCACCTCGGGGTTGATCTGTGCAGCCTTCAGACGGTAGGTGTTGCCTCCCTGGTCGTCGACGGCCCAGTACTTGTCGGCCTGCGAGGCGAGGTCGGTGTACATCTGCACCTGGTCGTTGCTGAACCAGCTCTGATGCCAGGAGTATGTACGCGTGCGGACGCAGGAATAATTGAAGAACTGGTAGGTCACTTCGGTGAGCGACTGTCCCTCGGGCACGTACTCATCGAGGTGCACGCGGATGGCTTCGGAGAGCGGACCCACGCTGGAGCGTGTGCCCCAGGAGTTGCCCTGCGTGTAGAACTTCTGCGTGCCGACGTTGTAGAGCAGATAGGTCTTGCCAGCCTGGAAAGCGACGGGCACCTGCTGCACGTCGTCGTTGGTGGGCGCGACACGCTCTACTAAATCAGCTGCGTTTGCACCGAGACTCCACAGGCCCAGTGCGCTCAAAACGAGTAGTCTTGAAATCTTCATAAGCTTTAAATTTTTAGTAAAGTTAGTAACAATTGTTTATTTTTTTGTAGTATATCTGTCGTGGTCGTTGCCTGTGGTCAAGGCGGGGTAACCGCCTTGCACAGTGGTCGATGCCTGTGGCCGGGCTGGTGGTCAAGGCGGGGTAACCGCCTTGCACAGTGGTCGTTGCCTGTGGCCGGGCTGGTGGTCAAGGCGGGGTAAACGCCTTGCACAGTGGTCGTTGCCTGTGGCTTCACATGTAGAAAGAGGCGGCCCGGGTGGTCCCGCCTGTAGGAGCGGGCGGCACGGTGACGCCTGATGCACGGTTTTTCGGTGCAAATATAAGCAAAATTTCTATAACTCGTATCACTTTTCTCGGTTTTTTTTGCGCAAGGGGCAAAAAAATAGTGTTAAGCTTACACCGGTAGTGATTTTTGGGGGTAGGCCCCCCCGTCAGACGTCGAGCATCTCCCGCAGGCGTGCGATGGTGATGCGTATCTTCTCGTAGTTGTCCATGAGCGACACGTCGAGTGTGTAGCGTGCCTTTGTGTAGAAGGGCTCCCGCAGTGTGAGCTGCTCGCCGATGAAGTCTCTGAGCTGCTCGGGTGTCTTTTCCTTGAGCAGTGGGCGCTCTGTCTTGCCCATGGTGAGGTGCTGCATCAGCACTTCGGGAGCGCATCGCAGGTAGACCACCTGTCCCTGTCGGTTGAGGTAGTCCATGTTGTCGAAGAAGCATGGTGTGCCTCCTCCGCAGCTGATGATGACGTTCTCAAACTCGGCCGCCTCGTGCAGCATGTTGCGCTCTATCTCCCTGAACCCCTTCTCGCCCACCTCGGCGAAGATCTGCGGGACGGTCTTTCTGCGCCGGCTCTCTATGTACCAGTCGAGGTCGTAGAAGGCAAGGCCCGTCTCTTTCGAGAGGGCCTTGCCTACAGTGGTTTTTCCGGCTCCCATGTAGCCTATGAGGATGATGCGTCGCATGGTGTGTGTCGGGGGTGGGGGAGTATTATTTGTTGACGATCTTCATGCACTCGTCGTAGGTGAGGTCCTTTGCCCGGTCGTGCATGGCCTTTGGCAGGCGGTAGTTCTTTCCGTCGTAGGTGATGTAGGGCCCGTACCGTCCGTTCATCACCTCGAGCAGCGGGTCTTCGCTGAATGTCTTGAGGTGCTTCTGCTTGTCGCTGCGTCGTTTCTCGTCGATGAGTCTTACGGCGTCGGCTATGGTGATGGCCAGGGGGTCGGTGCCCTTCGGCAGCGAGGTGTACTCCTTCTTGTGCAGCACGTATGGTCCGAATCGTCCTGCACCCACGGTGACGGGCTCGCCCTCATACTCTCCGAGCATGCGTGGCAGCTTGAAGAGGTCGAGTGCCTGCTCGAGCGTGATGTTCTCCATGCCGAGCTCCTTGGGCAGGTGTGCGAAGAGCGGCTTGTCCTTGTCGTCGGCCGTGCCTATCTGCACGACGGGTCCGAAGCGTCCTATCTTCACGAAGACGGGCCTGTGGCTCTTCGGGTCGGTGCCGAGCTGTCGCTCGCCGGCCTTGTGCTCCGAGCGCGCGTTGAGTGTCTGCTCCACCACGGGTTTGAAGTCGCGGTAGAAGTTGTGCATCATCTCCGTCCATCGCTCCTTGCCTTCGGCTATCTGGTCGAAGTCCTGCTCCACCTTGGCTGTGAAGTTGTAGTCCATGATGCCGGGGAAGTTGTCCATGAGGAAGTCGTTGACCACCACGCCGATGTCAGTAGGGAGCAGCTTGCCTTTCTCCGATCCGGTGTTCTCTACGCGGCTCTTGTGGAGTATCTGCTTGCCTTTGAGTGTGATGACGTCGTACTGGCGCTCCTCTCCCTTCTTGTCGCCCTTGACCACATACTCTCTCTGCTGTATGGTGGAGATGGTGGGTGCGTATGTCGACGGTCGTCCGATGCCCAGCTCCTCGAGCTTGTGCACGAGCGATGCCTCGGTGTATCGCTGCGGTCCCACGGTGTATCGCTCTGCCGCGCTCACCTCTCGCCTTGTGAGCTCCTGTCCCTGGCTCAGCGGGGGCAGCACGTGAGTGGTCTCGTCGCGGTCGGCGATGTCGTCGTCGTCGGTCGACTCTCGGTAGACCTTGAGGAAGCCGTCGAACTTGATCACCTCTCCGGTGGCTGTGAAGGCGGTGTCGCATGTGTCGCCTCCTGCCGGTGTTATCTTTATCTCGGCGGTGGTCTTCTCTATCTCGGCGTCGGCCATCTGGCATGCTGCTGTGCGCTTCCAGATGAGCTCGTAGAGCCGTTTCTCCTGTACCGTGCCGTCGGTCTGTGCCTGTTCCATGTAGGTGGGACGTATGGCCTCGTGTGCCTCTTGTGCTCCTTTCGACGAGGTGTGGTACTGCCTCACCTTGGAGTACTGCTCGCCGTAGAGGTCGGTGACGGCCTGCTTGGTGGCTCCGATGGCCAGTGTGGAGAGGTTGACCGAGTCGGTACGCATGTAGGTGATGCGTCCGCTCTCGTAGAGGTGCTGTGCCACCCTCATGGTCTGGCTCACGGTGAATCCGAGCTTTCGTGCGGCCTCCTGCTGTAGCGTCGATGTGGTGAAGGGCGGTGCCGGCGAGCGTCGCATGGGTTTCTTCTGCACCTGTCCTACGGTGAAGGTGGCGTCCTTGCACATCTCGAGGAATTGCTGCACCTCCTGCTCCGTCTTCAGCCGAGTGTCGAGTGTGGCCTTCACCTCGCTCTGCGAGCCGTCGTCGTGGGTCAGTCCGAAGAGTGCGCTCACGCTGTAGAAGGTCTCGCTCTGGAAGGCCTTGATTTCCTTCTCTCGCTCGACGATGAGCCTGACGGCCACGCTCTGCACTCGTCCTGCCGATAGTGCGGGCTTCACCTTTCGCCAGAGCACGGGCGAGAGCTTGAATCCCACGATGCGGTCGAGCACGCGGCGTGCCTGCTGTGCGTTCACGAGGTTCATGTCCAGGTGTCGGGGGTGCTCTATGGCCTGTAGTATGGCGGGCTTGGTGATCTCGTGGAAGACGATGCGGTTGGTGTTCTGCTCGTCCAGCCCGAGCACCTCGCACAGGTGCCACGAGATGGCTTCTCCCTCGCGGTCCTCATCGCTTGCGAGCCACACCTTCTCGGCCTTCTTGGCCTGGCTCTTGAGCTCGCCCACGAGTTTCTTCTTCTCTTCGGGAATCTCGTATTCGGGTTCCAGCGTCTCGTCGTCCACACTCAGCTCCTTCTTCTTCAGGTCGCGTATGTGGCCGTAGCTCGACATCACTTTGTAGTCGGGGCCCAGAAATTTCTCAATCGTCTTCGCCTTGGCAGGCGACTCCACTATGACAAGGTTTTTCTGCATGTCTTGATATATAGTTGTACGTTTACATTTCTCCTCTGTGTGTCCTTACCCGAAGAACTCTCCGTCGTGCACGCCCTCGTAGCTCGATCCGTCGAAGCAGTGTGTGCACACGCGCTCCTTGGGCAGTCCGATGGATGCCACGAGGTCTTCGATGTGTGCAAACTTGACCGACGACAGTCCCAGTCGCCGTGCTATCTCGTCGACCATGCGCTGGTACTCTGGCGAGCCTGTCTGTGCATATCGCTCCAGAGCGATGGCGTCGTCGCCCTCGAAGTCGCGTATCACCTGTCGTGTGATGAGCTCCAGGTCGCTCTTGGACGATGTGAATCCTATGAAGGGGCATCCGTAGACCAGCGGGGGGCATGATATGCGCACGTGCACCTCCTTGGCTCCGTTGTCGAAGAACTCGCGCACGTTGTCCCTGAGCTGTGTGCCTCTCACGATGCTGTCGTCGCAGAACACCACGCGCTGGTCCTTGAGCAGAGCCTGGTTGGGTATGAGCTTCATCTTCGCCACGAGGTCGCGTCGTGTCTGGTTGCCAGGTGTGAAGGACCGTGGCCACGTGGGTGTGTACTTCAGCACGGCGCGCTTGTAGGGTATGCCTGAGCCGTTGCTGTAGCCCAGTGCCATGCCCACGCCCGAGTCGGGTATGCCGCACACGAGGTCGGCCTCGACGTCGTCCTTAGAGCCCATCATCTCGCCGTTGCGCTCGCGCACCGCCTCGGTGTTGATGCCCTCGTAGGTCGATGCGGGGAATCCGTAGTAGACCCAGAGGAAGGAGCATATCTGGCAGCGCTTGAATGGCTGCTGCATCACCTCGACGCCTGTGGTCCTGAGCCTGACGATCTCGCCCGGCCCCACGTCGCGCAGCACCTTGTAGCCCAGGTTGGGGAAACTGGTGGTCTCGCTGGCCACGGCATAGGCGGTGAGCAGTCCGGAGCCGTCGGGCAGCTGCTCCTCCTTCTTGCCGATGACGATGGGCGTGCGGCCCAGGAAGTCGCGTGCGGCGATGATGCCGTCCTCGGTGAGGATGAGCATGGAGCACGACCCCTTGATTTTCTGATACACGCGGTTGATGCCCTCCTGGAAGGTGCTCCCCATGTTGATGAGCAGGGCTACGAGCTCCGTCTGGTTTATCTTGTTGGCACTCTGCTCGCTGAGGTGCATGCGCTGCGCCAGCAGCTCGTCGGCTATCTCCTTGAGGTTGTTGATCTTGGCCACCGTCACCACGGCATATCGGCCCAGGTGCGAGTTGATGATGATGGGCTGCGGGTCGGTGTCGCTGATGACGCCCACGCCCACGCAGCCGCTGAAGTCGTCGAGCTCGTCTTCAAACTTCGAGCGGAAGTAGTCGCGCTCCAGCGAGTGTATGCTCCTCGAGAAGCCTTGCTCGCTGTCGAACGTCACGAGACCTGCACGCTTCGTGCCTAAGTGTGAGTGGTAGTCGGTGCCGTAAAACAAGTCGTTTACGCAATCCTTCGTCGAGATGGTTCCAAAAAATCCGCCCATAAAAGAAAAATATCTATTTCAATTCGGCTGCAAAGGTACGGAAAACTTTTTTATCCGCCAAAGCTTTTTCCCAAAAATCTGTTTGTCGGTCTTCGTGTCCCGATACTGCATGTTCTTGCATTCTGGCCTTGCATATTCATGCATTCAGCCTGCTTTGTCCTCCAAAAGATATGCCACCGACCTCGGTTTACCCCCTAAACGACCCCCGTTTACACCCTAGCCGAGGGTCCGCTAGGGTGTAAACGGGGGTCGTTTAGGGTGTAAACGGGGGTCGTTTAGGGTGTAAACGGGGGTCGTTTAGGGTGTAAATCGGGACGTTTTCTTGCTTAAATCTGGAACGATCTCATTTTCAATGAGTTGCAAAAACGGTTGTTTATGCGCCGCCACCGTCCGCGGATGATTGCTCTTGGTTTCAGACCGTCCTGTAGGGACGGGCTTTATGCCTGTCCGAGACGGGTTGCTCAATATGTGTTATCCACAAAAGAGGTCTGTAGTTACCCCACCGTTCCCTCGAGGGTGACGCTGAGCAGCTTGCGCGCCTCGACGGCAAACTCCATGGGCAGCTTCTGCAGCACCTCCTTGGCGTAGCCGTTGACGATGAGTCCAACGGCCTGCTCGGTGGGTATGCCGCGCTGGTTGCAGTAGAAGAGCTGGTCCTCGCTGATCTTGCTCGTGGTGGCCTCGTGCTCGAAGATGGCCGTGGGGTTCTTCACGTCCATGTAGGGGAAGGTGTGTGCTCCGCAGTTGCTTCCCAGGAGCAGTGAGTCGCAGCTGGAGTAGTTGCGTGCCCCCTCGGCGGTGGCGGCGGCTCGCACCAGTCCGCGGTAGGAGTTCTGGGAGTGTCCGGCCGAGATGCCCTTGGAGATGATGGTGCTCTTGGTGCGGGGTCCCAGGTGTATCATCTTCGTGCCGGTGTCGGCCTGCTGGTAGTGGTTGGTCACAGCCACGGAGTAGAACTCGGCTGTGCTGTCGGCTCCGCGCAGCAGGCACGACGGATATTTCCATGTGATGGCCGAACCGGTCTCCACCTGCGTCCACGAGAGCTTCGCGTGCTGGCCGCGCAGGTCGCCGCGCTTGGTCACGAGGTTGAGCACGCCTCCGCGTCCGTGCTCGTCGCCTGGGTACCAGTTCTGCACGGTGGAGTATTTCACCTCGGCGCGGTCCATCACCACGATCTCTACGATGGCGGCGTGCAGCTGGTTTTCGTCGCGCATGGGTGCTGTGCAGCCCTCGAGGTAGGACACGTAGCTGTCGTCGTCGGCCACGATGAGCGTGCGCTCAAACTGTCCTGTGCCTCGTGCGTTGATGCGGAAGTAGCTGCTCAGCTCCATGGGGCATCGCACGCCTCGTGGTATGTAGACGAAGGACCCGTCGGAGAAGACGGCCGAGTTGAGTGTCGCGAAGAAGTTGTCGGTGTAGGGCACGACGGTGCCGAGGTACTGTCGCACGAGGTCTGGGTGGTCCT
>CAJOHP010000017.1 GCA_905234355.1 uncultured Prevotella sp. | reverse complement strand
ACCTCGATGCGCATGGGCTCACGCTTCTCCACAACGGGCTGCTGCACCACAGGAGCGGGCTCCACCACGGGAGCGGGCACCACCTCGGCACGGGGCTGCTCCACCACCTCCTGCACGACAGGAGCGGCAGCGGGAGCCACAGAACGCGTGGTGGGACCGAGAGCAATCTTCAGACCGACGAGCACGTTGCTCACCCAGTCCTTGTTGTCGCTGCGACCCTTCTTCGAGTTGAAGTGGTCGGGCAGCATGTTGGTATTGCCCTCAAGGTTGAACTTCACGCGCTTGGTGAGCATCACGTCGATGCCCAGACCACCGCGCACGACGGGGTTCCAGCGATGGTCGCACCAGAGCTTCTCATAGAGCACACTGCCGTCGGGTTGGTTGGCAGCCAGCTTCACACAGTCATCGTTCTCGAAGGAGTAGTCCACGCCGCCACCTGCAAAGAGGTAGATGTCGAAGGGACGCAGTGCCTTCTTCTTGAACAGATTGAGCAGAGAGACAGTCACGTCGAGGTTGCCCTGGACGTAGTTCCACTTATAATGGCGCAGGGGATGGGCCTGGCCGTTTCGGGCCTCCCAGCCACTGGCCCCGAGTCGCAGCCCCAGGATGGGGTTGAACTGATAGCCGAGCGACAGAGCCGCCGTGGGGCTTATCAGCTTCTCAAACTTCGCCTCGCCGCGATGGTGTCCCACACCGAACTGGGGCTGTAAGTACCAGTGCGGCTTGAACGTCTCTTGGTCTTGCGAAGCCTGCGACTGGGCTGACGCTGCTCCTCCGAGGAGCAACGTCAGCGTCAGTGTCAGGATGAATCTTAGTTTACTCATTTCACAGCAACCTTATGTCCGTTGAAGATGTAGATACCCTTAGTGCTGGGACGGCTGATGCGGTTGCCACGCAGGTCGTACCACTTGTCGTCGCCATCGTTACCGAAGAGAGCCTCGACGTTCTCGATGCTATCCAGGATGTCGATGTCGATGGTCAGGCGGCTCGAGCTGTTGGCGGTGGGCTTGCGGAGCACGGCCTTGTTGGCGGGCACCTTCGACTCATCGGCAATCACGCGGAACTCGTCCTTGTAGAGCACATAGTACTTGTCGGGATCGTAGCTCTTGGCCTCGATGACGGGCTCGAGCAGGTTGTCGGCATAGTCCTGAGCATCACCGGTAGCGACGGGAGTGCCAGAGACCTGGCGTCCTCCGTGAGCGACGATGGTGTAGGTCTGTCCGGCCACACCCGAGAAGATCACACCGTTGTTGGCCTTCACGGCAGCCACGCCACCGACGAAGAGGTCGGCGCCGTCGATGTCGACGAGGGTCACGGCGTTGTCGTTCTTAGCCTTCACATAGTGTGCGATGACACCATCGGGCACCTGCACGTCGACACCGCAGGAGAAGGTCACCAGACGGCTGACGAAGTTCAGCTGAGCGGAGATCTTGTCGGCCTCGAAGTTGTCCTCGAGAGCGGGAGCGAGTGCATAGTCGTCGAGCAGCGACAGCGGCGTGTGGATGTTGACCACGGTGCCATTGTCGAATGCTCCGTCGCCAATCTCGATGGGCTCCTCGGTCTCCGGCATGAAGACGTCGGTCAGAGCAGTCCAGTTGGCGAAGGCGTTGTCGTTGATCTTCGTCACAGGATAGTCTGTGCCGTCGATGTTGACCACAGCAGGAATGTAGACGACAGTCTGGTCGTTGGGCACGGTCTTGTCGATGACGACAGTCTTGGCGGCAGGATCGTTGACGTTGACCACGAAGGTGTTGTCGATGATGACCACCTTGAGCGTGGGCTCGAAGGTGTAAGCGACGCTGAGCGTACCATCGGCGTTGAGGGTAGCGTTGACCTGCTCACCGTTGACGGTAGCAGCGACGTTGTCAGCGAACACGTAGTTGCTGTTGGCAGTGAGCGTGACGGCAGCGGTGTAAGCGACCTCACCCTCGGCGATGCCGTTGGCGGCAGCGGGAGTCCAGTCGACAGCGCTGATGGCATCGACGCCCTCAGCCTCGTAGGTAGCATCGGTATCGAGCTCCTCGTCGGTGACGGGCTGCTCGATGTCGGCCACTGCGACAGCAGCAATCTCAGCAGGAATGATGGTGAAGGTCTTCATCACGGCAGGAGCAGCGGTGTAGTTGCCCTGACCAGTGACCATCACGGCGTAGGTACCGACGTTCAGGCCACCCTCGTTGGTGAGGATGTAGTCGACGCCCTCGGTGAGGACGACGTTGCGCTCAGCATCGGTCACGGTGACGACGGGCTTCTGTGTCTCGCCGTTGTAGACGACGGTCTCAGGAGCGACAGCCACCATGGCGTCGGTGATGTTCTTCTGTGCGATGACGAAGCTCTTCACGGTCTCGCCGGTGTAGTTGCCCCAGCCCTTGAGGGTGACGGTAGCCGTTCCGGCGTTGGTGTTATTAGCATAGACGACGGTGTAGTCGGTGTCGAGCACCAGCGTGTTGTCGCCATAGGTGACGGTCACAACGGGCTCGTAAGCCTCGCCGTTGTAGGTCACGTTCTCAATGCCAGCGACGGCCAGCTCAGCGATATCCTTCGGCGTGATGTCGAAGAACTTGGTCACCTCACCGCGGTAGTTGCCGGTGCCGGTCACCTTGACGCTGGCCTTGCCTGCGTTCACATTGTTGTCATAGACCACGGTGAATCCGCTGAGGTCGGTCAGGGCAGCGTTGCCAGCGTCGGTCACAGTGACGGCGGGCTCGAGGGCGTCGCCGGTGAAGACGTGGTGAGCATACTCCAGAGCGACGTCGAAGTTAGCGGCGTTGCGGTCGACAATGCTGTACTGTCCGGCCAGCGTGCCAGCATAGTTGCCGGTAGCGACGGCCTCGACGGCGAAGGTGTAGTTGCCTATCTCGATGCCGCCCTCGTTGGTGATGGTCACCTGGTCAGCACCAAGCTGCACACCACGCTCGCGGTCGATGACAGTAACAACGGGCTTCTGCGTAGCACCATTGTAGGTGAACTGCGTCTCATAGCGCTCAAGCATGCCAGCGTTGAGAGCCTTCGGAGTGATCATGAAGGGCACACCGTTGATGCCGGTGTAGTTGCCCTTACCCTTGATAGAGGCGATGGCAGTACCCACGTTGACGTTGTCCGAGTAGGTCACGTCGAAGTCCTGTCCAGCGACGAGCTGCTTGCCGTTGTAGCTGACGACGACGGCCGGCTTCTGCTCCTCACCGGTGTAGGTGCGGCTTGCGAGGGCAGCCACGGTGAGCTCGGCCACGCTCTTGGCCACCACGTTGAACGTAGCGGTCTTCTCCTTGTTATAGTTACCCTTACCCTGGATGGTCACGGTAGCCGTGCCCACGTTCAGGTTGTTGGCATAGAAGTAGGTGTAGTCGACACCCTTGGTGAGGGTCTTCGTGCCGTCGGTGACGGTGAAGGCCGGCTCGATGACATTGCCCGTGAAGGTCTGGTCGGCGATAGCGGCGACGGTCATGTTCTGGGCGCTGCGCGGAGTGATGTCGAAGGTCTTGGTGACCGTGCCCTCGTAACCGTTCTTACCGGTGACGGTGACGACAGCCTTACCCACGTTGACGTTGTTGGCGTAAGCCACGGTGTAGTTGGCGGTAGCCAGTGTGGCGGCGCCATCCTTCACGATGACAGCGGGCTGCAGGGCAGCGCCGGTGTACTCGGTGGTGGTGTAAGCCAGAGTGACGTCGAAGACCTTAGCGTTCTCGCTGACGATGCTGAACTGCTTGGTCACGGTGCCGGTGTAGTTGCCCTGAGCGGTGACGACCACGTTGTAGGTACCCACCTCGGTGCCACCATCGTTGGCGACGGTAGCGTAGCCAGCGGCCAGGAGGTCGATGCCATTCTCATCGTCGGCCACGCTGACAGCGGGCTTCTGGTTGGCACGGTTGTAGACGAAGTTCTCCTGCGAGAGGTCCACCATAGAGGCGGTGATGAGCTTCGGCGTGATGGCGAAGGCAGCGTTGACCACCTTCGTAGCGTTGTAGTTGCCCATACCGGTGAGGGTGACGACGGGAGCGTCGGCCACATTCACGTTCTGAGCGTAAGCCACGGTGTAGTCAGTGCCCTCGACGAGGACGCTGTTCAGGTCGCTCACCACGACGGCGGGCGTCAGTGCAGCACCGGTGAACTGCTGTGCTGCGATGGCAGCGACGGCAGCCTCATTGATGCTACGCGGAGCGATGGTGAAGGTCTTGCTCACAGAGCCATGGTAGAAGCCCTTACCGATGACGGTGACGGTGGCGGTGCCGGCGTTGACGTTGTCCTTATACTCGACGGTGAAGTCGGTGTTCTCGGTCATCGTGCGGTTAGCCTGGTTCTTCATCGTCACGGCAGGAGTCTTGGGCTGTCCGTTGTAGACATTGTCGAAGGTAGCGAGCGTGAAGTCGAACGACTCAATGCTCTTGCCACCGATGGTGAATGCCTTCTCCACGGTGCCGGTGTAGTTGCCCTGGCCGGTGATGATGGCCTTGGCAGCGCCGGTAGCGATGTTGTTGGCATAGGTCACGCTGTACTCGGCAGCAGCGAGCGTGTAGTCGCCGTCGACGACGGTGGCCACGGGCTCCTTGGCGGTGCCGTCATACTCGTATGCATCGGGAGTGAGGGTCACGTCGAAGTTGGCGATATCCTTAGCCACGATGTTGTAGGTCTGCGTAGCAGTGCCCTGGAAGTTGGTCTTACCGGTGATGGTCACGGTGACGGTACCGACGTTGGTCAGGTCGCCAGCGTAAGCCACGGTGTAGTCCACGTCAGCCTCGAGTGCCTTCTTGGTGTCGAGATCGACGACAGCAGGCACGAGCTTCTGCTCGGCGCGGTTGTAGACCACGTCCTCGAGAGCGACGATGGCCACATTGAGCGTCTTGGCAGCGATGGTGAAGTTCTTCTCGATAGCATCGGTGTAGTTGCCCTTACCGGTGATGGTCACCTTGGCTGTGCCAGCGGCCTCGTTGTCCTCGTAGGCGACGGTGTAGTCGTCGCTCTCAACGAGCACGACGTTGCGGTCGGCATCGGTCACGGTGATGTTCTGCGTCTGTGCAGCGCCGTTGTAGATGACGTCGGCGATGCCAGCGACAGTAGCGTCGGCAATGCTCTTGGGCAGGATGGTGAAGGTCTGCTCGGCGAAGGTCTCCTGGTTGTAGTTGCCCTGTCCGACGATCTGCACGGTAGCCTGTCCGGCATTCACATTATTCTTATAAGTAGCCTTGTAGTCGGTCTCGTTCTCGAGCGTGAGCTCGGTGCCGTTCTCGTTGATGAGTGTGACGGTCAGAGCGGGCGTGATAGCCTCGCCGGTGAAGGTCTGGTCAGCGATGGCGGCAATCTGAACGTTGTTCACGCTCTTCGTACCGATGGTGTACTCCTTGGCTATCCAGCCGCTGTAGTTACCCTCCTCGGTGGCCGACACCTCAATGACGTAGGTGCCCACCTCGACGGGGTTCTTGCGCTTGGCAGCATCGGGATTGTCCTCAGGCAGGATGATGTTCACGTCCTTGTCCATGAAGAGCACGGTGGGATCGCCATCGGCCACGGTCACGACAGGATGCTGCACCTCGCCGTTGTAGACGAAGTAGCTCTTGTTGAACGAAAGCATCTCCTCGACGAGAGGCTTCTTGTCGATGATGAACTTGCCCTCGAGGGTAGTCTCCACGTCGTAGTTGTGACGACCGCGGATGACAGCAGTAGCCTCACCGGCGTTGATGCTCGTGGCAGGCTCGAAGGTGTAGTCGTAGCCCTCGATGAGACGGTTACCGTTGATGTCCTTCACGATGAAGTCGGCACCCTTCGGGTTCTGCTCATGTCCGTTGTACTCGACGTGAGCGAGAGGCTCTTCCACCTTGGCAAACATGATGGTACGCGGAGCGATGAGGAACTCGGCCTTGATGGTACCCACGAAGCCGCCCTTACCGGTGATGACCACGGTCGGGATGTTGCGATAGGTATCAGCAGGATCGTCGAGGTTCACGGTCTCGTCGGTGTAGAGAGCGTAGGCGTCGCGGTCGGCATTGCCGTTGTTGGCATTGACGGAGGCGCGCTCACCGGCCTTCTTCACGGTAGCACCGTAGTTGTCCTGATAGCTGAGCGTATAGTCCACACCCTCGACGAGCAGACGGTCGTTGCCCTCGCTCTGGTCGATGAGTGTCACCTTCGGCTCCTTGCGTGTGCCGTCGTAGACGAAGAGCGTCTCCTCGAGCTTGAGGTCGAAGGCGAATGCGGGATCATTGAAGTCCTTGTCGTAGATGGTGAATGCCACCTTGGCTGTGCCCGTGTAGTTCGGGTTGTTCACCTGCTCGATGAAGGCATAGTGTGTGCCCTTCTCGATGCAGCCGTTAGCGCAGTCGTAGCCGACGATGGCGAAGCCGTCCTTCAGCTCTGCAGCGGGATCGATGGCCTCGTCGATGACGGAACCGATCTCGGTGGTGACGACCTCACCGGTGTACTTGATGCGGTCGGGGTCGAGCGTGATGGTGAGCTTGTTGATGTCGCGCGGCACAATCTGGAAGGTCTTCTCCTCATTGCCGGTGTAGTTGCCAGCGCCGGTGAGGGTGACGGTAGCGGTACCCACGTTGATGTTGTCAGCATAGGTCAGCACATAGTCGGTGTTCTCGGCGAGCTTGCGACCGGATGCGATGTCGGTGACGACGAGAGCGGGCTTGATCTCGCTTCCGTTGTACTCCTGATCCTCGATGTTCTGGATGCGCACGTTGCCGAGCAGATCCTTAGCCAGGATGTCGAAGGTCTCGGTGATCGTGCCCGTGTAGTTGCCCTGACCGGTGATGGTCACGACAGCGGGCGACGTGGTAGCCTTGACGTTGTTGGCGTACTCCACCATGTAGTCGGCCTTGTCGCCGTCCTCGGTGAGCTGAGCACCGGTGACGGTGTTGGTCAGCACGATGTCCTGAGTGATAGGATCGCCGGTGAAGGTCTTCTCCACGAGACCGTTGAAGGTCACGAGAGCAGGATTGCTGATGTCACGACGAGTGATGGTGAAGGGGACGACGACCTTGGAGCGTGCGTCGTAGTTGATGCCAGTACCCTTGATGACGAGGGCAGCACCAGCGACGACAGCGCCGTCCTTGTAGCTGACGTCGGTGTTGTCCACATACTCGAAGGTGTACTCATTGGTAGGCATGGTCTCCTCCACGCCAGCGCCGTTCTTCTGGGTGATGGTGAAGGCGGGCTCGATGGGCTGTCCGGTGTAGACATACTCTGCACCGTTGGTGAGCTTCACGGTGACCACATCGGCATTGTCGATGTTCTTCTCGCCAATCCAGAAGTTCTTGGCCACCTTAGTGGCGGGATCCTTGTAGTTACCAGTAGCCTTAGCGGTGATGGTCACGGTGTACTCGTCCTTGGCGATAGAGTTGCCGGTGGTGACAGCATTGCTGCTGTTGGTGATCACCTTCGACTCGATATCGCGAGCCTCATCGAGTGCATTGTTCTCATCGTCGCTGACGGTGATGACGGGCTCCTGAACCTTGTTGTTGAAGGTGAAGAAGTCCTTGTCGAGATGCAGCATGTCGGCAGTGAGCTCCTTCTGGTCGATGTCGAGCGTGAGGGTGCGTGTGCCGGTGTAGTTACCCTGACCGGTGATGGTAGCGGTAGCGTTGCCGTCGTTCTCGGTAGCGTTCACGTTGTTGGTCCAAGCGGTGATGGTGTAGTCCTTGTCGAGGACGAGGTCCTCCTGGTTGGCACCATAGTTAGCATTGAACGTGGTGGGCAGAGCCTCCTGAGCCAGTCCGTTGTAGACGACGGCAGCGGGGTCTGCATAGGTGATGACGGCGTCGTTGACGTCGCGTGGAGCGATGGTGTAGTCTTCAGTGATCTTGCCGCTGTAGTGACCCTTACCGATGATGATAATGGTGGCCGTACCGGCATTCACGTTGTTCTGATACTCCACATAGTAGTCAGTACCCTTGACGAGGTTCACGCCAGCGTCGTTGGTGACGGTAGGCTCGGGCTTGTGCTCGGTCATGTCATAGGTATAGCCACCTGCAGGCAGGTTGAGGGTGAGTGTGACACCGTCGTTGATGTTCTCGATGTCCTGCTCGACGATGCTGTAAGCCAGCGTCGTCACGCCCTTGAAGTTGCCCTTACCAGTGATGACAATCTCCTTAACACCAGGATTGGTGTAGTCGGGCGAGGGATAAGCCAGTGTGTACTCGGTGCCAGCGGTCAGCTGCGTAGCGGCGGGCCACTCGGTGGCATAGCCTGCGGCAGCGTAGTTGGTCGTGTACTTGTGCTGGTTCTGGTCGTACTTGATGCTCTTGGTAGCCTCGTTGAAGGCAGCTTCCTTGCCGCCGAGAGCGTCGACGTCCTCAGGCCAGATGGCCCAGTCGAGCTCGTTCACGTCCTTGGCGTCAATGTTATAGTCGCGCGAGACAGTGCCCGTGTAGTTGCCGTCGGCCAGAGCGGTGACGGTGACGGTGTAGGTCTTGGGCAGGCTGTTCTGAGCGTCGACCGAAGCGGGCACGCTGATGGTCACGTCCTGACCTGCGAGAGCGGCAGGAGCGGTAGTGCTGTTGGCAGGCCAAACGGCGGAGATGAGGGCTGCGTCGTAGTCGACCACGTTCACCTCAGGATTCTGCTGTGCGCGGTTGTAGACGAAGTAGTCCTTGTTGTCGGTGAAGACAATCATCTTCTCGTTGAGCTGCTTCTGGTTGATGACCATGACGAGTCCGGCAGTGAGCACACCGGTGTAGTTGCCCTTACCAGTGACGGTAGCGGTAGCGTCGCCGTCCTTGGCAGAGGCATTGGTGTTGTGCTGCCAGTTGGTCACCTCGAAGTCGTAGTCGATGATGAGGGTCTCGGTGCCGCCTGCAGCGGTGTAGACCAGTGTGGGCTTGCCCGTCTGGGCCTGTCCGTTGTAGGTCACGGCTGCGGGGTTGGTGTAGGCCACCTCGGCATCGTTGATGTTCTTCGGGTTGATCTTGAATTCCTTGGTAATCTTGCCGCTGTAGTGTCCCTTACCTGAGACGATGACAGTGGCCGTACCAGCGTTCACATTGTTCTTATACTCCACGGTGTACTGGTCGGTAGCCATCTCCACACCGCTGAGGTTGGTCACCTTCACGTAGGGCTTGTGAGCGGTGAGGTCGTAGGTGTAGGTGGCGTCGGTCACGGCCGTAGCCTTGGTGTTGTCGGTGAAGAGCTCGATGTTGGCCTCGAAGGGCTCGATGCCCTGCTCCACGATGGCGTAGTCGAGGTTGACATGTCCGGTGAAGTTGGTGCTGGTAGTGGTGGCATCGACGAGGATGTCCTTGGCACCAGTGTTCTTGAAGTCAGTGGTGTTCCACGTCACGGCATAGTCGGTGTCGAGCACGGGGAGTGCTGCGGGCAGCAGATCCACGCCGGTGGGAATCTCGGGAGCGGCCACGGTGTACTTGTGGGTGCGCTCGTCATACATCACCGACTTGGTCGATGCGACATAGGGGTTGTTGGCATCGGCAGCATCGTCGCGTCCACCGTCGAGGATGTCCTTCGGGTCGATGGTCCATGTGAGCTTGCTGATGTCGAACTTGTTGATGACAAACTGCACGGTGGCAGTTCCAGTGTAGTTGGCCTGGTGGTCGGCGGTAGCCTTACCGGTGACGGTCACGTTGTATGTGCCGGCATTAGTGCCTCCGTCGTTGGTGAGTGTGTACTCCGTGTCGGCAATCACTGTCGAGGCATCGTTCTGCGGGTTGAAGTAGGCGGTCACTGTGGCAGGCTTCTGTAGCTTGCCGTTGTAGGTGAAGACGTCCTGGCTGAGCAGCACCATCTCGGGTGTGATGTTCTTTGCGTTGATGTTGTAAGTCAGCGTCTCTTTCTTGCCGTAGTACTTGCCAATACCGATGATGGTGACCTTGTAGGGGTCAACGCCGGTGAAGTTGGTTCCGTCGATGGCGTTGGCATTGGTGCTCTCGGTCGGCATGGCCGAGATCCACGCGGTGCCCTCGCGGTCGGCAGCAGCGAGCACGGTGGGAGCAGCGACCTTCTGCACCTCAGGCACCTGGCGCTGGGTGTTGTAGGTGAAGACGTTGCTCTTGAGCTCCAGGTCGGCGATGGGGAACTCCACGCGGTCGAGCGCCTTGGCGTTGAGTTCTACGCTGCGATCGTTGTCAGGCATGGTGAACGTGTAGAAGCGCACACCTTTCACGTAGTAGTCTTCAGCGTTGGTCAGACCAGCGGCATTGAGCTGCTCGTTGGTGGGGATGACCTCCTTGTAGCTGACAAGGTCGGCAAATCCCGGTGCGCGGCGAGCCTGTGCCTCGGAGGCATTGACGAGCTGAACAATTTTCAATTCGGCAACATACTTGTTGTCGGCAGGGGTGATGGCGATGGTCACCTCACCCGTGGCAGCTACGCCCGCAGCAGTCACCTCCGTGCCGTCGGCCAGCGCCACCTTCGTGATGTCGGTGAGCGTGCCGGTCTTGACGACAGCCTGGGCGGCTGCGCCGACCGTCATGAAGACGGTCAGCAGCAGCGTGAGCCAGAATGATTTTGAAATTTGTCTCATATATGATTACTTTAGTTATTTGATAACAACTTTACGTCCGTTGAAGATGTAGAGGCCCTTTCGGACGGGAGCATTGTCGAGCTTGCGGCCGTTGAGGTCGTACCAGTCGCCCTGCTGCATGGTCTCGACCATGGCAGCGTCGATGGCGTCAGCCTCGTCGAATGCGAAGCGCAGACGTGCCAGAGCAGGATAGCTGCCGGCAGCGAACTGCAGCCAGCTCTTGTTGGCACCGATCTTCGACGTGCCCTGATTGTTGACCTTGACAAACTCACCCTCGTTGAGCACGAAGTAGTCGTACTGTGTGAAGTCGGGCTGTGTCTCTGCCTCTGCACCGGTGAACTCGGTAGCGGTGGTAGTAGCGGTCCACTCAGCGGCGTTGTAGCGCAGCGAGCTCAGGTAGATCTTGCCGTTGTCGGCCTTGGTGTGCAGCAGCACGGGCTGCTTGGTGGGCACCATGGTCTGCACGTCGGAGACGGTCAGCGTGGCGGCGTTGGCATTGGCAGCGGTGACGGTGTAGACGTCGGCACCGATAACCTTGAAGCCTTCCACATCCTTCTCGGTGACACCGTCGTAGTCGGTGTACTTCTTCTCATGGAAGTAGGTCATCCACTCCTTCTTAGCGTCGAGCTCGAGCATGTGCTCGGCACGATACTTGGTGATGGGCGAGAAGCCGTGCTCATAGGCTCCGGTGTTGTCGAGCGAGACGAAGTAATAGGTCACATACTTGTGTGCATCGTCGGCAGTGAGGTCGATGGCTCCGGTGTACTCCTTCCATCCGAGGTCCTCTATCTGACCTGCGGCGTCGGTGCTACCGAGTGTGTAGTTGTCGGTGCCCTTGGTGGCCTGCACGAGCTTGTTGTTGCCCAGGTGCCAGTCTACGGCAGCGAGCAGCTCCTTCTCAGCCTGGTAGGCATCGGCCTCGGTGTCGGCCTTAGTCTTGATGTAGAAGATCTTGCCACCGTTGGCGGTCGTGTTGTGACCTGCCAGGTCGCCTATCTGAGCGGTAGGAATGATGGCGTCGGGCATGGTAGCCAGCTCGCTGAGTGCATCGACGGGCTCGCTGTAGAGCAGGTTGCCCTTCTGTCCCACTGCGGGAGCAGCAGCGATGAACCACTTCGAGGTCTTGTCGGCACCGATGGCCACCTCCTTGACCTTAGAGATCTCATACTGGCCTGCCACATACTTGGCCTCGAAGTCGGCAAACGGACGATACTTCACGATGCGCGAAGTGAGGTTGGTGTTGACCACGAAGGGATCAATCTCGTAGGCGAAGAATCCGGTCTTTGCAGCGCCATCCTCTCCCATGTCGTCGGCCATGGCCTCCTGAAGCACGAGCTGTATGCCGTCGGGCTCACCGGGAGTATAGTCAGCGGGATCGTCGTTGTTGAGCCAGAACTCCACGTTGGTGGTCACGGGTACAAGGTCGGTGCCCTTCTCGCCGGAGATGGTCAGACGACGTGTCTGATGGTTGAACTGCGTGGCGAGGTCGGCAGGCGTCTTGGCAAACTCATAGTTGAGGGTAGCCTTGTTTACGACGTGCAGCTGGTCCTTGACCTCACGGCTGTTGATGCGAATGTAAGGCATGTCGAAGGGATCGACAAACTCATAGGATGCGTCCGTGGGACCATCGAGCTCGAGGTAAGCGCTCACGGTGTAGGTCTCGTTGGGGAGCGCCTTCCATCCTGTGCGGTTCTCGGCGAGCGAGTTCACCCACGAGAGGGTCTTCACGTCGGCGTGAGCCTTGAAGGGCTCCTTGTCGAGACGGTAGAGCTTACCCTCCTCGTTGCGTCCGTAGAGGATGACAATCTTCTCGTCGGCCTGACGGTCGAGGAGCACACCCACGTGAGGCGGCTCGACGTTGACGATGTCGATGCCGTAAATCTTCATCTTCACGATCTCAAACTCCTTGCGGAAGGTGTAGTCGTAGTTGCCGATACCCTTGATCTTCACCTTGGCAGTGCCAGCCTTCTTGCTGTCCTCGAAGGTGACGGTGTAGTCGGTGCCACGGGTCAGGGTGCCGAGGGAAGTGTGAGTGATCTGGATGGGATCGTAGTGCGTGTAGGGCGTCGCAGAGTAGTTGTTCACCCAGAGGCTGGTATTGTCAGATGTGGCAGCCACCTTGCGCTCATCCTCGGGCGTCGAGGGATCGTCGGTGATGTCGTTGTCGTAGAGGTTGGTGTTGGCCACCTGGTCCACGATGTACTTGCCGGTGAACTGCTGGTCGATGACCGAGCCGGGATTGTAGGTGATGCCGGCGGCCAGGTCGTCCTTGTCGTAGCTGTCCTCGGTGCCACCGATATGCACGGGCATGATGCGGAAGTACATGTTGAGACGTCCTTTGTAGTTGCCATTGCCCGTGTTTTCAAACCAGGTGTTGTAGCTGAGCACAGCATCCGTTGCGGGGTCACGCTTCACGTTTTGGATTAGACCACCGCCTCTGGCGTCGGGTTCGTTATTACCTACGACATCTCTGTCGTCTCCGTGCGAGGCAGCCTTTAGAATCTGACCACCTATGTTGGTATCAGTCATATCATTGCTGCCGAGATAGATGGGTCCACCCTGGTAATATACCCACTTTGTCGTGGCAGTCGCATTCATATCATCAGCAGGGTTATTCTCAACCTTGACCCCCAACGAAATCATGTTGGGATCCAGAAGTTGCTGGAAAATGTCGCCTTGCTTGACGTCGGCGAGGTCGCGTGGTTCAATCCAGTAGTGTATGCCGGAGGCAACGTTCTGAGAGGTCTGCAGGTTGGCCGTTACTGTCTCAGCAGGCTTGGCAAAGGTCGTGTGTGCAGCATCGTAATAGTAGCTGCCGTGCGTCTTGGTGGTAGCATAGTTAGCATCGGCGGAATTCTGGTCTTCCAGTGCGGGAGCAGTGGGGTCGTTGACGTTGTCCCAGTTGCCCTTACCGGTGAGCATCACGTCTACGCGGCGTGCGTGCTTCGGCCACTTGTTGCCGTTGACGCCGTCGAAGGTATTGTTGCGCCAGTCGGTGTACAGGATGTCGTAGTCGGTGCCGAGGATAAGCTCGTACTCAGAGCCGTCCTTCACGTTGTTGTTGTTGTCATCGTACCAGACGTGGAGCTGCGGGTCCAGATACGTATTGTTGTACTCCAGACCATTCTTGAAGCCCTTGGTCTGAATCTCGTTGCCGGCGACAGTAGCATCGGCGAAGGCCACCTTGATGTACTTCGAGTTGATGTGCTGCGGCTCGATGATGAACTTCATCACCTTTTCGCCCTCATAGTTGCTCACGCCGGCGCCCGGAGTGATCTTCACCCAGTAGTTGCCTGCGTTCTTCACATCGGCGGGAGCCACGGGCGTGGTGCAACCCTCATTGGAGTAGTAGGCATACTGCAGTCGAAGCGAGTTGGCATTGTCGATACCGAGCTCAAGGTCGATGTTATCGATGCCAGCGCCTGAACCAGCAGCGGCCACGCCCTGAGCAGTTCCGTTCTTCCAGTTGTAGTTGAACTGGATGTTGAGATAAGCCTCGATAGGCGAGCCAGTGTACTTGTAGACGGGCACGTTGGATGCGTTGTAGGCATCAGGCTGCTTGAAGAGATAAGCGATGGGGCCATCGTGGTTCACGTAGTTGATGTTGTCGTTGTTGGCGAGCTGTTTCTTAACGATAACAAATCCTCCGCTGAAGGTGTAGGAGCCCGTGTAGTTGCCGTGAGGCGATGCAGTGATGGTCACGTTGTAATTGCCTGCGTTAGTGCCCGGCTGTCTCTCTGACACCCAGAAATCGTTGTTATGATCGCCGGTGCTGTAGGGATTGGTGGAGCTGATAGTCATATCGTTGCCCATGTCGTTCTTCCAGTTGGAGAACTGCGTAGCCTGCTGTTCCTGCGTGTTGTAGACCGCAGGCTTGATGTCCACCGTAGGTCCGTATGAGAGGCTGCGCGGAGTGATCTTACGGGTGATCTGATGGGTGCCCTTGAAGTTGTTGACACCAGTGATGACGAGGGTGTAGGACACTACGTTGTCGCCGTTGTAGAGCACGTTACGGATCTCAGTGCCATTCCCAGAGGTCTTTTCTGCGTCGTCCCACTGACCATTGCTGTTGGCATCGAGGCCGTACCAGCTGTACAGGTAGTCGGTAGTGATGGTCATATTGTAGGAGACAACGGGGTCGCTATCCAGAAGGCCGCCATGACCCTGAATGAACCTGACGGCGTCGGCGCTAGTGTAGTCGAAACCTGAAACAGCATCCTGGCCGGCGTTCTCGCCGTCATATTCATAGTCAGTGAATGCGCCCATAGTCTCGTGCTTGTAGTCGAAGGCGACACCATCGTCGGTGAGCTGGCGGCGCAAGATGCGGAAGTTGGTCTGGAGCTTGGGAGAAGCAGGCAGCTCAACGTTGGGGTTGGCCAGGGTGATGGTCTCCACCGAGACGGTAGGCTTGTTGTTCTCCGTGTCGTCCTGCTCGCCTGCAGCCTCCCATGCGTTGATGTTTTTATCATAGGAGAAGGTCATGTTGCTGCCTGCAAGCGTCTCAGTCTTGGCAGGGTTGGTGCCTTCGGCAGGCTTCACGATATAGGTGATGCCGGGCGTGGGCTTCTTCTGTGCATTGCTGTAGGTATAGGGGGCTATGTCGTCGAAGGTGACATAGCCAGCCGTTCCCGCTGTGTTCTGGTGGAGCACAAGCTTCTTGATCTCAAACGGGCCGCTTTTGACCGTGCCTGTGAACTTGTCGCTGGAACCCTTAGCCGTGATGACCACGAGGTATTTGCCCACATTCTTGATGTCGCCCTCGGCGATGGCAGCACCACCTTCGGTCTCGTAGGTCTTGTCGAAGTGGGTAGCGAAGTCGGCCATAGCCACGAGGTCGTGCTCGGCAACCTTGCAGTCCTTGACCTTCAGCTCGACGGTCGTGGGGTACTGAGCCTCGCCGTTGTAGATGAACTCGGTGGGGTTGAGGGTCCATGTAGCCTGAGCATCGACCGAATTGATATCGAACTTATCGATGGTGTAGAGATTCGACTCGTCTATTTTGTCGCCATTACGCAGATAGACGGTACCCTTGACGGCACCCGGATCGGCGGGCGTCTCAGGATTCCACACGATGAAGGTGGTCACGTCGTTGGCAGCGTCCTGGAACTGAGTCAGCGTGGTGGGTTCGGAGCCTGCATAGACCTCGTGGGGGATGGTCACCGTCTCGTCCTTGATGGTGATGGAAGCCCATGCGGGTATGACGGCATTGCCGAAGCAATAGACATAGGTGCCCGAGACGCTGGCGGTGAGCAACGTGGTCTTGTACATGGCGCGATAGTCAGTACCGTCGGTACCGATGTCGTAGGTCTTGAGGCCACCGACGTTCTCGTTGCCGATGGCAATACCGGGCTTCGCGTCGGGTGTGTTGGTGAGCATGACGGCCACGTCGGCCTTACGGGTGTCCCAGTAGTTTATGAAAGCACCGCCACCATATTTAATAGTGGTCTGGACGTCGTAGCTGTTCATCGACATCGAGGTGCCTACGCCCTTGTTGCCGAGGATGGCACCCACGTTGTAGTTGGTGCCGCCGTCGACCTGGACATTGTCGAGCGTACATCCGGTGATGGAGCCGGCAGTCATCACACCGATGAGTCCGCCGATGTTCTTCTTGCTGGAGCCCGAGGTGGTGACAGAGCTGTTTTTGACTTGGATGTTGCTGATTGTGCCCTTGTCCACCGAGCCAGCCAGGATACCAGCATTGGAACCGGTGGTGGTGACAGTGAGACCATCGATTTTGAGGCGTTTGATCTCAGGCATCTGAGCATCTTCGCCTTTGCCTACATAACCGAAGAGACCACTGTAGTCGCCATCACGGGTGATTGTACCACTGATCTTCCAGTAGTCACCATCGAAGTGTCCCTTGAAGGGATACTCCGAATACTTGCCTATGGGCGTAAAGGAGGGACTGGTGATGGTGATGTCGGCTCCCAGCTTAACGTACACTTCTCCGTACGCGTATTGGTAGCCAGCAAATTCACCAGCGTTCTGGGCAGTGGCAAACTCAATCAGTTGAGCCTCCGTGTCAAGCCGGAAGGCAGTGCCTTCTGAGTGTCCGTCACCCGAGAACGAGTAAGCCCATGAGCTCATCGGTGCGAGTAGCATCGCAGCGACGAGCGGCAAAAATCTGTGAATGATTTTTTTCATACGCTTTTTGTTGTTAGTTAATGAATAATATGTTAAAATTGATTGATGTATCTTTTGTTATGTATATGGTGGCCGCCGTTGGGGGCGGCTCGTGGTCGGACCTGTTGCGGCTATGCGCCGGAGTTGCGGCGCTCGCGGTGCATGACCACGAGGTTGTAGACAATGCCCATGGAGGCTAAAGCTCCGACGGCTGCAAAGAAATATGCTAACTCCATAATTCCTTATTTTTTTATTACTACCAGTTTTTTAACTGTTTGATCGTCTCGCAAACGTATGTTCAAGTATTGCGAGAGCAACGGTTGCCCAAGTCGCAAATAGCAAGGTCATCGTCTTGTCTACCTTGAAGTCGAGCAGTGTTGTTAATACTGCACCAGCATAGGTGAGACTTGCTAAGCTATAGAAGAATTTGCCGAGTTGCATAAGCGCCTCGTCTTTCTCCCTTGTGCTCGCTGCCTGCCGTGCTGTGGGTGCTTCCACCTGTGGTGCGGCCTGCAGCTGCTTGTTCATCGTGTGTTGGGCTTTCGCCCGCTCGCGTCGTCGTGTCATTGCTGACTGTGACTGTGGTTGTTGTTTCTGTTTCTTTAATAATATGTTGTCTGTATGTAGTGGCGGCTGTTGGCCGCTCGTGGTGCGCGTCAGGGTGTGCGGGCATCACGCCGCTCGCGGTGCATGATGACGAGCATATAAATGCTGCCTATGGTTGCAAAAGCGCCCATGAATGCAAAGAGATAAGCCAGTTCCATATTCTAACTTTTGTTTCTTGTTCCATACTTGACTAACGTGTATCCGAAAGCCGCGAGTGCGGCAGTGGACCATAAGCCATTTAGCAATATTGAGACTTTCTCTGATTCGAAGTCGAGCACTGTGGTGAGCACCGCACCTCCGAAGGTTAGCTGAGAGAGTCCGAAGAAGTACTTGCCGAGTTGCATCAGCGCCTCGTCCTTCTCCGTTGTGCTCGCTGCTGGCCGGACGGCGGGTGTCTCCACCGGTGCTGCGGCCTGCAGCTGCTTGTTCATCGTGTTTTGGGCTTTCGCCCGCTCGCGTCGTCGTGTCATTGCTGACTTGTTGACTTTGTTTGTTTTGTTCTGTATGTAGTGGCCATCGTTGCCGACGGCTCAGGATTGCCTGTGGGGCTATGCACCGGACTTGCGCTGCTCATGCTGCTCACGACGCAGCGCAATGTAATTGTACACTGCAAATGGTATCAAGAGTACTAGGCATAATGCCCAGAAAAGAGCCAAATCGTTCATAACTGTTTCTTGTTATTACTACGTTTAATTAATGTCCAACCCATAAAGGCTTTAGCCCGCTCGCGTCGTCGTGTCATTGTCTGGTTGGCTACTGCTGTAGGGGCCTGTGCCTGTTGTCGTCCTTGCGCGCGTATATATATAATAGGTGGGAGCATAGGGCATGCTCTTCCCTATCTTCTACGCGGTGAGTAAGAAGACGGCGGCCGGTGTGCGGCTCATGGACTGCTGTTAGGCGGCGATTCCATTGTGTTTATAGGCGTTTCAGCTGTTTTATAACGTTCGACATAACGGGGTTGTATATGGTCGTGCCTGGGGCACGGAAGTAAGTATTTATGGCAGCCAGAAGGGCGCTAATCCTCGTGGAAAGGCCGCAAAAAGCCGCTATTTGGGTGCAAAGATAAGAAATAATTCTTTACCAAACAAGAAAATGAACAAAAAAAGTTGTCATTAGGCGCAAATAAACGGGGCTTAGGGGAAGAAAAGGGCAAAAATAAATAAAAACAAGTATTTTTTAAGAATGATTAACAGCACGCTGTAGGGACGGGCTTTATGCCTGTCCGAAGCACAGGCGGGGGGGACGCTGTAGGGACGGGCTTTATGCCTGTCCGCCCGTCCCTACAGCGTGACCGCCAGTGTCCGGAAAACAGGCGTTTTATGTAAGCGTAAAATAATAAGTTGGTAAATAAATGATGAACACGAATTACCATTAATTATCCATTAATTGCTGCGCGTAGTCATTATATGATTAATTATATGGTAATTATATGT
>CAJOHP010000016.1 GCA_905234355.1 uncultured Prevotella sp. | reverse complement strand
TATTGAGAACCCCATTCTGTCGAACTTCAAGGAGGGTATGTCCGTGCTGGAGTACTTCATCTCTACCCACGGTGCCCGTAAGGGTCTGGCTGATACGGCCATGAAGACGGCCGACGCCGGATACCTGACCCGCCGTCTGGTCGACGTCTCCCACGACGTGATCATCACCGAGGAGGACTGCGGCACCCTGCGCGGCCTGGAGTGCACCGCCCTGAAGAGCGGCGACGAGGTCGTCTCGTCACTGGCCGAGCGCATCCTGGGCCGTGTCAGCGTGCACGATGTGGTCAATCCCAAGACCGGCGAGGTCATCGTGCCTGCCGGTGAGGAGATTACCGAGCTGCTGGCCGACCAGATAGAGGCAGCCGAGATAGAGATGGTCGAGATACGCTCGGTGCTCACCTGTGAGTCGAAGAAGGGCGTATGCCGCAAGTGCTACGGCCGCAACCTGGCCACGCGCCGCATGGTGCAGAAGGGCGAGGCTGTAGGCGTCATCGCAGCACAGGCTATCGGTGAGCCGGGCACACAGCTCACGCTCCGCACGTTCCACGCCGGTGGTGTGGCTGCCAATGCCGCCGCCAACGCCAGCATCATGGCAAAGTATGAGAGTGCACGCATAGAGCTCGAAGAGGTGCGCACAGTGCCCTACGACGAGGACGGACGCGACTGCGAGATGGTGGTCAGCCGTCTGGGCGAAATCAGCTTCGTCGACCCCAATACGAAGATTGTGCTCTCCAAGGTCAATATCCCCTACGGCTCGTCACTCTACTTCAAGCACGGCGACGTGGTGAAGAAGGGCGAGAAGATTGCCCAGTGGGACCCCTTCAATGCAGTCATCGTCACCGAGTATGCCGGTACGCTGCGCTTCAACGACGTCATCGAGGGTGTCACCTTCCGTGCCGAGACCGACGAGACTACCGGCCTGACCGAGAAGATCGTCACTGAGTCGAAGGACAAGACGAAGGTGCCCACCTGTGATGTGCTCGATGCCAACGGCGACAAGATAGGTACCTACAACTTCCCCGTGGGCGGCCATGTCGTCGTGGAGGACGGCCAGACGGTGAAGACTGGTGAGACGCTGGTCAAGATACCTCGCGCTGCCGCCAAGGGTGGCGACATCACCGCCGGTCTGCCTCGTGTCACCGAGCTCTTCGAGGCACGCAACCCGAGCAATCCCGCTGTCGTCTCCGAGATAGACGGCGAGGTGACCATGGGCAAGGTGAAGCGCGGCAACCGCGAGATTATCGTCACTTCGAAGACGGGCGACCAGCGCAAGTACCTCGTCTCGCTGTCCAAGCAGATACTGGTGCAGGAGCACGACGCCGTGCGCGCCGGCACGCCGCTGAGCGACGGTGCCATCACCCCGAGCGACATCCTCGCCATCAAGGGTCCCACCGCCGTGCAGGAGTACATCGTCAACGAGGTGCAGGACGTCTATCGTCTGCAGGGCATCAAGATCAACGACAAGCACTTCGAGATTATCGTGCGCCAGATGATGCGCAAGGTGCAGATCAACGATCCCGGCGACACCTCCTTCCTCGAGCAGGAGATGGTCGACAAGCTCGACTTTGCCGAGGAGAACGACCGCATCTGGGGCAAGAAGGTCGTCACCGACGCCGGCGACTCCACAGAGCTGAAAGCCGGACAGATTGTCACAGCACGCCGTCTGCGCGACGAGAACTCCTCGCTGCGCCGTCGTGACCTGCGTCTCGTGCAGGTGCGCGATGCCGTGCCCGCCACGTCGACACAGATACTCCAGGGCATCACCCGTGCTGCCCTGCAGACCAAGTCGTTCATGTCGGCCGCATCGTTCCAGGAGACCACCAAGGTGCTCAACGAGGCTGCCATCCGCGGAAAGCAGGACTTCCTCGAGGGCATGAAGGAGAACGTCATCTGCGGTCACCTCATCCCCGCCGGCACCGGACTGCGCGACTGGGAGAAGCTCATCGTAGGCTCCAAGGAGGAGTATGAGCGCATGCAGGCCAACCGCAAGAACGTGCTCGACTTCGTCGAAGAGCCTGCTCTTGAGGAGTAGTCTCCCTTTTCACGTATATCATTGCTCAGCGACGCCCAGAGGTGAAAGCTTCCGGGCGTCGCTGCTTTTACGTACTGTGGTTGACCGAGCACCATGATCACCTGCCAGCCACTTCGTCCTAAGTGTCTGGCTGTTCCGTAGCCGATGCCCTTGTTGGCACTGGTGATAAATACTTTTTTTGCCATATTGCTCTTGTGTTGGTTTTGTACGTGAAAAAGTACTGATAATATTGGTATTCAGGACCCATTTTTGATAGTTTAACTATTTGTCCTAAGTCATTGCGGCTGCGGTGCACGCCATTCTAATGCCTATAATGCATGATTCTACTATCTGGAATCCGTCATTCTACTATCTGGAATGGTGCATTCTACTATCTAGAATTGTGCATTCTACTATATAGAATCGAGCATTATAGATAGTAGAATTCATTCAAAGGAGTAGGGCGCCCAATTGGTTGCGGCCAAATGCCGTGGTTTGCTGCAGGGAATCTTGCTTGTCAAATTCCCACAATGTGCATGCCTCGCGTGGGAATTTTTGCTTAGGCAAGCGAGCAGAGCTTGAGCGGACAAGTAAGATCGAGAAGACCATGCAGAAAGACCTGCGCATGATAGGGCAGGACATGCACGGCGCTGCTCGAACATACCGACGTCTTCATGCGACGTTGAAACCATACGGAGTTAAACTAAGTGGCGGAGGAAAGAATCCTTTCCTCCGCCACTTGGCTATCAAAATAATTGTCGTTATAGACGCAGTTTTACAATCTTATCGCCCGCCTTCACTATATACACCTGATCATTGTGCAATGAGATCTCTACTTGTGGGCCATCAGCGCGAACAGATTGCAAGAGGCTACCATCGATGTTATATACTCGAATGACATCCTCTTTATCAATACCCGTAACCTTGATACCACCATCTACTACCAATACTTTTATATTCGACTTCTTTATTGCAGCAACAGCACTTTCTCCTTGCTCGTAGACTACAGCCAGAGTGGAATTTTCATTGATAGCAGGAGTCGTATAGGTCATGTCAGAGCTCAATTCTCTCGTAACGTCAGTATTGTTGAATGTAACAGAATGTATCTTCCATCCCGTTTCTGCGAGAAAGGTAAAGGTATGAGTAGTACCCTTGCCTACTTTTGTGCTGACCATGCCATTCTCTCCTTGCTTGATAAACAGGGTAGGATTATACTCTCCCTCGCTAACAATAGTGACGCTCTTGTTGATACGTTGTGTCGGATAATAGTTGTCGTTGCCATCTTGCACTGCTTTGATATGGAATGAACCTGGCGCCTTGCACTCCATATAAGTCTTGCTTCCTGCCTTGTATATCTCTGCATAGTTCTCTGTATCCATCGTGAACGTTATTGGGAGTTTCGACGATGCATCAGCTTGCAGTTCCACCTGGTCACCAACCTTCAAGTTCGTCAGGTCTTGACTCCATGTAAACGTCTGTTCTGCCTTTACAATAGTCAATGTTCCAGAACCGTATGTCAACGTATAGTTCGGAGAATAGCCACCTGTCACCTCAATCACGTATGTCCCGACATTTGACGTCCTCGTGGCAGAAGTACGGGCCATGGGCTGCTGGCTTAGTGAATACCCGGTGTCATTACCAACCAGTCCCTCATACTCAATCACAAACGAAGGATTGTTCTCGCCATAAGGTCGTTCGTAGTTGCCAACAAAGGCTTTCAGCGGCCTCGGCGTAATGGACAGTTGTCCATTCTGATAGCTCAGCGCATAATTGATGGCACGCCCGCCACTCACCCTGATGTCGTATGTACCTGCTTTACTCTGTATCGTAGCTGTAGTACTTACTGTAGGTTCAACATCCAGGACATCCTTTGTCTCGTTGTTTACGAAACCGCTGTAACTGACAGTAAACTCAGGGTTTTCTTCGCCATAAAGCCTGCTTGCAGATTGAGCGGTTACTATCAGCGTACGCTGTTTGATAGTCAGCGTGCCGGCCTCAAACCTCATGTCGTAATTGTTGGCAACTGCCCCATCCGGCATGATGGTGTAGGTTCCGGCATTACTCTTTGCTGTAGCTTCTGTAACGATAGACGGCATTGTAGACAAGGCTGACTCGTCGTCGCCATTCACAAAGCCAGAATAGGTGTAACTGTATGTTGGCAATGTGCTGCAGTAGTCCATCGTTGCGTTATTGGCCTTAACGGTCAACGGTGCCTTTTTTATGGTTAGTTTACCAGGCGTATTAGCCGTGATGAGGTAGTTTTTCGGTTCGCATGCAACGCTGACTTCATAAGTACCTGCACCACTTTCTTTCTTAGCTGTCGTTGTGAACTTCGGTGCTGTTATCCATTCTGGCACAGTCTCGTCGTTCTTCAACCCTGAAAAGCCAAGAGTAAATGTTGGATTGTCTGTGCCATAGACTTTGTTCGCGTCCATCACCTTTACAGACAGCGAGGCTTTGTTCACAGTCAGTTCTCCCTGTTCATACTCAAGCGTGTAATTCTTGGCAGCACCGCCACTGATGGTAATAGGATATGTTCCTACTGCACTTTTCTCGTTTGCAGTTGTTTTTACAACAGGTTTAGCCGTCAGTACGTTTTCGTCGTCACCACTTAGGAAACCTGTATAAGAAATCGTGAGTTCAGGATTCGGTTCCCCGTATGTCCTACTCGTGTTGTTAGCCTTGACCCTCAGTTTAACAGGCTCAATAGTATATCTATACGGAATATAGGCTGTGAATGTTTCATCACCCTTAGTGAAAGTCGCCGGGATTACGACCTCATAACTTCCTACTTCCGATTCTAATGTTGGCATTTTGAAATCTACCGTATACTCATCCATATTATTCGTCCATGTCGGCGTCGGTGCTTTGCCAGTATAAGCGAAGGTTGATTCGGAGAAAGAAATCATCTCGATGATGCTCGCATTGTTAATCGAATATGAAGGTTTATTATATGTGGCCTTACTGGGAACATAGGTTTGTGATGTTGCTGTCCAATTATACGGAGGATAATCAGACAGGTAAACCAACATGCGGAGTTGGTGACAATATTCAAAAACGCTAGAACCAAAAGAAACGACAGACTTTGGGATAACCATGGTTGTTATATCTGAATGAGAAAAAGCTCCTTTACCAATTTTTTTTACCCCATCTTGTAGTATTATACTTTTGATATTATAATTTCTAAAAGAATATTCGCCAATCTTCTCAATAGTATTTGGTAAGGTTACATATTTTACAAACTCACAATCTTGAGAACCCCCATTACTAAAAGCGTAATCATATATTTCATTAACAACATAATTTAATCCATCGTATAATATCGATGAAGGAATATTTATTTCTTCTGAGTGGTTTTCTGTTGCAACTTTATATACAGATGCATAGGATCCAGATAGATAATATTGTAATCCATTTACGGTGACAATTGCGTCAGCATTCGCACACAATATCATCATTAAACTTATGAGCATCAACAATGCTCTCTTTCTTAATTGTTTCATGAGCTTTTTTGATTAATTTACCATGTTGGATCGAAAATAATTGCGATATCTCTATTATTAATACTATCTTCAGTAATTCGGGATTTGAGTTCATCCTTTATAGTCCTCAAATCGTTACAAGCGTCAAAGACGTTATCTCTTACGTGAAAAACTGTACCATCTAATCGGCCACTTGCTATAATAGTATGTCCCGTTCGTGGTATGTTAACACCAAGTTGCTCCGTCTCAGGATAAAATTTGTAGTTAAAATCTTCCATAGTCATCATTCTTTAAAGTTTAATATTGTCATTTCATTTTTCCTATAGCAATATACTGCCCATGTAATTGCGTCAGGACTAAATCTCCTTCAATTTCAATTGGGCCAAAATCTTTCATGACATCGCCCATATAGTCTGCGATGTCCTTTTCTGATGAAACAGGTATGCCGGGCCTGCCATCGTTTGGGTAAAACTTCTTAGTCATAGTTTCATAACCGTTTTTAAGGGCATCTCCCATCTCCCTAGTTACATAAAAATGATGCGCTGATATACAAAAAAGAAGCGTGGGAGTCTATCTGTTACTCGTCCCACGTTCAAAGGCTCTGGCATCGCCTGGTTGTCGAAACGAGCAACGCCGAAGCCCACGCCTGTATGTAGATACCACAATAACAGCTAATAGCCAATGATGGCTGACAGCTAATTCAATACGGATATTACATACCCATGAGCGTCATTGTTGCTTTGTAGTTTGACAACCGTCTCGAACTGCCAGATTCTTGAACGTCAAGCACAAAGCGCAAGATAACGCTTTTTCCTATATATTAGGTCTCCACCCTCATCAGCACTGCCCGCAAGCGAGGCTTCGGTGTGAAGACGGGGCAAAGATAGGCATAATTTTCGAGAAATGCAAAAGATTTCTATTTTTTTCTTATTTCGTTTTAGGCGATTACATTTTTTATTCGTATATTTGCATCTGCAAACTTAGCAATATAGGCGAATATGGAGAAGACTATGATTCGAGAACAAGCTATTGCCTGGCTGACGGCTGCAGAAAAGCGACAGCGGGAGTGGCAACAGGAGGTCAAACAACGCTGGGCTGAAAAGCAGCAGTAAACTGTTGCTACAATTACAGCTGATTTCGATAAAACGGCTGTCTCGCTAACGAATAAACCCGGTGGATAGCATTTAAGAATGTGCGGTTGTAGGATGCTCTAACTTATGTTACAATCATATTTCATCATCAAAAGCTACTAATCCTGACAAAGTGTAAGTTTCCCACCTTTTATTATCTTGCCATCGGCTAACGGACGAGCTGAAACAGGAACTGTGTGGCTGCGTGGTGCATGGCCACCAGACCATAGCGCACCATGCGTGAGAGCAGTAGGATGACCTTGTGGCGCGGCAGTCGTGAGCGTCGTACTACCTGGTTCAGCGTGACGGCCTCGTCGGTACTCATGGCAGCCATGAGTCGTCGCTCGTCGTCGCCGTAGGTGAAGGTGGCGCCGTGGGCTGCCAGCTCGTCGCGCCAGATGGCCAGGTGCACGGGCGAGGCCACGATGTTTTCGTCGGCTATGCGCACATAGGCCCGCTGTCGGCCGTCGGTATCGAGGGCCATGACGGGTCGTCGGTCGCTGCGCGGCACAGTGGCCACAACGATGGTGCGCAGTGCCGACCCGCGTGCTCCGCCTGCCGAGTGGTGCTCGGCGGCCACGCGGTAGGTGTCGAAGCGTATGCTTGCCTCCGGCCGGCAGTAGCGGTAGGCGGCCTGGTGCATCATGTATATCTCCTCTTCCGAGCGCACGCCCGACAGGTGGCCGTCGTCGCGCACGCCGATGAGCAGGCGGCCGCCGTCGGTGTTGGCAAAGGCCGATACCGAGCGGGCCAGTTTTACAGCGTCCTGCACCTTGTATTTGAAGTCCTGCTGCTGGTGCTCGCCCTCGCTGATGAGGCGCAGCAGATAGCGGCGGTCGTCGTTGCTCGTCATGCTGTCTGTGGTCGTTTGTGTTTTTCTTTGCTTCATCTTAGCTCTTCCCTCTTCCCCCGCTGATGATGACGTAGATGATGACCGGCGCGCCCATGAGCGGTGTGACGGCTCCTAGTGGTATGACGCCGCTCTCGCCAGGCAGGAAGCACACGATGTTGCAGAGCAGTGCCGTGGCCGCTCCGCAGAGCAGTGTGGCCGGCAGCAGCACGCGGTGGTTGTCGGTCTGGAAGAGCAGTCGTGCCACGTGGGGCACGGCCAGCCCGATGAAGCTCACCGGTCCGCAGAAGGCAGTGGTGATGGCGGTGAGCAGTCCGGTGACGATGAGCAGCCAGTGGCGTGTGCGCCGGATGCTCACGCCCAGGTTGGCGGCGTAGCGGTCGCCCAGCATCAGTGCGTTGAGCGGTTTGATGAGCAGCAGTGCACCGCCGATGCCGGCCAGTGTGGCTGTGGCGAAGACGGGCATGTGGGCCATGGTCACCCCGCCAAACGACCCCATGCCCCACACCATGTACGACTTCACGCCCTCGTCGGTGGCGAAGAAGTTGAGCAGCGAGATGGCACTAGCCGAGAGGTAGCCTATCATGATGCCGATGATGAGCAGCATGACGTTTTGCCTGACCAGTGTGGAGAAAAAGATGATGACTGCCATGACCGTCATGGCTCCCACGAATGCTGCCATGATGACAGCCACGAATCCCCCTATGCTTATGGCACCCACCGACATGGAGCCTCCCAGCAGGAGCATGACCAGCGCCACGCCCAGTCCTGCTCCGCTGGAGATGCCGAAGATGGAAGGGTCGGCCAGTGGGTTGCGGAAGGCGGTCTGCAGCATCAGTCCGCTCACGGCGAGCGCGGCGCCGCACAGCACGGCTGTGATGGCCTGCGGCAGTCGGCTCTCCATGACGATGTAGTGCCATGACGGCTTCACGTCGGCAGCCGTGCCGATGAGTATCTGCCACACGTCGGCGGCAGGTATGCGTATGGCGCCCACCCACAGCGAGAGTGCAAAGAGCACGGTGCTGAGCAGGCTGAGCGATAGCAGAAGTAGAGTGGAGCGTTGCATGGGGTGGGGCGGGTTAGTCAGTCTTGTGATAGTATCTGGGGCGTGGCAGTCCTGTCAGGTCGGGGTGGAGTATGGCTATGAAGTCCTGCAAGAGCAGGTCGGGCCTGAAGGGCGACTCCTCGTAGAACATGGATGTGGCTACGTTGCACCCGTAGAGTGTCCCCTCCCTTGCCGGTCGCAGCTGGCTGTATCCAGGCTGTTCGGCCAGCAGCCGGCGTCGTGTCATGGGCTGCTTGCTGTCGTATCGGTAGAGCCACACGTCGGCCTCGCCGGCACGTTCGAGCACGGCCTCGAAGGGCAGGGCCAGGCTGCCGCTATGGTCGTCGTCGGCGAAGGGGTAGCAGCAGTGAGCGTCGGCGAGCATCTGTCCGATGGTGCTTCTGCCGCCGGGCACGTACCACACCGAGCCCGTCTGCTTGTCCATGAGCACCGTGGGCTGTGTGGCAGCGGTGGAGGCCAGGTGCTGCAAGGCGTGGTAGCTGCTGTCCACGAGGGCGAAGAGCGAGTCGGCCTCGTGCTCACGGCCGTAGAGCATGCCGTAGAAGCGCATCCACTCGGCGCGTGCCAGCGGCGACTGCTCCATGTACTCGGCACACTCGATGAGCGGTATCGAGATGTCTTCCAGTCGGCCGTATCCTCCCGAGTTCTCAAACGGTGAGAGCAGGATGGCGTCGGCACTGGCGTCTATGATTTTCTCTACGAGCGGGTTCATGCCGTCTCCGCAGTCGGTCAGTGTGCCGTTTGCACAGCCTTCTTGTACGAAGGGCACCTTGATGTACTTTCTGTCGGCCACGCCAGCCACCTGCTGCTGTGCGCCCAGCTCGGCGGCCAGTGCGGCATGCACGCTGGTGAAGATGATGCTGCGTCGCAGCGGCGTGCGCACGATGGTGGCGCCGGCAGGGGTGGTGGTGTGGGGCACGGGCGCACCATGCGGTACGAGCAGGTAGGTGTGCAGCGTCTTGCCCTCTTTCCATGGGTTGGCCACGCGGGCCTCGGTATAACCGTCGTGACGCACGATGCTGATGAGGCGTGCGTAGCGGAAGGCCACGGTGTCTGTGGCCGTCTCGTCGGTCGCCGGCGTCGTCGGGCGGTGGCCGCAGCTCCAGGCCACGAGCAGTGACAGCAGTGACAGCAGTGCTGCGGCGTGGCGCGTGGCGTCTTTATGGATGGTGCGTTGTGGTGTCATGCAGTATGGGTCAGAATGTGAGGTCGAGCCCCAGGGCGGCATTGCGTCCGGGCATCGGGTAGTTGAGTATCACGTCGTATTGTTGGTCGAAGAGATTATTGATTTCAGCCGTGAGGCGTAGCCGGCTCTTGCCGGGTGAGCAGGTCCAGGTGGCCGAGAGGTCGCTGGTGTACCAGGGCTGCATGTGGTTGTAGGCGGTGTTCTCCTGCTCGTTCCATCGTTCGCCGGTGTAGAGGAAGCTGTAGTTCAGCGTCAGCGCGCGCCAGTCCAGCGAGGCAATGACGGAGCCGCTGTGGCGTGGTATGTAGGGTATCTGGTGGCGGTAGTATGTGTCGGCGGCATCGGTCACGTCGCGGGCGTCCTGATAGGTGTATTGGGCGCGTAGTGTGGCAGACAAGTGGCGGCCTGCGGAGCAAGTGGCACTGGCGGTCAGGTCCAGTCCGTGTATGTCTACCTTGCCCAGGTTGAGCATGGTCCATCGGAACTGCTGTCCCTTGGGGTAGGCAATGATTTTGTCGGTCACCTTATTATAATAAGCGTCGCAGTGCAGGTCGAAGTGGGTCAGCCCTGCGCCCCGTGCGGGCTGCAGGTGTCGGTCTACGACCATGCCCACGTCCCACTGCGTGGCCCGCTCGGGCAGCAGTGCTGCGTTGCCCAGTTCGGTGTAGTAGAGGTCGTTGAAGGTGGGCATGCGGAAGCTCTGCTTCACGTATGCCCTGAAGGAAAGCCATCGTCCGCGCAGGGGGTAGACGTTGGCAAAGAGTGCCGGCGTGGCCCTGTTGAGCGCGCCCTGCTGCGCGCGCTGTCCGTTGGCACGTGGGTGTGTGCGGTCGCTCACCCGTATGCCCACGAGCGACGCCTGCACCTTCACGCGGCGCAGGTCTATGGCCGTGGCCACGGAGAGCATGTGAGTCAGTCGGGTGGGGTAGGCGAAGCGGTAGGTGTCGGCCCAGAGCTTGTTCCATCTGAGGTCGTAGCTCGCGCTGGCGCTCCATCCGGGCAGCAGCTCCACGACATTGGCCGTAGAGAGGTAGAGCTCCTGCTGGCGGTAGAGGTTGTCGACGGGGAAGCGCGTGGAGTCGCGGTTGGCGTAGTGGGTCTGGTAGAAGGCATATTTGGCCAGCCACTGTGTGCTGAAGCGCTCGCCCAGACTCTTCTGCAGGTGGCCTTGCAGGAAGGTGTTGAGGTCCTGTTGCCGCTCGCCGCGCCGCCACACGTTGTTGACGATGGCTCCGGGAATGCCTCGTGAGGAGTTGTAGGCATAGCCCTTGAGCTGCCAGGCCCCTTGGGTGAGCAGTCCGTGCAGGTTGAGCTCCAGTCGCTCGGCGTGTATGTCGCCGTTCTGCCGGGTGGCGGTGGTGTCCCAGGCGGTGGTGCCGTCAGGGTTTCGCCTCTGGTAGCGGAACTTGTATTTCCCGCTGGCTGTGAGCACCTCGGCGTTGGCACTCAGGCTCAGGTCGCTCGTGAAGCGGTGCTCGCAGAGGGCCGACAGCCGCAGTAGGTCGCTTGCGCCATACCTGGCCCGCAGCTTCCAGTTGGTGTCCTTGCCCACTTCAAAGCGGGGGGCACGGGTGCGTATGTAGACCGAGGAGGCCGAGGCGAAGTCGCTGGCAGGTTGGAAGATGGCGCTCTTCTGGCCGTTGAACAGCGTGATCTCGTCCACGTTGTCGAGCGAGAACTGTCCCAGGTCTATCTGTCCGTTCTGTGCATTTCCCAGTACGATGCCGTCGTAGGACACGGCCAGGTGGTTGGTGCCCATGGAGCGCACGTCGACGGTCTTCACGCCGCCCACGCCGCCATAGTCCTTGAGCTGCACGCCCGAGAAATAGCGCAGGGCGTCGGCCACGCTCTCGCTGCTCAGCCGCTCGAGCTGCTGCCCCGTCAGCTTCTGCGAGGGCATCACCTCGCGAAACACCAGCTTCGACGTGACCACCACCTCTCCCACGTGCTGCACAGAGTCCATGCGGCCTGTCTGCGCCATGGCCGTGGGCCCGACGACGGCAGACAGCAGCAGCAGGAGTGCTGCAAGCAGGAAGGAAGGGTGTCGGTCTGTATTCATGCCTGTGAGTGGAAATGCGATGCAAAATTAGGCAAAAAATCCCGAATAACGCCCGTCGGATGTCAGAAAACTGTGCACCGGAGGGGGAAAAAGTGTCCTCGCCTTGGTCGGGACGGGAAAAATAGCTACCTTTGCAGCCGGATTTTCCGAAATCAGAAAAACGAAGATGAACGAGACAAAACGTGGTTTCATACAACTGCATCTGAGTGTCCTCCTGGCCGGGTTTACCGGTCTGTTTGGCAAGCTCATCACGCTCAACGAGGTCGACATCGTGTGGTATCGCATGCTTTTCACCACGCTCATCCTGCTGGTGTTCACGGGCTTGCCGCGCGTGGGGTGGCGCAAGTTTTTCGAGCTGTCGGGCTGTGGTGTCCTGCTGGGCCTGCACTGGATGCTGTTCTACGGTTCCATCAAGGCCTCCAACGTGTCCATCGGCGTGATATGCTTCTCGCTGGTGGGATTCTTCACGGCACTGTTTGAGCCCATGGTGCTCCACCGTCGCTTCTCGTGGGCCGAGCTGCTGTTCTCTCTGGTGACGGTGGCCGGCGTGCTGTGCATCTTCTCGCTCGACGCGCGCTACCGCTACGGCATCGCCATCGGTGTGGTGTCGTCGGCCGTGTGTGCGCTCTATGCCGTGTGCAACAAGCGGGCCAGCGTGGGTGTGCGCAGCCGCACGGTGCTCATGTATCAGATGTCGGGCGGCCTGGTGGCTGTCTCGGCCATCATCCCGTTCTATCTCATGCTCTTTCCTTCCAGCCAGCCTGTCGTGGTGGTGCCCGAGGGCAGCAACCTCTGGTTCATGCTCTGCCACGCCCTGTTCTGCACCGTGGGCATGTATCTGCTGCAGATACAGGCACTGAAGCGGCTGTCGGCCTTCACCGTCAACCTGACCTACAACCTGGAGCCGTGCTACACCATCATCCTGGCCTTCCTCATCTTCGGCGAGGGGCGTGAGCTCAACTTCTCGTTCTATCTCGGCATCGGCCTCATCCTGCTCAGCGTGCTGTTGCAGTCGCTGAGGGCTTGGCGCCCGAGACAGTGACCAGTGCCGCGGGAGGCATGGACGGGCCCTATTTGTTCTTCTCGTAGTACTCCAGTGCGCGGCGCACATTGGCCTTGATGGCGTTGCTCGACAGGGTGGCTCCGGTGCGCCCGTCCACCTCCATGGCCTTGGCCTCCTTCACCTTCTTGCCGTTCCATCGCTCGAGCAGGTGCTTCTTGGCGGCGTTCCAGTATTTGGGCGTCTCTTGGTTGGGCAGGGCCTCTATCTGCTCTACCTTGTTCTTGCGTATGGTCACCTTCAGCGGCGTAGGGCCGGCATAGCCCCGCACGTCGGTGCAGAGCGTGGTGGTGTTCACTACATAGGCGCCTTTCTCCCGGGTCATCGCCTGAGGCCCCTTGTCGGCGCTGGTCAGTGCCGTGGCCATACAGATGGCCAGGCAGATGGTTGTTGCTGTTTTTGTTGTCATGTCAAGTGTTGTCAGTTACTGATATATGCCACTACATACTCCGAGCGTGTGCCTATGCGGAACTTGCCTCCCCAGATGCCTATGCCCGACGACACGTAGTAGTGGGTGTTGCCGCGCTGGTGACTGCCGAAGGCACACTCGTAGATGGCTTGGGTGATCCAGGATATGGGCCACACCTGCCCGTGGTGGGTGTGTCCGCTGAACTGCAGGTCTATGCCTTGCTCTTCTGCCTGCTCGAGGTTGTAGGGCTGATGGTCGAGCAGGATGGTGTAGCGCTGGTGGTCGGCCATGGCCGACAGCTCCTGTAGCGGCCGGCGCTGGCGGTTGGTGCGGTCGTCGCGCCCTATGATGCAGAGCGGCCCTACGCTCACGGCGGTGTCGCGCAGCAGGTGTATGCCGGCGTCGCGGTAGAACAGCTCGGCCTGCGGCTCACTCGAGTAGTACTCGTGGTTGCCCAGACAGGCGTAGACCGGTGCCTGCAGACGCCGCATCTCGGCCGCCATGTCCTCCTCGACGAGCGGGCGCATGCTCATGTCGATGATGTCGCCGGCAATGAGCACCGCGTCGGGCTGCTCGGCGTTGACGAGGTCCACCCATCGGGCCAGCTCCTTTCGTGGGTTGTGATAGCCCAGGTGCAGGTCGCTCAGCATCACCACCTTCCAGCCGCGGTCCAGCGACTTGCCGGTAGTGAAGTGCAGCTCCTGCCTCACCTTATTATAATAATGCAGGTTGCCGCTCAGGAAGATGGCCAGCAGCGCCACGGCCAGCACCACCGTCGTGCCAAAGTTGTGGCGGAGCCACGAGGCCGGGACGAGATGCACCAGCCGTGCCACGTCGAGCAGCAGGAAGATGACGACGAGATAGAGCAGGACGAATAGCGAGGAGTTGCCCACGTCGTAGACCAGGCGTGCAAGCGGCAGCGGCATGCGGTCGATGACGCGCCCCAGGTTGAGAAACATCATGCCAAACGACCCCACGCCCACCGCGATGAGCAGCCAGCGCCACAGCGCAGGCAGCGGCACTAGCGTCCACACGTGCCAGGCCACATAGGCTATGCCCAGCAGGGGCAATAGCAGGAAGATGAGCATCCACATAGTCTTTACGTCTTGAAAAATCGCCGCAAAGGTAGTACAAAAAGTAAGAACGGTGCGCGAAGGAAGATGTTTTTTACGCTTTTTTTTCTAAAAACAACCCTGTTTTGTAGAACGCTCTCTTACAAAAGGGCCAAAAATCTACTTTTTAACAAAAAAAATTTGTGGCGTATGCGAAGTTTGCTTATCTTTGCATCGAATTAATAAAACATTTATCCAAATCTAAGTATTACTAAAACGTAAAAACCCATGAAGAAGTTTTTTGCTATGGCAGCCATGTTGCTGTCGCTGACTGCTGCAAGTGCACAGGAGCAAAAGGAAGAGCTGAAGGCTCCCCTGTCCGAGACTGACAACAACTTCCAGCTGGCCGTTCAGCTCTCTCGCTACGGCTATGCCAACAAGTCGGTACTCTCGCTCGTCGAGGCCGCCAAGATTGTGAAGGCCAACGGCTTCACCCAGGGCACCCGTTCCGTCGACGAGGGTCGCACCGAGGCTCCTGCCACCGATCAGAAGCAGGGCCAGATCAGTCTCGACGCTGCCAAGCTGCTGGCCGATGCCAAGGAGCTGGCCGGCAAGGACAAGACCCTGCTGGCTGTCATCAAGGCTGCCGAGGAAGACGCTGCCACCCGTGGCGCCGTGGGCGGACCGAAGTACGACGTGGACAACGTGAGCGCCTACAGCTCGGTGACCTATCGCGTGAACTTCCGTGCCGGTGAGCTTGCTCAGGTGATGGTCATCGGCGACGGCGACACCGACCTCGACCTCTACGTCTACGACGAGAACAGCAACCTCATTGCCAGCGACACCGACTACACCGACCGTTGCATCTGCCAGTGGTATCCCCGCTGGACCGGCACCTTCCGCATCGTCATCCGCAACCGCGGTCGCGTCTACAACCACTATGTCTTCCGCACCAACTAATCCTGTCGGGCTGCGCTGGGCACATACAGAACAACTAGTCCGGGGGCACGCCGATGACCACACGTGGTCTGGGCGGCCCCCGCTTTTTTAGCAGCAAGCAATTTCCACATATCTTATTACCGTATGAACAGCAACCTACGCGTCCTGCTCTCCCTCATCCTCCTCGCTGCCACCCTCCCGACAGCGGCACAGCGTCGTGAGTTTGAGCGCCTGCGCACCCTGGGCGACTCGTGCTTCCGCCAGAAAAACTTCGTTGAGGCACTGTCCTACTACAAACAGGCAGAGCCCATCGCAGTGAAGCAGTACGACAATGTGCAGGGCCGGTTCTTCGCGCGCATGGGCCACTGCCAGAAGGCCGTGGGCGACTACGATGGCGCCACCTCCAGCTACGAGCGCATAGGCCGCCTGCGCTTCTTCGGACCCGACCACGAGGCCGTGACGGTCAATCTCAGCACGATGTATATCCTCACCGGGCGCGCCGACAAGGCCCTGGCCGTGCTCGAGCCCCTGAAGTGCACCACCGACGGCACCATAGGCAGCCGCATCAACAATATGGCGCTGGCCTACCAGACACTGGCTGCCAACGCCGTGCCCGACGAGGCACGCAAGTATCGTGGGCGTGCGCTGGCCATGCTCGACAGCCTGCTTGCCGTCCACACCGACCCGCAGGACGTCTACCACAAGACGGCCCTCAGCAACCGTGGCTATCTGCTCTGGGAACTGGGACGCGCCGACGAGGCCTACACCGCTCTGGCCGAGGCCGTCAGGCTCTTCAGCAACGACCAGCCCAAGTACCGGCAGGCACTGGGCAACCTCGCTCTCGTCGAGGCAGAGACCGGACATGCCGACGAGGCCCTCAGCCACATCGAAGCCTGCATCAAGTGGTTTGCCGACAACTACGGCGCCACCCACCCCGACTATATCTCTGCCCTGCGCAAGAAGGCCGAGATACTGCAGAAGCTCGGACGCACGAAGGAGGCCGTCACTGCCTTCCGTGCCTTCTTCGAGCAGGCACGCCTCGACGTGGTCAGCCGCTTTGCCTACATGTCGGTGCAGGAGCGCCACGACTACTGGAGCATGATGCGGCCGCTCATGGCCGAGTGCTACCTCGTGGGGCAGGCCGACCCCGTCTTTGCCTTCGACGTGGCCGTCTTTGCCAAGTCGGTCATGGTGCAGGCCAGCCGCGACTTCCTCACTGCCCGCAACACCGACGAGGCCGGGCAGCAGACCTTCCGCACGCTGCAGACCCTGCGCATGCAGGCAGCCAACAGCACCGGTGCCGAGCGCATGGGCTATGAGCAGCGCGCCGAGCAGCTCGAGCGCCAGCTCATGCAGCAGTCTAACGTCTACAGGCAATATCGTCAGACCCTCGCCGTCACGGGCAGCGACGTCAGAAAGGCACTCGCCACCGACAAAGACGTGGCCGTGGAGTTCGTGCGCTATGCCGGGGCCGACGGACAGCCTTGCTATGCCGCCTGCATCTGCCCCAGAAAGGGAGACATCAGCTTCGTGCCACTCTTCTCGCAGCAGGAGATAGAGAGCTATGGCATGAAGGGCAAGGCGCGCCTCTTCGGCACGCTGGCCGACAATGTCACCTCGGCCACAGGCGGCAAGAAGCTCGAGGACGACAAAAACACGCTCTACGACGATCCCGCCTTGGCCCGCAAGATATGGGACCCCATCCTGGCCCACGTGCCCTCGGGAGCCAACATCTACTTTGCACCAGAGGGCATCTTCAACATCCTGGGCATAGAGTATCTCGACCTTGGCCGCAAGGGCTGTCACCTCTACCGCCTGTCGGCCACGCGCTCGCTGCTCGAGCAGCACGACGCCAACTGGCTGGAGAAGACGCTCATCGTGGGCGGCGTGGAGTATAGCGATGCCTCGGAGTCGCTGCGCGTCGACGAGCCACTGCCCGACCGCAGCGGCAGTCGCCTCTTCTTCCAGGAGGTGGTGCGCGACGGCACACAGCCCTTCGCCTATCTCGAGGGTTCGAAGCGCGAGATAGAGCACATCGCACAGATGCTCGGACAGCGCGACGTCACCGTAGACTCTGTCACCCACGTGCCTGAAGAGCGACTGAAGGCCGAGATGGAGTACTACACCACCGTGCACATCTCCACCCACGGCTATGCCTACCAGATAGGCAATGCCAAGCCCCGACTGGCGGCCGACAGCATCGTCGAAGACCTCTCTCTCGTACGCTCGCTCGTGGCACTCTCCGGTGTGAACGAGGCTGCACAGCGCGACACGGCCAACATCAACCTCGAGGACGGACTGCTCACCGCACGCGAGATAGCTGCACTCGACCTCAGCCGTGTGCGCCTCGTGGTGCTCTCGGCATGCCAGACCGGGCTGGGACGCACCGTCGACGACGGACTCGTCGGACTGCCCCTCGGGCTCAAGCGGGCCGGCGTGGGATGTGTCGTGGCCTCGATGTGGCCTGTGAGCGACGCAGCCACCGAGCTGCTCATGGTCTATCTCTACGACAATCTGTCTGGCGGCAAGTTCCGCTCCGTGACCGATGCACTCAACGATGCACGGCAGCGCCTGCGCAAAGCCGAGGGCGGCAAGTTTGACAAGCCCTACTACTACAATGCTTTCATTGCTTACGACGGACAATAGCTAATCCTTTTTTTCTTTCTTATCATGAAACGACTATCCATTATCCTTTCCCTGCTCCTGAGCCAGCTCTCGCTATGCCTGGCCCAGGAGCTCGATCCCGCCATGCAGGCCTATCTCGACTTCTGCCTGCTGGAGCGCGAGGCCCTGTCGGCCAGTCCCATCGACTGCTCCAAGCTGGAACGCTGCATCGAGGAGGGCGACCGCGACAACTTCATCTTCCACGGCCAGCGCATCAGCCTGGCTCCCAATGCCACCTTCCGCACCGTCGCTGCCCGCGACAGCGTCAGCATGGCAGGCCACGCCGTCTTCAAGCCCTGGTTTGTCGACTCGGTGCTCGTGAGCTGCATCATGCCCGATGAGCTCATCGACGAGCCCATGCTGAAGCGCGGCTCCGGCGACAACTGCTTCGCCGAGCACCGCGCGCTCAAGGCCCGCGGACGTGCCACCTATGCCTTCCAGGGCTCGGGCGACATGCAGGTCTTTGCCGTGGCCGACTGTGGCGGACTGCTGCGCGTCACCGTGAGCAGTCCGCGCAAGGCCTCCTACAAGTTCGCCCACAGTGCCGAGGCCACCGTCGAGCGGCCCGCCGCCGTCCTGCAATGGGACATGGGCGACGACTATGGCGACATCATCGTCACCGTAGAGAATCTCTCCAACCGGGCAGTAGGCTTCGTCTTCGCCACCAACTGAACGTCTCATCTTTTGCAAGTGGGATACTCAATGGCGCCGCAGGGAGACTTGTTCTCCTTGCGGCGCCGTGCTTGTTGGTGTGTTGTGCTGTTTCAGTGCAGCGGCTCTATCCGGCAGTCGTGCTGCTTGGTCTCGCGGTCGTAGCTGATGCCCACGAGCAGCACCTGAGCGGGGCCGTGGTCTTGCAGCTTCTCCCAGTAGCGGCGCTCGCGTATCTGCCGGATGGCCTCGTCGGCGCTGTGGCCGTACTTCAGCTCGATGACGATGGCGGGCTTCGCGACATTTTTGCGTGGCTGCAGCACCAGGTCGGCATAG
>CAJOHP010000015.1 GCA_905234355.1 uncultured Prevotella sp. | reverse complement strand
GGCCCAGGGCGAGCACCTCTCGCAGGACGAGTGCTATGCCGAGCTGCGCCGCCGCTACGACGGCTACCACTTCTGCCCCGACAGCCCGGGCATGTACAACCCCTTCAGCGTAATCAATACGCTGGCCAGCCAGCGATTCGGCGACTACTGGTTCGAGACGGGCACCCCCACACAGCTCATCACCATGCTCAGCAAGACCAACTACCAGCTGGCCGACCTGGAGAGCGGCGAGGTGAGCTCGCAGCTCATGGAGCGCGTCGACTCCTACAAGAGCAACCCCATCGTCGTGCTCTACCAGAGCGGTTACCTCACCATCAAAAGCTACGATAAACGCTTCAATGAGTACCAGCTGGGCTTCCCCAACAAGGAGGTGGAAAACGGTTTCATCGACTGTCTGCTGCCCATCTACACCAATGCGAACGACGATCCCTCGCAGTTCAACATCGTCCGCTTCGTTAAAGAAGTGGAGAGCGGCCAGCCCGAAGCGTTCATGACGCGCTTGGTGGCGATGATGGCCGACACCGACTACCGCATCGTGGGCCGCACGGAACTCTACTTCCAGAACTTCCTCTTCGTGTTCTTCCGCCTGCTGGGCCTCTACGTCGAGGTGGAGCGTACCACGAGCGACGGGCGGGCCGACATGGTGGTGCAGACCCGTGACTACGTGTACATCATGGAGTTCAAGATGGACCAGACCGCCGATGCCGCCCTGCAGCAGATAGAAGAGAAGGGCTATACCCTGCCCTTCGCTGCCGACACGCGCCAGCTCTTCAAGATTGGTGTGAACTTCAACAGCCAGCAGCGACGCGTCGACGAATGGAAGATGGGCTAAACACATAACTGGAAGACAAGAAAGCATATCCAGCCATCCCTGTGACCCCAACTTCACTTCGAGTCTTTTTTGAGTGGGCTCAGTACTTAAAAAAATAATTTATCCGTAAATCGACCGCGAATATTTGGTGATTCCGATATTTTTTTATAGCTTTGCAGGCGAAATGCGAAGGACTCCGACACACAACAGGAGCAGACTGCTCACAGCCGTGCTTGCCAGCATGGTGGCCGCCGTAAGCACGTCGGCACAGAGCCTGTTGCCCAAGACGCAGTACCAGGCGATGAGGCCCTTCGGCTTTTTCGACGTCACCGCCTCAGCAGGAAGCAGCGGCATAGGCATCGACGTGAGCACACCCGTGTGCAACTTCTTGAAGGTGCGCGCCGGTTTTGCCATCATGCCCCACATAGACCTGAGCACACACTACCACGTGCAGGTGGGTGCCGACTACCTCACGCCCGAAGAGCAGGCATCGAAGTTTCAGCGACTGGCCGGCTATCTCGAGGAGTTCACCGGATACAAGGTCGACGAGGCAGTGAGCATGGAGCGATACCCTACCTACTACAACGGACGCCTCATACTCGACGTGCACCCCTTCCGCAACAAGAACTGGTATCTCTCGGCCGGACTGTACTATGGCAATGAGGACATTGCCAAGGCTTACAACAGCACCGACGAGATGGCTACACTCGTGGCCATGGGCATCTACAACAAGCTCTACGACCAGATCAGCGCCAGCGAGATACTCACCAATCCCGACTACTTCCTCGACAACACCGTGGCCGACATGCTCAGCAGCATACCCCTGCTGGCACGCTTCGGCTTCGACGTCTCGCCCGACGACCCCACGCTCGGGAGCATCTACCTGGACCCCGACACACGAGGCAAGCAGCTGCACGACGCCTTCCAGCGCATCAGCGACAACGGACGCATGGGCATTCGCGTGGGCAACTACGCTCGCGACGTGGTGGATGCCGACGGCAACGTCATACACAAGCAGGGCGACCCCTACATGATGGAGCCCGACGCAACGAGCATGGTCAAGGGATGGGTGAAGGCCAACAGGCTCAAGCCATACGTAGGCTTCGGCTACAGCGGAGCACTGAAGAAGGGCGACGACCGCTGGCGCCTGGGCTTCGACTGCGGCGTGCTCTTCTGGGGAGGCACACCACGCATCATGACCCACGACGGCATAGACATGGCCACAGACCTGACGGACATCATGGGGTCGGTGAAAACGACGGTCGACATGGTGAAGATGCTCAAAGTGCTGCCCATCGGCGACCTGCGACTGACCTACAGACTGGGCAAGGACGTGAAGCGGCCGCAGCAGGAGCCTATCGTCGTGGAGCGATACATACAGGTGCCCTGCCCCGAGACGCAGACGGCCACACAGACCGGCGCAGCTGCAGCCGCCACAGCCATGGCAACAGCCCGCCAAGACACCTTGCGACGCGACATCTTCTTCGCGTTCAACAGCGCCAAAGTGAGCGATGAAGAGCAGGAAAAAATCAGTGAGATAGCCCACTTCATGCAGCAGCATCCGCAGGCCACCGTGAGCATCATCGGATATGCAGACAGGCAGTGGGGCGACCCCGCCACCAACAAAGGACTGTCGGAGCGACGCGCTGCCGCCGTGGCCGACCAGCTGGCCAACGACTATCAGATAAGCCGCAGCCGCATCGCCGTAGACAGCAAAGGCGACACAGAGCAGCCCTACGACGAGAATAGGAAGAACAGGGTCACCATCTGCATAGCCAGATAGACGACAAAAAAGCACATCTTTTTTACATTGCTGTGCAAAAATAACGTCCGACAACGCGGACGTTTCGGTTTTTTTTCGTATATTTGCAACACCAATAACGCTATAACATGAAACAGAAGAGAAAGGTAAACGTCTATGAGGAGGCCTACCGCTGTCTGCTCTGTCAGGACGCACCATGCAGCAAGGCCTGCAAGCACGGCGACCCTGCCCGCGCCATACGCGCCATACGCTTCGACAACCACAAGCTGTCCTTACGCTGGGTAGCCGACTGTACTGATGCCGACCTGGAACGCGCCGAACAGGCATGCATACACTACAACTGGCCCATACGCATAAAGGAAATGATTAGAGCCATCGGTGAAGACGACGTCGACGCCACATGGCAGATGGTCGACGGCAGATGGACGATGACCGATGCACCGGCACTCGACATCACGTTTTGCGGCATAGCATGCGAGAATCCTTTCTTCCTGGCATCCTCGGCTGTATGCACCAACTACGGGATGGTGGCACGCGCCTTTGATGCCGGATGGGCAGGCGTGTTCTACAAAACCATCTGCATGCAGGAAATCAAGGAGGTGTCACCACGTTTCGACGCGATGCACGACAACGGCACACACGGCGACTTCTACGGATTCCGCAACATGGAACAGCTGAGCGAGAACACCGTGGAGGAGGACTTCGACATCCTGCGACGGCTGAAGAAGGACTATCCCACAAAGGTGGTCATCGCCTCCATCATGGGGCAGACCGAGGAAGAGTGGATCAGCTTGGCAAAAATGGCTGAGGAGGCCGGGTGTGACGCCGTGGAGCTGAACTTCTCGTGCCCGCAGATGAAGCACAAGGGCATGGGCAGCGACGTGGGACAGAGTCCAGAGCTGGTGAGGACGTACACAGCCTGTGTGAAGCAAGCCGTAGGCATACCGGTCATACCGAAGATGACACCCAACATCACCCACATCGCCGAGCCGGCCACAGCCTGTGTCGAGGCCGGCGCCGACGCTATCTCGGCCATCAACACCATCAAGTCGGTCACCATGCGATTTGACGCTGAGGTGTCAGGACAACGCACCATCTCGGGCTATTCAGGGCGTGCCGTACGCCCCATCGCACTAAGGTATATCCTGGAGCTGAAACAAGCATTCCGCAATCAGCACAGAAGCACGGAGCTGAGCGGCATAGGCGGCATAGAGACCTGGCGCGACGCGCTGGAGTTCATACAACTGGGATGCAGCAATGTGCAGGTGTGCACGGCTGTGATGCAGTATGGATACCGCATCATAGACGACCTCATCATGGGACTGCAACGCTACATGAAAAAGCACGGCATAACACGGCTGCAAGACCTCGTGGGCGAAAGGGTAGAGAAATTCCTGATGCCAGACGCCCTAGACCGCGACACCATCTGCTACCCCATGGTCAACAAGGAACTATGCATGGGATGCGGGCGCTGCGAAGTGTCGTGCAATGATGGCGGACATCAGGCCATCGTATTCGACCACGAAAGCCGCCAACCGCGGCTCATCGGCACAAAATGTGTGGGCTGCCACCTGTGCCGGCTCGTATGCCCTGCGGGGGCCATCGGCATAGCAAAGCGCGTAGCAAAGAAAGCAGGCAGGACATCTTAGTCCTGCCTGCTTTCTATTTCTCTACATGCTACGCGGTCACTCCACCACGACCTTACGGCCATCGACAATGTAAACGCCCTTGCGGAGCGAGCGCAGCGTGGTGGTCTGCGAGAGCACCTTGCGCCCCGTGATGGTGTAGACGTCTATGGGCTTGTCGAGCACCATAGCCGTGCTGATATTGCTGCTACGCACCTCGATGGTGAGCGTACCGCCGACATAAGAGAAGACATAGTTGGCCGCTTCACCTCCCGACACCTCGACGGCATACTTGCCTGCAGGCGACTCGCTGCTAGCCGACGTCGTGGCCACGGGCTTGGAGAGCAGCACGCTCTCGTCGTCGCCATTGCGGAAACCGTCATAGAGCAGCACAAAGTCGGGCAACGGGTCGCCCTGCGTCATCTCAGCATCGGCGACAGAGACCGTGAGCGGAGCCTTGCCGATGGTGAGCGTGCCGCTGACAAACTGAAGGTTGGGATAGGCAGAGAGTGTGCCCTGCCCTATCGTGATGGCATACTCACCGGCATCGCTGCGGCTCGTAGCCTCGCAGCTGATGGCAGGCTCGCCCGTGAGCTCACCGCCGACCACCTCGTAGGCGAACTGCGGAACGTCGTCGCCATAGGTCATCTCGGCATCGAGTGCACGCACCACGATAGCATCGGCCTCGACAATAGTGAGCTGACCGGCCACATAGTCGAACGAGTAATTGTCGGCCTCGCCTCCGCTGACCACGATGTCGTAGACGCCGGGAGTCTTGTCGGCAGGCACACTGACCGTAGCCACCGGCATGGCAGTGAGCACGCCGGCATCCTCGCCATTGGCAAAGCCGCTTATGGTCAGCTCGAGCTCGGGCAGCTCGTCAGTCTGCTTGATGGTATAGCTCTGCGCCGTGACAGTGAGCGGAGCCTTGGTCACGGTGAGCGTACCATCGACCAGCTTAAGATTGGGATAGGTGATGCTGCCACGCGTTATGATGATGGGATAAGTGCCCACAGGCGACAGGCGCCCGGCATCACAGCGCACATTGGGCACGCCGTCGAGCGCAGCAGCGCCATCGATGGTGTAGCCCAGCTCGGCGAGGGCATCGCCATAGGCACGGGTATAGCTCTTGGCTGTCACGGTGACGGGGTCGGCCTCAAGAATGGTCAGTTTGCCGGCAACATACTTGAACTGATAATTGTCGGCAGAGCCGCCACTGACATAGATATTGTAGACGCCGGGAGTCTTGTCGGCCGGAGCGTCGGTAGTAAGCACAGGCTGAGAGGTGAGCACGGCCTCGCTATCGCCATTCCTGAAGCCGTCATAGCTGAGCGTCAGCTTGGGCCACGGCTGATTCTGCTTGATGGTATAGCTGTCGGCCGTAACCGTGAGCGGGGCAGCAGTGATGGTGAGACTGCCGCTGACCACCTTCAGGTTGGGATAGCTGATGGTGCCGGCATTGATCAGGATGGGATAGACGCCCACAGGCGACTGGCTGCTGCCCTTGCTGCTGATATTGGGCGTACCAGTGACGGTACCGCCGGTGACAGTATAGGTGAAGGCGGGTACGGGGTCGCCATAGGCCATCGTCTTGTCGTCGGCACGCAGCGTGATGGGGTCGGCCTCGAGTATGGTGAGTTTGCCTGCCACGCGATTCATCTCGTAGTTGCCTGCCTCGCCGCCACTCACATAGATATTATACACGCCGGGCTTCTTGTCGGCAGGTGCATCGGTAGAAAGCGTAGGAAGCGATGTGAGCACAGCCTCGGTCTCGCCATTCTTAAAACCAGCATAGCTGAGCGTCAGTGTGGGCCACGGCTGGGTCTGCTTGATGGTGTAGCTGTCGGCTGTGACAGTGAGCGGCGCCTTGGTGACAGTGAGCGTACCGTTGACACCAGTGAAGCTGTAGTTGGTCACGCTGCCCTTGCCGACCACGATGGGATAAGCGCCCACGGGCGATGCAGTTGTGGCAGCACAGCTGAGTGAGGGCTGGCCCTTCAGCGTGCCAGTGCCCGTCACGGTATATTCGAGCGAGGGATTGGCCTCGCCGTAGTTTCTTGACACGTTCTTCGCCGTCACCGTGACAACATCGGTGAGGCGGGCCTTCTCCGTCTCATACTCAGCACGCGTCATGAGCACATACTCGGCAGGAGCGGTGGCAGGGACAGAGAGATAGGCGGTGTTATGAGGAACAGCGGTAAGGCTGCTCTTGACAAAACCAAGCTTGCCCGAGGCGGTGAGTCCCAGCAGGCGCATGGTCGAGGGGTTGTTCAGCGTGCGGTTGTCTATGTCTTCCTCGTAGTCGTAGCGGTCGAAATAGACGCCCGTCAGCTGATTGGATGAAAGGGATACAGGATTGGCAGCCCCCACATTGAACTTGTTTTGCGACGAGGAGCCCGACGAGAAGCTCACGATGACAGGAGCAGCCGAGGGCACGGCGCCGCTGATTTCGCTATATACGGCAATACCCAACTCGTGGTCGACCGTCTCCACGCAGTAAGCCTTCATGCCCGATGAAGCAAAAGAGAAAGGGAAGGCAGCAAAGAATGTGCGGTAATAAAGCCCGTTGGCATAGACGGTGACATCGGTCTCGGGCTTCAGGCCGAAGTACTGATTGGCCGTCTGGTCTACCGGTTTGATCCACCAGCAGCGGCGTGCACTGTTGTTGTCGGTGATTTTGCCCATATCGCCATTGGCCTTGGAGTCGCACACATACTTTGTCATGCCGGCCTGGGTGGCTCCCGCCATATAGCTGCCGTCGGAACGCGAGGTGAGCTTGAGCAGGTAGCCGCCCGACAGGGTATAGGTGTCGGTGCCCTGCGAGGACAGCACATACTGTCCGGGAGTGCGCTCGTCAAAGTAGATGACCGATGCAGGATTGGACTCTACATTGCTGAAGTTGCGAATGGTGAGCAACGAACTGAAGTCGACCGTGGTCGAGGTGTAGTTAATGGAACCTTGATTGTTGGTAACAATGATAAAGCGCTCACTGTCGGTGTTCTGCACCCGATAGTAACCGGTACCGCTAAGTTGTGCCCAACTCGTTATACAACTGAAAACAATGGCAACTAATGCGCAAAATCTTTTCATAGGAATTATTGTTTATAGGTAAGTCCAACCTATGCCTTACTGACATAGGTTGGACTCAGATAGTTATACTGATGAGCGTCTCATGTAAGCTTATTCGGCCACACAGATGCTCACACGGTTCTTCACCTGCTCAGCGAAGGGCTGAACGGTATCGCCCTTAGAATCGACCGAGATGCGGTCGCGCGAGATGCCATACTGCTTGACCAGCACGTCGAGCACGACAGCAGCACGCTTCTCGGCAAGACGCTTGTTGATGGCAGCGTTGCCCGTGCCCTTGTCGGCATAGCCCGTAATCTGCACCTTGGCATTGGGATTCTTCTTCAGATAGTCAGCCAGCTCCTGGACCTTGTGCTGCTCGCCAGCATCGATAGTGGTGCTGTTGATGGTGAAGAACACATCGCGACGCAGTGGCTCAGCCTTAGCCTGGACAGGCACGGGCACGGGAGCGGGAGTCACCTCGGGGCAGGGAATCTGCTTCTCGACGACACGCTCCACAATCACCTCGCGCACGTTGTCCTTCTTCTCGCGGGTCTCGTAGCCCTTGCCCAGGGCAAACTTCAGACCGGCCAGCGCATTGAAGTACCAGTCGGAGTTGTGAGCGCACTTGGAGTTGTAGCGGTCGCTCAGCGTGTTGGCCTGCAGCTCAAGATTGAGTGCGACCTTGTCCGACAGGCGGATGTCGCCGATAAGACCGAAGTGCACGTTGAACAGGGTCTGGTTGTTGCCGTCCTTCACGAAAATCTTGTTGCCGGCAGCGTCGACGCCATCCTTCGAGCCCCAGATGTAGCGGAAAGGCTCGAAGCCCTCAGCATAGAGTCCGGCGTTGGGCAGCACATACTTGTTGTAGTTGTCCCATGCCTCATCGTTCTTGAAGCCGAAGTTGGCACCCAGTCCGACGAAGGCGCTCAGGATGAAGGGGCGCTTGGGGTTGTAGTTGCCCATGATCATGTTGGAGAGGTTGACCGTCAGGTCGACCATGGGAGAGATATAGTTCCACTTCCACTCCATGCGGGGATCCATGACGGCGCCACTGGTGTAACGGGTCTGCTCGGTACCGGCCTTACTCTGCCATCCGTTGACGGAGAGACGTGCGCCGATATAAGGCGTAAAGTCGTAGCCCAGGGCAATCTGCGCATTGGGAGAAAGCAGCTTCTGGAAATCCACCTCGCCGATGGTGTACTGTCCACCAATATTAGCCGACACGTACCAGTGCGGATGGAAGACGTACTCATACTGAGTATCGCCTTGGTTCTGTGCTGATGCAGGGAGGAGTCCCAGCATCAGCATAGAAGCTATCAATATATTCTTGATTTTCATAATTCGGTATACTGTATTTATTACTTCACCTTCACATAGAACTTACGGGCAACGATCTTGCCATCGTAGTCGAGAGCGCTGAAGAGCACCTCGTAGATGTAGCCACGTCCGTTGAAGCGACTGTCGGCACTGAAGGTAATGCGCTGGCGGTCGCCATTAATCACCTTCTTCAGGTCGCCCTTGTTGGCAGCCTCGAGTGCAGCCTTGTAGTCGCCACCCACGGTCTGTGCGCTCTTCGAGAGGTCGGCACTGTCGTAGACATTGGTCACGGCGATGAACTTCTTGAATGCGGGAGCAATGATCTCAGCCGTCCAGGAAGTGGGGATGAGCACGAGGCTGTTGCTTGCAGTGACGGTGGGCAGGTTGATGCCCTGGCTCATGCGTCCGATGCCCTCAGCAGTGCGCACGAGCATGACGGGCTGCAGATACTTGTTGGGCGAGAAGAAGCGACCGAACTTGTTGCTGATCTTGTCGATGTACTCGAAGAGCTTATCCTTCAGCGGGTCGAGGTCGTTGTACTTGTTGTAGAGCTTGATGAAGTCCTGAGCGTCGTCGAGATACTCGTTGAGCCAGCCAATCATAGCGTTGGCATCCTTGATGGTAGCGCCGAGGTTGGCATCGCCCTGGATGTCCTGCATGATAGCGTTCATGGCATCGGTGATGTCAACATTCTCCAGGACGATGTCGGCAGTCAGGTCGGTACCGATAGTGTAGGTCTGAACCTGTGCAGGAACGGTGATGCCCGTTGCGGGGTCGGTAAAGGCAGGCACGATGACCTGGAACTGTGTGCCGGCGGGCAGCACGTTGACATCGTCGGCAGCGATAGTGACCACGAAGGTACCGGCAGTGTAGTTCTGATTGAGGTTGATAGCCTTGATGCTAGTGACAGGCAGCTCCTTCAGGTCCTTGGTGATGCGTGGGAACTTCACCTTAATCTTATCCACGACCTTACCGATGAGGTTCTCCAGCTTACCGATGCCGGGTATGTGGTCGAACTGATACTCCTTTGCGAAGCCATAGCTCATACCGCGCATGGCGACGGCAGCCACATTGTAGTTGGAGTAAGCGCTGTGCTCACCCTGGTCGTCGGTCCAAGTGGCCTTCACGCCATAGCGGTCGACGGCGAGCGCGCGGAGGTTCTCGGCGAGTGCCTTAGCCACGGTGGTAGCGTTGGCCTTGTCGCTGCCGTCACGCTTGAGGATGTCCTTGATGGCCTTGGCAGCCTCCTTGGCCGACTCGAGGTCGAACTTAGGCATAGCCACAGCGGGATTGGTGATCATAGCGGGAGCCTCATAGAAGGCATTGTTGGCACGAGTCCAGGCATAGCCGAACTTCAGCACGTGGTTGGAGGGCTTGACAGCGCCGAGCGTGATGCCAGCAGCCTCGTCGCGGCTGTTGACGAGCTCAAACTTAGTGCCCTCGAAGTTAGCCGTGTTGGGGTTGATGGTGAGGTAGAGCGTACCTGCGTTGTCCTCGTTTTCTCCGGTGAGCACCTCGTTCTTACGATAGGTGACGGTCTCGATGGCGCCGAGCATAGCCATATCCTTGGCGGTGATGACCTCGAAGTCGTTCTCGAAGGCATAGTCGGTATCGTCGTCGATAGAGGGGAATGTCACTCCGCCCTTAGCATAGCCGTAGTATCCGGCCAGGATGTTGCTCTGGAGGTTGACAGGCAGTGCGGCCTCGCCGAGGATGGGGTTCTCAGTGCCCTGGATCAGGACGCTGGTGATGAGCTTGGCCATGGTGTTCTTGAAGGTGGTGGTCAGAGCCAGCAGCTGTGTCTCCACGGTCTGCAGACGTCCGTCGAGCGCGTTGACGTCTTCCACCAGTCCGTCGATGCGCTCGCCGAGCTGGCGGTCAGCCTCCTGATAGGCCTCAGTGAGCTCGTTGAACTTGGTGTTGAGCAGGTCGGTCTCGCCGGCCAGGCTGTCGATGCGCTCCTTGATGGCGGCCTTGGCCTCATCGAGTGCGGTGTTCACCTCGCCGATGAGTCGCTCGGCCTCGTTCTTATTTTCCTCGACGGTCTGAGCAAGGTTGGCGCCCTCGGTAGCGAGGCTGTCGATGCGACGTGTCAGGTCGGCGTTCTTTCCATTGAGTGCATTAATAATAGAATCGGTACGCACGCGCAAGATGCTGATGGCGGTCTTGTTGGCGTTGGCACGCGAGTAAGCCTCGTTGGCCGTGGTCTCCACGTTGGTGAGCTTGGTGGTGAGGCCGGCGACGGTGGTCTGCAGACCTTCCACGGTGGTCTTCAGCTCGTTGAAGACGGTGGTGGTGACGTAGTTGTTCTTGATGTCCTGCACGTCGCCCTGGAGCGTAGCGATGTTACCCTCGATGATGCTCACCTTGCCCTGAAGGGTCTCGATGGTGGTGTTGATGTTGGTCACATTACCGGTGAGGTTGGCCACAGCAGTCTTGAGTGCCTCGATGTCGATACCATACTGGTTGAACACCTCCTTGTTGTTGTTCACCCAAGTGAGAGCCTCGGCAGCGTCGGCCTTAGCCTTGTTGGCCGTGGTCTCGAGGAGAGTGACAGCGTCGACGAGCTGGTCGACGGTCATCTGGTTGGCGCTGGATCCGTACTTCCACGTGCGTGCAGCCTGCATGATGTTGCTCTCGATGGCCTTGGAGATGGTGCTCTGAGCGTCCTGCACCTGAGCGAGCACGATGCTCACGACGTCCTCGCGCTTGATGAAGTCCTTGATCTTGTTGTCGACCTCGGCCTTAGTGTAGACGTCAGGAATCTGCGGGATGACGATGCCGTTGATGAGTGCCTGGACCTCAGCCTTGGTGTAGACCTGGTCGCGTGTGTAGACATCGTTGGCATTGGCCTTGGCAGCCATCATGGCGTCGACCTCAGCCTTGGTGTAGTAGTTCAGGAGGATCTGCTGTATCTGAGCGTTGGTAGCATACTGGCTCAGCATGTTGTTGATCTGGTCCTGAGTGAAGTAGTTCTGCAGAGCGGCCGTGAGGTCGGAAGTCTTCACATAGCCGTTGAGTGCCTGGTTGATGAGGTTCTGCACGTCGGTGTTGAGCTGTGCGAGCTTGCCCTCCACCTCAGCCTTGGTGTAGTAGTTGACCAGCTTGTTGTCGATGGTGGTCTGATACTGCTGGAACGTAGCGATGGTCACATACTGTGCCAACTGGCTCTGGATGTTCTGGCAGTTTGTACGGCACATAGCCTCGACGGCAGCGAGTCGTGCCCTGAGTGCCTGCAGCGAGTCGAACTGCTGACTGAACACCTCACGAACAAAGACTGAGTCTCTTGCAATGGCATTTTGGAATTCGGCAAAGCGATCTTCCTCAGCGTCTGTGCAAGAAACAACCGAACCCATGGAAGCCACGAGTGCAGCCCCCATGAAAAATCCTTGAATTAATTTCTTCTTCATAAACTGTTAATGATAAAATTGTTATATATAAAAATTTTATGTTCGCCAGTAAACACCATCTACATGTCCTTACGAAAGCATCAAAACCTCGCAGAACTTCTCTTCCATGATTATAAAAATCGGTACAAAGGTAAGATATTTTTTAGAATGCGGCAAGAAAAACGCGCATTATTTTAGCAAAAGAAGTGATTTTCTTAGCAAAAGAGCCCCCACAGGCTTGTCTGCGGGGGCTCTTTTTAAGTTTTTTTATATTATCGGATAGTTCTTTTCCTTATTCTCCGTCAGTCTTTTTCTTGGCGGGAGCTTTCTTTGCCGGTGCTTTTTTGTCAGCAGATTTCTTATCTTTGGATGTCTCCTCTGCAGACTCAAACTTGGCGAGTTTGGCCTTGAGGCGTTCTATCTCTTTGTCTTTTATCACGATTTCGTCGCCCTGATTGCGTATGGTAGTGAGCAGCGAGTTGAGTTCCTCGTTGTCTATCTCCTCGGGATAGAGCTGGTTGACCCGGTTGATGAAGTCGCCGAGTATGTTCATGTAGTTGGTGAATGCATCGAACGGTCCGCTGTAGATGCCTCGGTCGAGTCCCACATTGGAGGGTTTTGTGGTCATGAAGCGGAAGTTGTTTGACGCCTGCAGATAGTCCCAGTCCTGCATGATGCGTGGGTCGTCGGCGATGAGCAGTCTGTCGGCCACGCTATAGAGTTTCTGGAAAGCCTCTCGCTGCATGGCATTGCCTAGCCAGCAGCTGACGTCGCGCTCCTCGTCGACCCATGACAGTGTGTCGGGCACGTCGAGGTTGCCCACGCTCTTCACCTTCATGCATATCTCGGTGGGTGTGGAGAAGGTAATGCCCTTCTCCTTGGCGCAAGCGGGCAGTGCTCTGAGGAACTCGAGAATGTTGCTCGACAGGGGCTGTGCGATGCCGAGTGCCGATAGTTCCATGAAGATATTGATGATCTGCTCCTCTTCGGGCAGCCGTGCGATGCGCTCCACGTAGGCATCGGCAAAGAGGGGATATCCCTCCCACTCTGCATTGTTGAATCGCAGCGAGATGTCGTCGGAGAGCTCTACGTCGCGCAGCAGCAGCTTGAGCGACGGTGCGATGTTGCAGTTGTAGACGTAGTGTGGCGACTTCCATCCGAGCACGTGTTTTGCTCCCTCGGTGAGCATGCCCTTGAACCCGAGCGCCGCAATCTGCGCACCGATGTCGTCGCTGTAGATGAGCGAAGAGTTGCGTGCCACGACAGGTGTCTGCTGGAAGTATTCCTCTATCTTCTGCACCTGCTTCTTCATGTCGCGTGCAAACGACTGCTCGTTGGCGAGCGACGACAGTCCGTGGCTATATGGCTCGGCGAGGAACTCCACGCACCCAGTCTTGGCCAGGTCCTGCAGTTTCTCGAGCACCTGCGGTGCGTGCATCTCGAGCTGCTCTATGCCTGTGCCTGAAAGCGAGAAGGCCACTTTGAAGTACTGTCCGTGCTCCTTGATCATCTGCTCCAGCGTGTTCAGCGCGGGCATATAGGAGCGCTCGGCGATGTCGCTGATGCTACGCTCGTTCTCGTAGTCGTCGTAGTAGTAATGGTCGGTACCGATGTCGAAGAAACGGTAGCGCTTCAGATGTATGATCTGATGTATCTCAAAATATAAGCAAATTGTTTTCATCTTGAAGCTCCCCCTCTAATCCCCCGTGTGAGGGGGCAGACCATGCGGGGAGCATTGGGTCTTAGGATTTTACTTAGGGTGTCTTACTTTCTTTCTTCCTCGGAGTAGGCAGGGATGGTGGATTATTCCCATCCGAGTGTTCTGCGATAGAGTGTGCGTATCCAGGTGCCCACCTTCTCCCATGTGATCTGGTCCACCTCTTTCTTTCCTTCGTCCTTGAGGTACTGGAAGAGTGAGTCGTTGACGCAGATGCTGTAGATGGCGTCGGCCAGTGCGTGCACGTCCCAGTAGTCCACCTTGATGCAGTTGTGCAGTATCTCGGCGCATCCCGACTGTTTAGAGATGATGGACGGTGTGCCGCACTGCATGGCTTCGAGAGGTGATATGCCGAAGGGTTCCGACACCGATGGCATGACATAGACGTCGGAGTCCTTGAGGCACTCATATACCTGCTTACCTCGCATGAATCCGGGGAAGTGGAACCTGTCGGCGATGCCCCTTTCGGCAGCGAGATAGATCATGGCGTTCATCATGTCGCCCGATCCGGCCATGCAGAATCTCACGTTGCGCGTGCGGTGCAGCACCATGTTGGCTGCCTCTACGAAGTATTCGGGTCCTTTCTGCATGGTGATGCGTCCGAGGAAGGTCACCACCTTCTCCTTTCCTGTATGGTCAGGGCGGGGTATGTCCTGATACTCCTGCTTGAGCGGGTAGACGGCATTGTGCACGGTGAAGCACTTGCGTGGGTCCTGGTGATACTGGTTGATGACGGTCTGCCGCGTGAGCTCTGACACGCACATGATGCAGTCGGCATTGTCCATGCCGTTCTTCTCGATGGAGTAGACGGTGGGGTTGACCTTTCCGCGCGAGCGGTCGAAGTCGGTGGCATGCACGTGTATGCAGAGGGGTTTGCCCGACACCTGCTTGGCGTGTATGCCAGCAGGGAAGGTGAGCCAGTCGTGGGCATGGATGATGTCGAACTCCTCGGTGCGTGCCACCTGTCCGGCAATGATGGAGTAGTTGTTTATCTCCTCGTGCAGGTTGCCGGGGTATCCTCCGGCGAACTCCATGCATCCGAGGTCGTTGACGTTCATGTAGTTGAAGTCGGCATAGATATGCTCCCGCAGCTTGAAATAGTAGTCGGGATCCATGATGTTTCCCACGCGCTGCTTCACATAGTCGTAGTCCACGTCGCGCCAGGCTATGGGCACGGCGTTCATGGCGATGATGCGGGCTGCATGCTGGCTCTCGTCGCCGAAGGGATGCGGCAGGCAGAGGGCTATCTCCATGTCGCCCTGTGCCTTGAGTCCCTCTGATATACCGTAATTGGCTGTGGCGAGTCCTCCGAAGACATGTGGAGGATACTCCCATCCAAACATTAATACTTTCATAGCTTTCTTTTAGTATAGAGGAGGAAGGGATTCTTACCTTTTTTCCTTATTTTTGATACGAATATTTTTCGAGCAGTTTCATGGTGCGCAGTATCTCAGCCACGTTCATGGCGAAGGCCATGGCTCCTCGTCCGTGGAAGGGCGGGTTGCCGTCGAAGAGTTCAGAGATGGTGCCCACGGCGTGATAGTCTATCTCGTCCTCATATCCCACCATTTGTCGCTCGATGAACGACAGTCGTGTGCGCTTGTAGAGTTTCAGGCAGGCTTCCATGTAGAATCCTCCGAGCCACGGCCATGCTGTGCCCTGGTGGTAGGCATAGTCGCGCTGCGTCTGCGGTCCCACGTACATGGGGTTGTAGCCACCGCTCTTTGGCGAGAGCGAGCGCAGGCCCTTGGGTGTGAGCAGTTCCCTTGTGCAGATGTCTACCACGCTCTTCATCTGCTGCTGTGTCAGGGGCGAGTAGTCGAGTGCCACGGCGAAGATCATGTTGGGGCGCACGCTCCAGTCCATCATGTTGCCGTCGACATAGTCGAGCAGATAGCCGTATTCATTGACGAAGGTGTCTACAAACGCCTGCTTGGTCTTCTGTGCCAGTTCCTCGAGATGGGTCTGTGCAGCGTTGTCGCCCTGGTCCTGTGCGAGCGAGGCGCAGAACTTCAGTGCGTTGTACCACAGTGCGTTGAACTCCACGATATATCCTGAGCGTGGCACCACGGGGCGCCCGTTGGCGGTGGAGTTCATCCAGGTGACGGCTTTGTCGCGTCCGTTGCTGTAGACCAGTCCGTTGTCGTGGAGCTCCAGGTTGGGATGCTTGCCCTCTTCTATGTAGTCCACGATGTCTTTCACCAGCTTGGCGTAGCGCTGCAGACAGGCGTCTCGCCCGGCATACTTGGCATACTGCTGCACGGCCCATACGGCCCAGAGGGGCACGTCGGGCTGCTCCATCTCATAGATTTTCACGGTGAGCGGCTTCTCTTCCATAAACTCGCGCAGTCCTTTCTCGGCGGTCTGCATGACGAGCTCGAAGTAGTCCTGCTCGTTGATGGCGAGTGTCAGTCCGGGCAGTGCTATGAATGTGTCGCGTGCCCTGCACTTGTACCATGGATATCCTGCCAGCAGGTAGCGTGTGTCGTCGGCCTCGCGGTTGTGGAACTGGTGTGCGGCTGTGACGAGGCAGTGGTAGAAGTTGTCGCGCGGTGTGCGCAGGCTGATTTCCTGGTCGAAGAGGCTCTTGAGTGTGCGTGTCTTGATGGCCGAGGTGGATGCAGCAAAGACGATGCTCTCGTCCTTCTTGATGCTCATCTCGAAGTAGCCGGGCACGTAGAGGTCTTCGCTGGAGCTGTAGCCGCGCTCCTGCTCCTTGGGGTACTCTATGCCGCGGTACCAGTCGGGCTGGAAGACAAACTCGTTTTTCTTGGAGAACTGCATGTAGAGGTCGGGGTAGCCGGCATACATGCAGGTCTTGATACCGTTCTCCACCTCGGTGTACTCTCTGCTGGCCACCGAGTTCTCGTGTGTCAGTGCCTGCACGGAGCGGAAGGCCAGGAACGGGCGGAACCGCAGCGTGGTGGCAGAGTGGGCATCGACCAGTGTGTAGCGTATGAGGATACGGTCCTCATAGGCCTGGAAGATGGCTTCTTTCTTCAGCACCACGCCTCCCACCCGATAGATGGTGGTGGGCACGAGGCTGCAGTCGAACTCACGGATGTACTTGTGTCCTTTCGGACTGTAGTTGTTGCCCTGATACTTGTGGAGGCCCAGATTGAACTCTGCTCCGTGCTGTATGACCGTACAGTCGAGCGACGAGAGCAGCACATGGTTGTTGTCGTCGAGCTCTGGCACAGGCACCACCAGCAGACCGTGGTACTTGCGCGTATTGCAGTCTACCAGTGTAGACGAGCTATACGCGCCCGAGCGGTTGGTACGGAGCAATTCGCGGCGAAGACTCTCCTCAAGATTTGTCATCACGGCTTTTTCAAATCGCAAATAACTCATACTTCCTATTTTAGGTTTAATAATCGTTTTTTTTAGTTACAGTTTTAGATTTCAAACCCAAAGGTACTTATTTTTTGTTTTCTGACAAAATAATTGGCCGAGAATTTAGCTTTTTTATGGTAAAAAGCAGATTTATTCCCACTTTTTTTGCATTTTGGCGCCTTTTTCGTACCTTTGCGGCTGCAAAACGATTTACAATCCATCTCACATGACACATGCCCCCGACAAGTCGGCCTTGGCCGCACAAATGACCAAGCTGTGGCAGCCGCTCACCGCTGATGAGCGCACACTTTTACTGGAGCATCTTCAGGTGCTGAGCTGCACGTTGCAGCAGACGCTGTTCGACCGGGGTGACGAAGCCACCTGCATCTATTATCTGCTGGAGGGTCGCGCCACGCTCTATGGCGGCGAGCGCTATGCCGACGAGCTCATCGTGCGCATGGTCGAGCCCGGCAGCATCTTCGGTGTGCGTGCCGCATTTTCCGGCGGCAGCCGCACGGAGCGGTGCGTGGCCGAGAAGGACAGTGTGGTGGCTCTCGTGCCGCTGACGATTGTCTCGCGCCTCATCTGGGAGAACCCTCAGTTTGCCCTGGTCTTCATCCACGAGCTGTCCGAGCTGCTGGGCACGTCGGTCAACTACACCATCCATCTGACGCAGAAGAACATCCGCGGCCGTCTGGCCGAGAGCCTGCTGCGCATGAAGGAGAAATACGGTGTGGAGAGCGACGGCCAGACGCTGGCCGTCTATCTGAGCCGCAGCGACATGGCACTGATGTCGAACATGTCGACGAGCAACGCCATCCGCACGCTGTCGTCGTTTGCCAGCGAAGGTATCATCCGCTTCGTGGGCCGCAAGATAAGCATCGTCGACGAGAAAGCGCTTCGTCAGGCCTCACAGCTCTGTTAGCCAGGTATGAGGAAGTTGATCACCTCTTGTTCCACCTCTATCTTATATTCGCCCACGGGTGTCTTCATCAGTCGGCCGTCTATGCCCACGAGCGCCCTCTTGGCCTGTTCCACCACGACCTCGCGTGTGCGGAAGGGGTGCACCGAGCGGTGGTTGAGGAAGCGGCCGGTGATGAGCAGCCACAGTCCCTCGACGAGCTGCACCATCTGCGGGGTGTAGACCACCGACACGTCGAGCATGCCGTTGTAGGGCACGGCCGAGGGGGTCTGCCCGTAGCCGGGTCCGTTGCCTATGCACACGGTCATCACGTTGCGGTCTATGACGTCGGTGTTGATGCGCAGCCGCATCTTGTACTCCATGCGGTGGAAGAGCATGACCACGAGCGACGACACAAACGAGAGTGTGCGCGAGCCGAAGAGTCGCCGCGTCTGCCTCCGCAGGTTCATGATGTCGGCCGTCATGCCGATGTTCACGCAGTTCAGGAAGTAGCGGTGGCACTTCACCTGCTCCTTGTTCGTATAGCGTATGCAGCCCAGGTCTATCTTGCGCACGCGGTGTCTGACGAGCCAGTCGATGGTCTGCTCGTCCTGGTCTTCGTCGAAGTCGAAGAAGCGGGCGAAGTCGTTCATCACGCCGTTGGGTATCACGCCGAGCACGATCTCGTCGCGCACACGCTTCTCTTCCTGCATAAGGCAGTTCACCGCATCGTTCAGCGCCGAGTCGCCTCCCACGATGATGATGGTCTTGTAGCCGTTCTGTATGAGCATGGTCACCAGCCGGCTGACGCTGTCGGAGTGCTCGCTCTGCACCATGTCGTAGCTCACGTGCCGCTCGTCGAGCAGCGCGCGCAGGTGTTCCCAGCGCTTCCGCTGGTTGCTCACCCCTGTCTTGGGGCAGTAAAGTATGCCCCAGCGTGTCGTTTCCACTGCCATCGTCTCTCTCTCTCAATCTTGTATTTTCAGTTTATCCAGTATCTGTGCCACTTTCTCTTCCATGGGCAGTGCGGCGTCTATCCAGTGTATGGCGATGCCTCGCCGCTCCATGCCTCTGAACCACGTCATCTGCCGCTTGGCAAACTGGTGTATGGCTATCTCCAGCCGCGAGCACATCTCGTCGTAGCTCGTCAGCCCCGTCACATACTCGGTGACATACTTGTATTCCAGCCCGTAGTACATGAGGTCTTCGGGCCGTATGCCGCTGTCTATGAGCGAGCGCACCTCGTCGGCCATGCCCTCGTCGAGCCTTGTCTTCAGTCGGCGGCTGATCTTCTCCCGGCGCTGCTCGCGGGAGATGCTCACGCCGAAGACCAGCGGTTGGCCTGCGGTGCCCCGGCCGTGACTGGCTGCTCCCGTCGGCGGGCGACCTTCTGCACTAT
>CAJOHP010000014.1 GCA_905234355.1 uncultured Prevotella sp. | reverse complement strand
GCGGTTTCTGCTGCTGGTATAGTCGGCGCCTGTCATCAGCCGGCTGAGCACGCCGCCTGTGCGACGTGTCCAGTCGGCCTTGATCTTCAGATGGCAGCTCGTGGGCTTCTGATCGGCATATTGCCGCACATACCAATAGCCTGTGGGACCGAGCACGACGGCTCCCCCGTCCGAGGCATGGCTGGCAGCGTCGGCGTAGTCCCGGGCGATGAAGTATCCCTCGTTGAGCGTGTGCAGATAGGGCTGTGCCGATGCACTGGCCGTGTTGTAGTAGTTTTCCGACAGCTTGTCCTGCATGCTGAGGCTGGCCGCCACCGTCAGGTTGGTTATCCATTTCTGGTTGAGCAGCCAGTGGCCCTCGGCACTTGCCCTGAGCACGTTGTCGCGCGTCTTGACATAGGAGTCGAGCATTTCGTCAGGGTCGCCCTTTGAGTCGTAGCCGCCCACGTTGCCTGTCAGGCTCGCATTGACGGTGAGCGGGTGGCTGTCGCGCCACAGCGTGTTGGCGTAGTTTAGCGTCAGCACGTTGCGCTGGTAGGAGGTGTAAGGCGAGGCCATGTCTGAAAACGAGCGTGTGTGCTCTGCCGAGACATTGAGCAGGCCTGCATGTGTGCCCAGGTCGGTGCCTTTGTTCAGTGCCACGTGGCGCGTGTGGGGATTGAGCGATGCCTCAACGATGAATGGCGACTTGCCGCGCCGTGTGCTTATCTTTACCACGCCGTTCGACAGGTCGCCATATTCCACCGAAGGTATGCCAGTGACAATCTCCACCGACTCGATGGCTGATGCGCCGACATTACGTGTGGAGCTGCTGAGCGTCTCGCCCATCATGCCGTTGTTGTCGAGACGCACGCCGTCCACCTCTATCGCTGTGCCAAAGGCGGCGTTGCCTTTTTCCTGAGTGCTGCTGCGCAGCGACAGACGGTCGTCGCTCATCAGTGTGCTGTTCTGTGTCTTGCCGCCGGGCAGCAGGGTGGCAATGTCGGTCAGGTTGAGCACCTGCTGATGGTCTAGTGTGGTGCGGTCGATGGTGTACGACGTAGTGCTTTCGTCGTCGCGTCGTCTGGCCGTCACCTCCACTTCGCTGAGCCGGAGGCTCTTTTCTGTCAGCATGAGTTTCAGTCCGGTCACGTTGCGATCCACGTCGAGCGGCATGCTCAGGCTCACGTAGCCCAGACACTGCACCACCAGAGTCTGCCGTCCGCAGGGCACCTGCCGCAGGTGAAAAGCACCGCGTTCGTCGCTCACAGCCCACAGGCCGCACTCTTTCAGCAGCAGTGTGGCAAACTCCACGGGTTGTCCTTTCTGGTCTGTCACGAAACCGCTCACCGCCGACAGCTGTGCTAGAGCTGCCGACGGGAGCAGGAGGCAAAGCCCCAGTAAGAGTATAGTAGCGTGTGTCCTACCTGACCAGCACTTTCTTGCCATTGACAATGTTGATGCCCTTCTGCTGCTTGTCGGTTAGCGTGCCCTTCAGATTGTAGGTGGTGCTGTTTGGGGTAGCGGCCGAAGGCTTTGTGGTGGTTATACCGTCGGCAATGGCGGGCACGATGGCCTGTTCGGCGACGGGCAGGAGAAACCATCCTGTCATGTAGTAGATGACGACACCTGTGACCGACAGAGCCTTGACGGGCCACTCATAGCCGTTGCTGAGCACCGACAGCAGGTCGCGGGCCTTCATGGTGTTGCCCTCGGCGTCGGTGAGCTGCTTGTTCATGCCGTTGCCAAGGGTGGCAATGTCCACGTTGCTCAGCTTCACCAGTCTGCCGTGGTTGGCCTGGGTGCATGCTTCGGCAATGGTCATGGGCGTGCCCACAAGCTCTGTGGCAGTGGCTGTCACGCCGGTGGCATCGGTGGCGCTCATGGAGTGCTCAATGCAGAGCGATGGGTCGTGGACGTAGTCCACATCCTCGCTACTCTTTGTCCCGACGATGATGCCGTTGAGGGCTGTGCCGGCATTGAGGGCGGCCTTCTTGATGACGGTGGCAGCAGTAGCGTCCTCCACATAGCAGTCGCCGAACATGTTGACGCCGTTGACGCGGGCGTCGGTAAGCGTCAGCCTTACGGTCATGCCGTCGGCAGCAGCGTTGAACTCGGCAATGGTTGCAGCCTCTATGGTGCCCGTCATGCTGATGGGCAGCAGCTGGTTCTCCGTGGCCGATTTAGCCACGAGGATGGCCACGATGGTCACGTCGTCCATCTTTGTCTGGTCTTTTACCCAGGTGTCACTGATCTTGTGCAGCTGCTGGTTGGCTGTGGCAGTGCCGTTGTTTACAGTTATCTCGCTGTTGCCCTGCGTCAGCTTGCCGGCGGTGGCGCTGGTGGCTACAAACGATGCTCCCGTAATCCTGACCACGCGGTTCAGGTTGGCTGCCACATTCAGTTCGGCCAGTGTGCCCTCAAGTGTGGTGTAGTCGGCTATGTCGGCAGCCGTCAGCTCGCTGCTTGGTGTGTCCTCGGCTTCCTTCATCTGCGGGTTGGCACTGGCCGTGCGCTTTACGGTGTAGATGGTGCCGCTCACCTTGGTGCGCTCAGCCAGGCGGTCGTTGAGCGTGGTGTACTGTATCCAGGCGCCGCCGGTGGCATCCTGCACCCACACGGTGCTGTAGCCGTCGGCCGACTTGCCGATAACTTCGGCGTCGGTGAGCGTGAGCTTGGCGTAGATGCCGTCTGCCAGCGCATTAAAGGCGGCTATGCTGTTGACCTCTGTATAGTCGATGCCGGGCATCACCGTCTTGTCGGCCAGTGTCACCGTGGCCTTGGCCAGATAGGGCGTGCCGGTGGCGGTGAAGCGCACACCATCGGCCAGACCTGTCCACTCGTTGCCGTTGAGTGTGCCGTTGGCTGCCACCAGACCCAGCGCACCTGTGCCGGCCTGCTCGAAGGTCACCTTGGTGATGAGCATGTGGTTAGGGGCCTTGATGGTCATTGTGGTGTAATCCTTGTACATGACCAGGCAGACGCCACGGTTGTTGACCGTCGTCAGACGTGAGGGCGCAGCGCCGCATGTCACCTGCATTGACACACCATCGAGGGTCCATGTCTCGTTGTAGATGTAGCTCTGGGTGTCGGTTAGCCCTGTGCCCACATAGCCGCGCAGGGCATCAGTGGTGAAGTCGAACACAACGTCGGCTGCTGTAGCAGATGATGGCATGGCCAACAAGGCCATCAGCCCGAATAAGAATGCGGAAATCTTTTTCATAAATGGTTGTTTATTGGTGTTTTTTTGTTGAGAAATGCGGGTGCAAAGGTAGCAAGACTTTCCCATACGCACAATACTCAATATTGGGTAAAATGAGTGTTTCCAGACGGAAAAAGTTCTTTTTTCTTCTTTTTTCTTCATACCTTTGTGGCCGAAACATTTTTATCAGACTACAAACATACAGTTATGAAGAAGCAATTTTTCACTTTGCTGCTGCTGAGTGCCGCTGTCGTGGCACTGGCACAGCCGCTGGCTCAGGATGCCGCCTTTCGCACAGGCAAGCTGAAGAACGGACTGACCTACTACATCCGGCACAACGCCAAGGAGGCGGGGCTGGCCGACTTCTACATTGCCCAGCGTGTGGGCAGCATACTCGAGGAGCCTCGCCAGCGCGGCCTGGCACACTTCCTGGAGCATATGGCCTTCAACGGCACGAAAAACTTTCCCGGTCAGGGCGCACGCCTCGGCATCGTGCCCTGGTGCGAGACCATAGGCGTGAAGTTTGGCACCAATCTCAATGCCTATACCAGTGTCGACCAGACCGTCTATCACATCGGCTCGGCACCGGTAAGCAAGCGCGTGGGCGTGCTCGACTCGTGCCTGCTCATACTGCACGACTGGAGCCACTACCTGCTGCTCGACGATGCCGAGATAGACAAGGAGCGGGGCGTCATACACGAGGAGTGGCGCACACGCCGTGCAGGCATGGCCATGCAGCGCATGATGGAAAATGCCATGCCCACTATATATAAAGGTACTAAATATGAGGACTGCCTGCCTATCGGGTCGATGGACATCGTAGACCATTTCCCCTATCAGGACCTGCGCGACTACTATCATAAGTGGTATCGCCCCGACCTGCAGGGCATCATCGTGGTGGGCGACATCGACGTGGACGCTGTGGAGAAGAAAATCAGGAAGCTCTTCGGCCCCATACCCATGCCCAAGCACCCGGCCGAGCGCGTCTATTATCCTGTGAGCGACAACGACTCGATGATTGTGGCTATTGAGCGCAACAAGGAACAGCCCATCGTGCTGGCCCATCTCTACATGAAGCGTGACGCCACGCCCGACGGCGAAAAGAACGACATGGCCTACCTGCGTTCCGACTACGTCGACGCACTCATCGGCTCCATGCTCAACAGCCGTCTGACCGAGCTGCGGCAGCAGGCCAATCCGCCCTTCGTGAGCGCCACCGCACGGGCATCGATGTTCTTCGTGAGCCGCACCAAGGAGGCATTCTCACTGAGCGTCTCCTGCAAGGCAGACGATGTGCTGGGCGGCATCATCACCGGTGTGGCTGAGGCCGAGCGTGCTCGTCAGCACGGATTCACTCAGGAGGAGCTCGACCGTGCGAAAAAACTACAGACAGCTGCAGCCGAGAGACAGTATAACGAGCGCGACAACCGCCGTAACAGCTACTACGTGAACCGCTGCCTGAACCACTTCCTGGCTTGCGAGCCACTGGTCTCGGCCGCCGACCGCATTGCGATGGTGAGACGGTGGACCGATGAAGTGACGCTCGACGAGGTGAACCATGCCACACGCAACCTGATTACCGACCGTAACCAGGTGGCCGTGCTCTACGGACCCGACAAGGAGGGCATCGTCCTGCCCACTGCCGACCAGCTGCGCCAGACCATCGAGGCCACGCAACGCCTGCACTATGCACCACTGTCCGAACAGCCCGTGGAGCAGACTACCATAGCCGAATATGCAGACAGCCTTCTGGTAGCGGGGGGCGCCGCGGGCACCATCGTCGACGAGCAGCCCTATCTGCACGGCTTCACCTGTCTCACGCTCAGCAACGGCATGAAGGTCTATGTGAAACCCACCGACTATCAGGCCGACGAGGTGACACTGAGCATGCGTGCCGACGGAGGCACCTCGCTCTACGGCGACGACGACATTCCCAACTTCTCGCTCATTGCCAGCGCCATCAGCGAGGGCGGTGTGGGCCGGTTCAGCGCCAATACACTGCGCAAGATGCTCTCGGGAAAGACGGTGCGCCTGAGCCCCAGCGTAGGTGCCCGGGGGCAGAGCATCAGCGGCACCAGCTCGGTGAAAGACACCGAGACCATGTTGCAGCTGGCATACCTCTACTTCACGCAGCCGCGGCGCGATGACCAGGCTTTCCAGGGACTCCTCGGCCGCACACGCTCGTTTCTCACCAACCGTAACGCATCGCCCCGTGTGGATTACAACGACTCCATCACAGCCATAGTCTACGGCCATCACCCCCGCCGCCAACCTGTCAGGCTTGAGACGCTCGACCGTGTGAGCTACCAACGGATAATGCAGATATACAGGGAGCGGTTTGCCGACGCCGCCAATTTCAAGACAGTCATCATCGGCAACGTCTGTCTCGACTCGCTCCGGCCCTTGCTCTGCCGCTATCTGGCCTCGCTGCCAGCCACACACAAGGGCGAGCAGACCAACTATGCCAACGTGGCACAGCCTGTGGACGGCAACTTCGTGACCAAGTTTTCCAAGAAGATGGACACGCCGCTGGCCAACGTCAGCATCTTCTATACGGCCGACCTGCCCTTCACTCCGCGTGAAGATCTCAAGCTCGACTTCCTCAAGCGCGTACTGCAGATTGCTTATACCGACTCCGTGCGCGAAGAGAAAGGTGGTACCTACGGCGTGTCGGTCAGTGCCGACCTCGCCCGTGACGATGTGCCCACGGCCTTGCTGCGCATTTCCTACAATGCCGACCCCTCACGCTATGAAGAGCTCAACCCTATCGTCTACCGGCAGCTGGCTGTCATTGCCGAAAAAGGACCGGAACCTGCGTCGATGGACAAGGTGCGGAGGTATCTCGTGAAGCAGTACGGACAGATGGCCATCACCAACGACTACTGGAGCTACATCGTCTGGCACCAGCTGGACGACGATGCCGACTTCGACAAGGACTATTGTCAGCTCGTAGAGAGCATCACTGTCGAAGAAATCAGGCTTCTGGCCGCCGAACTGCTCCGGCAGGGCCGACGTATAGAGGTGACCATGCTCTCGGAGTAAATAAAGGTGGGTTCTGTCGAGTGATAGAACCCACCTTTATTGTAACCGTATATCTTCACAAAACAGCATTGCGACTGTTGCCTGCCATCATCCTTCCATGAGCCTGTGCCTGCGGAGTGCAAACGTCATGCAAAAGCTGGGTACAACACATAGAACACCGCAGTGGGGCTGTAGCTAAATCCATTTGTACTAAGTTTCTTTTACGCTCACTTTGCTTCTTCTTGTAAATAATGTTAAATATAAAACCGGAACCATTGTGGAATGAAAAGAAAAGCATATCTTTGCAATATCATTTTGATATCACTTTTTAATGCTTTACTGTTATGGAAACAAAAGAGAAACTGTTTGAAGGAGGCATCTACAACGGATTTGTGATGCTGTTTGTCGACATCGTCATGTTTCTGGTGAGCATCGCCAGCATCGTGCTGGGCATCATCGGGCTTGATGCTGAAGATTACGCCACGGGCGGCCTGCTCCTCTCTGCCGGCATCGTGCTGCTGCTTGTCAACCTGATATGCTGGTGCGGATTTCTGATGCTCGAGCCCAACGAGGCCCGTGTCATCACGTGGTTTGGCAAGTATGCCGGCACATTCTCGCAGACGGGCTACTACTGGATCAACCCCTTCTACAGCACGAAGAAGGTGTCGCTGCGCGCCCGCAACCTCGACGCCGAGCCCATCAAGGTGAACGACAAGACGGGCAACCCCGTGATGATCGGTCTGGTGCTGGTCTGGAAACTGAAGGACACCTACAAGGCCCTCTTCGAGGTGGACTCGCAGACCATGGCCACGACGCAGGCCGGACAGATAGGCACCGACGTGAAGAGCATCATGAACGCGCTGGAGAACTTTGTGCGCGTGCAGAGCGACGCTGCCCTGCGGCAGGTGGCCGGGCAGTATGCCTACGACGACGAGGACTCTAAGGGTGACGACCTGACGCTGCGCTCCAACGGCGAGGAAATCAACGAGCAGCTCGAGCAGAAACTCGACGAGCGGCTCGCCCTGGCCGGCATAGAAGTGGTGGAGGCCCGCATCAACTATCTGGCCTATGCCCCCGAGATAGCCGCCGTGATGCTGCGCCGGCAGCAGGCCTCGGCCATCATCACTGCCCGTGAGAAGATTGTGGAGGGAGCCGTTTCGATGGTGAAGATGGCCCTGGACAAGCTGGCCAGCGAGGGCGTCGTGGAGCTCGACGACGACAAGAAAGCAGCCATGGTGAGCAATCTGCTCGTGGTGCTCTGCGGCGACGACTCGGCTCAACCGGTAGTCAACACTGGCACACTGAACCATTAGCAGCCACACGCACACACGAGGTAATGGCAGAGAAGAAAACAAAGAGTTTCATACTCCGTGTCGACAGCGACACGATGGACGCCATCGAGGCGTGGGCGGCCGATGAGTTCCGCTCTACCAACGGCCAGCTGCAATGGATCATCACCGAGGCATTGCGGCGGGCCCGGCGTCTGCCCAAAAAGAAAAAAGGAAACGATGATGAAGAAGCAAAAGTTTAATATCGTTCGCACAGCGGAAGGCACCATGTTTGAGGTGGCCTTCGTGGTGCTGGCCGTGGCAGTGTGGGCACTGATCGTCGTGCTGCTCATGCGTGCGCCCGACACGGTGGCCGTACACTTCAGTCTCTCGGGCACGCCCGACGGCTGGGGCAGTAAATACACCATGGTGCTGCCCTGCCTGATCACTACCGTCATCGGGGCGGGCATGCTCCTCGGGGCCTACTTCCCCCACACGGTCAACCTGCCGGTGAGCATAAAAAACGAGCGGCAGGCATGGCTCGTAGTGCGCATGATGCGCATCATGGCCATACTCTTCCTGCTGCTCACGCTTGCCATGGGGGCACTGCTCAGCCAGATGGCGCTGTTTCACACGGCCGTGCCCGCACTGTTCTGCACGGCACTGATTGTGGCCGTGGTGGCCGTTTTCACATTTCTTGTATATAAAGCAAAATAAGCACGTCTATATGAACATGAACAGAAAGAAAGCCATTCTGATGGTGGCAGCCCTGGAGTCGTTTCTCCTTGCCATGCTGCTCGTGCTCTTTTTCAGCGGCGCACTGGGCCTGCATGCATTTCTCATAGCCGCCATCGCCTTGGGCTTCGTGTCGACAGGCGTAATGTTTGTCGTCTTCAAGAACACGGAACCATGAGATGAGATGAGATGAGAGATGAGAAATGAAAAATGAGAAATATGATTAGACTGCTATGCAACAAGACCGCGAGCGATGGCGATAGCTACTCTTAGCATGGTAATCATATTTCTCATCTCTCATTTCTCATCTCTCATTTTTCATCTCATCTCTCATCTCTCATCTCTCATTTTTCATCTCTAGAGCGGGTACTCGTCGAAGGCGTAGAGCACGGTGGAGAGGTAGCGCTCGCCGGTGTCGGGCAGCAGCACGACGACGCGCTTGCCTTTGTTCTCCGGCCGCTTGGCCACCTGTGCTGCGGCGTAGGCTGCGGCACCACTGCTGATGCCCACGAGCAGTCCCTCCTGACGGGCCAGCAGACGGCCGGTGCGGATGGCGTCGTCGTTGTCTACGTCGAACACCTCGTCTATCAGGCTGCCGTCGTAGGTCTTGGGCACGAAGCCGGCACCGATGCCCTGTATCTTATGCGGACCGCTCTGTCCGCCGTTGAGCACGGGCGACGACAGCGGTTCCACGGCTACGACCTTCACCGCCGGGTTTTGCTCCTTGAGGTAGCGGGCCACACCCGAGATGGTACCGCCGGTGCCCACGCCGGCCACAAAGATGTCTATCTCTCCGCCGGTCTGCTCCCATAGCTCCGGGCCGGTGGTCTGGTAGTGGCGCTTGGGGTTGGCCGCGTTTTCAAACTGCTGCAGGATGACACTGCCCGGTATGCTGTCGCGCAGTTCCTCGGCAGCACGTATGGCGCCGGGCATGCCATCCTTGCCTGGGGTGAGACGCACCTCGGCACCATAGGCCTTCACCAGGTTGCGGCGCTCCACGCTCATCGTCTCGGGCATGGTCAGGATGAGCCTGTAGCCCTTGACGGCCGACACCAGAGCCAGGCCTACGCCGGTGTTGCCGCTCGTGGGCTCGATGATGGTGGCGCCGGGCTTCAGGATGCCCCGCTGCTCGGCATCCTCTATCATGGCCAGGGCGATGCGGTCCTTCACAGAGCCGCCAGGGTTGAAATACTCCACTTTGGCTGTCAAGGGCGTCTCCACACCCTGTGACTCCGAATATTTGCTGAGCTCAAGGAGAGGGGTGATGCCGATGAGCTCGGTCAGCTGTTTTGCTATCTTTGACATGGTCGTTGGTTTTTTTTGTAATTGTCAGTCTTCTTTTACGATGGGATAGAGTTCAATGAAAGCTCCCTGATGGCTTTGGCCGTCATTGATGAGTTGGGCAAATTTCTGCCCTACGGTGTCGATGTCATGAAACCCGGGCAGTGCCATGTTGCCGTTCAGATCGGTGGTCGTGGGACCAGGATGGACGGAGAATATCTCTACGGGCGTGCCTTGCTGCTCGAACTCCGTGGCCATGACGCCCATCATGGCGTTCTGGGCGGCCTTGCTGGCCACGTAGGCCAGCGGATGCCAGTAGGGACTGATCTCGGAAGGCACGGTGACGTTGACGATGCGCCCGCCGTTGCTGCTCAGCAGTGGCAGCAGTGCCTGGGTGAGGGCAAGGGTGCCCACGAAGTTGACCTCGAGCGTCTGGCGGATGTCGCTCAGCGCTGTGTGCTGGCTGTCCACACTCATGTCGCCGGGTATGCCGGCATTGTTGACCAGTAGCGACAGGCCGGGGAAACGCTCGCCCACCTCCTTGGCGGCTCGTCGGATGCCGTCGGTGTCGGTCAGCTCGATGTCGGTCCATCCGGCCACGCTCACGCCCTGGGCCTGCAGCTTGGCCATGGCTGCGGTGGCCCGTTGCTCGTCACGTGCACCGACGACAATGGTCCAGCCACTGAGGCCGAGGTGTAGTGCTATGCCGAATCCGATGCCTTTGTTGGCACCCGTTATCAGTGCTGTCTTTTTTGTTGGCATAGGTATAGCGGTGAGAAAGGTTCAGATGCGGTCGAGCGCTTGCGACAGGTCGTCGATGATGTCGTCGATGTGCTCGGTGCCGATGCTCAGACGGATGGTAGAGGGGGTGATGTGCTGCTGCTTCAGCTCCTCGGGCGTCATCTGTGAGTGGGTGGTGGTATAGGGGTGTATGACGAGGCTCTTCACGTCGGCCACGTTGGCCAGGAGCGAGAAGATCTGCAGGGCGTCGATAAACTGCCATGCCTCCTGCTCGCCGCCCTTTATCTCGAAGGTGAAGATGCTGCCTCCGCCATTGGGGAAGTATTTCTGGTAGAGCGCGTGGTCGGGGTGCGAGGGTAGGGCAGGGTGGTTCACCTTGGCCACCTTCGGATGCTTCGACAGGAAGTCGACCACCTTCAGGGCGTTCTCCACATGGCGCTCCACGCGCAGCGAGAGCGTCTCCAGTCCTTGCAGCAGAATCCATGCGTTGAAGGGCGAGATGGCAGCACCGGTGTCGCGCAGGATGACGGCACGTATGCGGGTGACGAAGGCAGCCGGTCCGGCCACGTCGGCAAAGACGGCACCGTGGTACGAGGGGTCGGGCTTGGCCAGCGAGGGATAGCGGTCGGCATTGGCCTTCCAGTCGAACGAGCCGCCGTCGACGATGACGCCGCCGAGGCTGGAGCCGTGACCGCCGAGGAACTTCGTGGCCGAGTGCACCACCACATCGGCACCATGCTCCAAGGGGCGGATGAGGAAGGGCGTGCCGAAGGTGTTGTCGACGATGAACGGGATGTTGTGGCGATGGGCCACCTCGGCCACGGCGTCCAGGTTGGTCACGTCGCTGTTGGGATTGCCGAAGGTCTCGGCATACACCACCTTGGTGTTGGGCTGTATGGCTGCCTCAAGGGCGGCGAGGTCGTTCACGTTGACGATGGTGTGGCTGATGCCGCTCTCGGCCAGCGTGTGGGTGATGAGATTGAACGAGCCGCCATAGAGGTTGTCGGCTGCCACGATATGGTCGCCGGCATGCACGATGTTCTGCAGGGCGTAGGTCACGGCGGCAGCACCCGACGCCACGGCCAGACCGGCCACGCCGCCCTCAAGGGCTGCCACGCGGTCCTCAAACACACCCTGGGTGGAGTTGGTCAGACGGCCGTAGATGTTGCCGGCATCGCGCAGAGCGAAGCGGTCGGCAGCGTGCTGGGAGTTGCGAAACACGTAGCTCGTGGTCTGATAGATGGGCACGGCACGGGCATCGGTAGCGGGGTCGGCCTGTTCCTGGCCTACGTGCAGCTGGAGCGTCTCGAAGTGCAGTTTCTTTTTTGTCATAATCTGGGTCCTTTCTTCTTTTTGGTTGTTATTAATGGTGTTTTCTGTTGGTCTCTTGCTGTCGTGTCTGACTGACGATGCAAAGGTACGGGGAAAAAACGACCCCCGAAATAGCACAAAAAGAGCATTTGCCCTACCACAATTGTGGTATTTGTGCCGTTTCGGAGGATTTTGTGCAGGATTTATGCACTATCTATTCATAATCTTTTTCGTCGTAGTGCCCACTTTCACGATGTAGACGCCCTGCCGCAGCGTGCCCACGTTCATCTGTGTGTCGTCGCCCTGAGCGGTCATCTGCTGCACGACCTGCCCACCTATATTATATAAGGTGATGGGCGTGCCGGGCTGGGCCGTCACATGCACTACGCCGTTCTGGAGCCTTATCTGCGTCTCACGGACCGAGGCCGGGCTGATGGCCGAGAGCCCGTTATCGCTGAAGTACATCTTGCTCAGCGCCGAGAGCGGCAGCTGCTGAGTCGTGCCGTCGGACAGCTTCACGTTCATATAGGCTGCATCAAAGGTGATGGTGCTTATCTCGCTCACGGAAAAACTCGTCTGACCGTCCTGCTGCTCCACCGTCAGGTAGGCATAGTCGTCGGCCATGGCTGCTGTGCTCAGACCTGCAAACAGGGCAAGGAGCGTCTTTCTCAGTCGTTTCATGTCGGTATGGATTTATGTTTGTTACGGAGTGCAAAGGTAGTCTTTTTCCACGAAAAAATATGTACTTTGAACGTTTTTTATCAAAAAAAACACCATTTTGTTGCGCATTCCAAATAATTGTACTAAATTTGGGGGCAAAAACAGAGACGCATGAAGCAGAAGAAACGTGAACTGATGATGCAACTGTATGGCAAGTACTGTTTGGACATGTCGAAACTAGTGTTTGCTGGAATCATACTGACTACAATAGTGAATCAAGATTACGATTTCTCTATGCTGTTAGGTGTCGGCTGCATATTTGTTGCAACATTTGCTTTTATCGGGTTTAAATTGTTTGACAAATCAAGAATATAGAGAATATGGGATTAATCTATTTCCTTAGTCTGTGGATTGTAGTGGGCATAGCCTTCTACTCCTGGGTGATGTGGTACGACCGCAAGCACAACTATGACTGGTAAGACCATAACAAAAAAACATCAATAAAGCACAACGATTATGATAGACGTGAAAGAAACGCTGCAGAAAGCAGAAGAGAGAATGGAGATGGCCGCCATGTTCCTCGAGGAGGAGCTCAACCGCATCCGTGCAGGCAGGGCCAACGTAGCAATACTCGACGGCGTGAGGGTGTCGTCCTACGGCTCGATGGTGCCGCTCAACCAGGTGGCCACGGTGAACTGTCCCGACGCACGCACCATAGCCATCAAGCCCTGGGACCGCAAGCAGATAAAGGACATAGAGAAGGGCATCATGGACAGCGACGTGGGCATCACACCTGAGAACAACGGCGAGGTGATACGTCTCGTCATCCCCCAGCCCACCGAGGAGCGCCGGCGTGACCTCGTGAAGCAGTGCAACAAGATAGCCGAGAAGGCCAAGGTCGAGGTGCGCAACGTCAGGGCCGACATCAAGGACAAGCTCAAGAAGGCCATCAAGGACGGACTCTCCGAGGACAACGAGAAGGATGCCGAGCTCGAGCTGCAGAAAGCACACGACAAATACATCAAGAGGCTCGACGCACTGATGGAGGCAAAGAACAAGGAGATTATGACCGTCTGATGAAAGGACTCGTCGTAAAAAACACAGGGAGCTGGTACACCGTCAGCACGGACGATGGCCAGCTCCTCGACTGCAAGGTGAAGGGCAACTTCCGACTGAAAGGCATACGCAGCACCAACCCCGTGGCTGTGGGCGACAGGGTCGACGTCAGGACAGAAGACAGGACAGAGCCGGGCGAGCACGGCGTGGGATGGATCACCGGCATCGACGACCGTCGCAACTACATCATCCGTAAGAGCATCAACCTCTCGAAGCAGAGCCACATACTCGCTGCCAATGTGGACCAGGCACTGCTCGTCGTCACCGTCACACAGCCGCAGACCAGCACCACCTTCATCGACCGATTCCTCGCATCGGCCGAGGCCTACCGCGTGCCGGTGGTGCTTGTCTTCAACAAGACCGACGTGCTCGATGCCGACCTGCTGCACTACCAGCAGCTCATGGTAGGCCTCTACGAGAGCATAGGCTACCAGTGCCGGCAGATATCGGCCGAGACGGGCAGTGGCGTGGACCCACTGCGGCCGCTGCTCGAAGGCAAGGTCACACTGCTCAGCGGCAATAGCGGCGTGGGCAAGAGCACGCTCATCAATCGGCTCGTGCCGGGCGCCGGCCTGCGCACCGCTGCCATCAGCGAGGCGCATCAGGCCGGACAGCACACCACCACATTCAGCGAGATGATACCGCTCGCGCCCGACGACACCAGCAACCACGCAGGCTATCTCATCGACACACCAGGCATCAAGGGCTTCGGCACCTTCGACATGGAGCCGGAGGAGATTACGGGCTACTTCCCCGAGATATTCCGCTTCTCGCGCGACTGCCGCTTCTCCAACTGCACCCACACCCACGAGCCGGGCTGTGCCGTGCTGCAGGCCCTCGCCGACCACTACATAGCCCAGAGCAGATACCAGTCATACCTCTCCATGCTTGACGACAAGGACGAGAGCAAGTATAGAGAAGCCTACTGACTTTTTCCCGCTCTTTTTTTCGCCTTTTCCACATCTTCTTCGTACCTTTGCACCCGATTATGCTGAAAGACATCCTTACCAAAGAGCAGTGCGAGCTGTTGAGCGCACTGATAAGAGAGAGTGAGACCATCGTGTGCGTGTGTCATCAGAACGCCGACGGCGACGCCATCGGCTCCTGCTTGGCATGGGCCGACTACCTGCGGGTGGTGTGGGACAAGCAGGCACAGGTCATCGTGCCCGACCAGTATCCCGACTACCTGCACTGGCTGCCCAACAACGATAAGGTCATACGCTACGACAAGCACCGCGAGGGCTGCGACTGGACACTGCAGCATGCCGACCTGCTGTTCTGCCTGGACTTCAACACCACAAGCCGCACTGACCAGATGCAGGCCGCCATCGACGCCTCGCCGGCACGCAAGGTGCTCATCGACCACCACATCGACCCGCAGGTGGACTGCGCCGTCACGGTGTCGCACCCCGAGGCGTCGTCGACCTGCGAGCTCGTCTTCCGCCTGGTGTGGCAGATGGGAGGCTTCGAGCAGCTGCAGAAGCACTTCGCCGTGCCGCTCTACTGCGGCATGATGACCGATACAGGAGCATTCACCTACAACAGCGACTCCTGCGACATCTACTTCATCGTCTCGCAGCTGCTCACCAAGCACATCAACAAAGACAAGATATACCGCAACGTATATCACACCTACTCGGAAAACCGCCTGCGCCTTACAGGCTTCGTGCTCTACGAGCGACTTGTCGTCGACGCCCCACACCACGCCGGCTACTTCACCCTGCGGCGCGAAGACCTCAAGCGCTTCCACTTCGTCAAGGGCGACGCCGAGGGATTGGTGAACATGCCGCTGCAGATAAAAGGCCTGCGGCTGAGCATCTCACTGCGCGAAGACACCGAGCGCGACAACCTCGTGTGGGTGTCGCTCAGGTCGGTTGACCAGTTTCCGTGCAACAAGATGGCCGCACAGTTCTTCAACGGCGGCGGACATCTCAACGCATCCGGCGGGCGCCTCTACTGCTCCGTCGACGAGGCTGTGAAAGTGGCCGAACAAGCCATCAAGACCTTTGAGAAAGAGCTTACCACATGAAAAAGACCGGGCTGTAGGCGTTAAACATGCTTAAAATCCGGCACACACTGCCTGCTAACTCCCAACTCTTTCGTAACTTTGCAGCCGCTTCACATTATTTATATGTCAAACCTAACTGTGGGAATGATTGGCCCCACCTTATTATATATATAAAGAACGAATGAAGAACAGCCTATTCTGCCTGCTCAGCCTGCTGCTGCTCGGCGTGCTCGCCTCGTGCAACAACTATGAGACCTATGCCGACAAGAAGGAGAAAGAGCGCGACGCCATACTCGCTTTTATTGACCGTCAGGGCATCAGCGTCATCAGCGAAGACGCCTTCCGAGAGCAGGGCTTCACCACCGACACGGCCAAGGGCCGCAACCAGTTTGTCTATCTCGACAACAACGGCGTCTACATGCAGATCGTGCGCAAGGGCTGCGGAAAGCCCGTGCAAGACGGCGAGCGCACTGACCTGCTCGTGAGATTCCTGGAAATAGCCATCTTCGACTCGGCATCCGTCTACAACGACTCACGAGTGGCTGTAGTAGACCAGATGAACATCAGTCGCGCGGGTAGCACATACACCGCTTCATTTGTAGAAGGCATCATGCTCAGCACATACGGCGAGTCGGTGCCGCCGGGGTGGCTCGTGCCGTTCAGATACATCAGCGTCGGACGTCCGCGCAAGGCCGACGACGAGGTGGCCAAGGTGAGGCTCATCGTGCCACACACACAGGGACACTCCGTGGCATCGAGCTATGTCTATCCCTACTACTACGAAATCACCTTCGAGCGAAAGATAGACCTGACGGACTGACACACTGCCGACAATCATTCATTCATACATACATATACACATACATACAGATTTCATTATGACACTGATAAAATCCATATCCGGCATCCGCGGCACCATAGGCGGACGCACAGGAGATACGCTCAACCCACTGGACATCGTGAAGTTTACCACAGCCTATGCCACATTCATCGCACGCAGCAAGAGCGGCGCAAAGAAGATAGTGGTGGGGCGCGACGGACGCATCTCTGGACCGATGGTGCGCGACGTGGTGTGCGGCACGCTCGTGGGCATGGGCTATGAGGTGATAGACATCGGTCTGGCCACCACCCCCACTACAGAGTTGGCCGTGCGCATGCACCAGGCCGACGGCGGCATCATCATCACCGCCTCGCACAACCCCACGCAATGGAACGCGCTGAAGTTGCTCAATAGCGAGGGCGAGTTTCTCACCGCAGCCGACGGTGCTGAGGTGCTGGCCATTGCCGACGCTGAAGACTTCGACTATGCATCGGTGGAACAGCTGGGACGTGTGACCCGCGACGACACCATGGACCAGCGACACATCAGCAGCGTACTGCAGCTGCAGCTCGTCGACACCGAGACTATACGCCAGCGACGCTTCCGCGTCTGTGCTGACACCATCAACTCTGTGGGAGGCATCATCCTGCCAAAACTGTTCGAGGCACTCGGCGTGAGCTACGAGATACTCAACGGCGAGTGCAACGGGCAGTTTGCTCACAATCCTGAGCCGCTCGAGAAAAACCTGCAAGGCATCATGCAGCGCATGCGCGAGGGCGGTTTCGACCTGGGCATCGTCGTCGACCCTGACGTGGACCGTCTGGCCTTCATCTGCGAGGACGGCACGATGTTCGGCGAGGAGTACACGCTGGTGAGCGTGGCCGACTACGTGCTGTCGCACAAGGCGGGCAACACGGTGTCGAACCTGTCGTCGACACGCGCTCTGCGCGACGTGACCGAGCGCCACGGCGGGTGCTACACCGCCGCCGCCGTAGGAGAAGTGAATGTGACGACGAAGATGAAAGAGGTGGGAGCTGTCATCGGCGGCGAAGGCAACGGCGGCGTCATCTACCCTGAGAGCCACTACGGCCGCGATGCACTCGTGGGCATAGGACTATTCCTGTCCTCACTCGCACAGAAGGGGTGCACAGCTACAGAGCTGCGACGCACTTTCCCCGACTACCAGATAGCTAAAAACCGCATCGACCTCACACCCGACACCGACGTCGACGCCATACTCGTGCGCGTCAAGGAGATGTTTGCACAAGACCCCGAGGCAAAGGTCAACGACATTGACGGCGTGAAGATAGACTTCCCCACACGCTGGGTGCACCTGCGCAAGTCGAACACCGAACCTATCATACGCGTCTACAGTGAGGCACAGACCATGGCTGAGGCCGACGAGCTGGGCAAACGACTCATGCAGGTGGTCTACGACATGCAGTAGCCCTACGCTGCATATAGCAAAAAAAAGAAGCTCAAGACAAGCGTCTTGAGCTTCTTTTGTGTTGTGTTCGGCCACTCGCCCTGGGCTCCTCTTGCTGTCATAAGGGAAGCAAATACCGCCGGTCGGCTACGGCTTGCTGATGTGCTTTCCCAAAGCACCATACACAAACTTGGCCACCTGCGGCTTTGTGGCCTCCTCGGTCATGCCGTGGCCTATACGGCCGTAGATGTAGGGCACCTCCAGACCCTTGATGCAATAGTGGGTGATGTCGGCCACGAGGTTCACGTTCTCTATGTCGAACTCACCGTCCTCCTTACCCTCGGCAAACACTTTCCGGAAAAGCTCCACCTCGGCCAGGTCGAAGTGCTTGCGCACCTTCTCTACCATCCATATATTACGGAAAAACTCTGCACGCAGGTTGCCGTTGCGCACGACCGTCTCCCTGATCATGCTCAGGTGAGTGTATATCAGTTCGATGACCTTCTCCTGTGGGCTGATCTTGCGCGCTGCCACCTCATCGAGCTTGTCGGAGAGACGCTCCAGCTCTGTCTCGATGACTGCATAGTAGATGTCTTCCTTTGACTTGAAGTAAGTGTATAGCGTGCGACGACCCTTGCCCGACTGTTGGGCAATGTCGTTCATCGTGGTGTTTTCCAGTCCGTTCTTTGCGAAGAGTTGCCTTGCAACGTCCACCAGCAATTGTCTTGTTTTCGTTATCGACATGCGTTGTTGCCTCCCATGAATTATGTTTACGCCTATGTTTGTATTGCACAGGGTAAGTACAGTGTGCAAATTTACTCTATTTCTTTTGAACCGCCAAAAGAAATACGCAAAAATACGGCAAAAAGCAAAAAAGTTGGATAAAAATTTGCGTATCTCGCAAAAAAGCAGTACCTTTGCACCCACAAAAATGAGAGGTACATTTAGAACCTCATTTTTTCGTTATATCGCGGAGTGGAGCAGTTGGTAGCTCGCCAGGCTCATAACCTGGAGGTCGCACGTTCGAGTCCTGCCTCCGCAACTCTCAGAAGCCCGAAGTTTTTCGGGCTTCTTTCGTTTTGCTCCGGCAGAACCCTTCACGTGCTCCCGGTCGCCGTTCTTCGCAAAGCGAAGCGTCCCTTCGGGCCGAGCGCGAGTCCTGCCTCCGCAACTCACAGAAGCCCGATTCATTCGGGCTTCTTTTCTACATCGGTTTTCACCTTTTCCTCAGTCAAAAACATCAAGATGGAGACCACTACTGATTTTCTTACAAAATAATATACAGATTTTTTTCTCATTCGGAAAATATTTGTACCTTTGTCCAAAAAATAGCCACCATGCTTACCAAGACCTATACCACTGCAGTCAATGGCCTGGAGACAACCACCGTCACAGTGGAAGTGAACATCACCCGAGGGATGCAGTTCCACATGACGGGCCTGCCCGATGCTGCGGTAAAAGAAAGCTACGACCGTATTCGCGCCGCTACGCAGAACATTGGCTACCGGCTGCCCGTGAGCGACATCACCGTCAACCTGTCGCCTGCCGACATCAAGAAGGAGGGGTCGGGCTATGACCTGCCTTTGGCCATCGGCATCCTTGCCTGTAGTGGTCAGGTGGCCACTGAGCGCATAGCCAGCTATATGCTTGCGGGTGAGCTGGGGCTCGACGGCCATCTGCAGCCCATCCGCGGAGCACTGCCCATCGCTATTAGGGCCAGGAAGGAGAAGTTTCGTGGACTTATCGTGCCGCAGCAGAACGTGCGCGAAGCGGCCGTCGTCAATCAGTTGGAGGTCTACGGCATGGATACCCTTGCCGACGTGCTGAAGTTTCTCAACGGCGACACAAGCTATCAGCCCACCGTCATCGATACCCGCCGTGAGTTCTATGAGCAGCAAGACCACTTCGAGCTCGACTTCAGCGATGTGCGCGGACAGCAGAGCGTGAAGCGTGCCCTGGAAGTGGCAGCAGCCGGTGGGCACAACCTTATCATGATAGGGCCGCCGGGCAGCGGTAAGTCAATGCTGGCCAAGCGGTTGCCTGGCATATTGCCTCCATTGTCGCTAGCCGAGAGCCTGGAGACCACGCAGATACACAGCGTGGCGGGCAAGCTGGCCCGTGGCACCAGCCTCATCAGTCAGCGGCCGTTTCGCGCCCCGCACCACACCATCTCGCAGGTGGCACTCGTCGGTGGAGGAAACAATCCGCAGCCGGGCAGAAGCTTTTCGGGGAATGAATTTATCGAAAGCGCGTCGTTCCGCAATTGCCATGCTGTGAGTACAAGCTCAAGGAGGTAACTTTATGTCCATGTTTTATATGCCTGTGAAAGTGTATGAGGAAAAAGACGCTGTGATAAATCACGCCGCGGACCTCGCGAAATTCGGCAAGAAGGCCCTGATCGTGACGGGCCGCAGGTCTGCATTTGCAAATGGCTCCTACGACGACATCAAAGCCGCCCTGGATAGTGCAGGGGTCGAGCATGTCGTCTTCAATGAGGTCGAGGAGAACCCGTCGGTCAATACAATCATGAAAGCCAGGGATTTTGGCATCGCAAATGGCGTCGATTTCGTCATCGGCGTCGGCGGAGGCTCGCCGCTCGATGCGTCGAAGGCCATTGCGCTGATGATCAAAAAGGCGGATAAGGATGCCTCTTATCTGTAC
>CAJOHP010000013.1 GCA_905234355.1 uncultured Prevotella sp. | reverse complement strand
AAAAAAACGCCCCCTCAGATCATCTGAAGGGGGACGTTTTTTTCATTCTTTCTCAGCCGGCGGCTGGGGGAACGACTCTCCGTTGTTAAATACACGGAGAGTTTCTTTTATGGCCGGGTCGTCGTCGTTGAGGTATTCCGTCCAGGCCTCCTCATCAAGGACGTTGTAGATGAGGCGGCTGTTGATGTAGCGCTCCAAGAGGGCGTGGCTCTTCTGAATCATCAGGTTGCGACGCTTCAGGCCGTTCTTCTCAGCATAGGATGCGAAGAGTTCGACGGTGTTGAGCTTCTTCAGATAGGCCAGGAGCTCCTTCTTGGTCTTGTACTTCGAGAGCTGTGGACGGTTGTCGTCGACATACTCGTAAGCAAACTGGAGGATGAGTCCGGTCATAGATGCCTCCTTATAATAAGAGGTGACACCCGTGGTATCCTCGCCGACAAAGATATCAGGCGTGATACCACCACCGCCATAGACAACGCGACCGTTGGAAGTATGGAACTCGGGACCCTCGTGCTTGATGCTGTCCTGCGAGAAGAACTCACCGTGCTGATAGCGGTAGATGAGATCCTCCTCGTAGCTGCGGTCGTCGCCCGAAGTGTAGGGTCTCTGGATGCAACGTCCCGAGGGGCTGTAGTAGCGGGCAATGGTGAGGCGAATCATAGAACCGTCGTGCAGCGAGATAGGCTGCTGGACGAGACCCTTACCGAAGGAGCGGCGACCGATGATGGTGCCGCGGTCGTTGTCCTGGATGGCGCCGGCAAAGATTTCGCTGGCCGAAGCCGACTCCTCGTCGATGAGCACCTCGGCATCATGCTGGCGCAGGCAGCTCAGCAGTGAGCTCACAGCCAGCGACTTGTGCTGCTGATACACATTGCCAAAGAGGGCGAAGCGCAGTTTCTGTTGTGCCATAGGCTGTCTTTATATATTATAATAGGTGTAACTCCGGCGGGGTGGGTCTTGGCGATGCAAAGGCAGGAGCTGCCGATGCGCGTCAGATGACCACCGCCGTTCCGCTGGTAGCCACCATCAGCATGGTCTCGCCGATGGTCTCATAGTCTATGTCGATGCCCACAATGGCATTGGCACCCATGGCCTGGGCACGCTCCGTCATCTCCTTCATGGAAGTGTCTTTTGCCTCGCGCAGCACCTTTTCGTAACTGCTGGAGCGTCCGCCCACGATGTCGCGGATACCTGCAAAGAAGTCCTTCACGATGTTGGCGCCGATAATCGTTTCGCCGGTCACCACACCCTTGTACTCGCGGATGGTGCAACCCTCAATCTGTTGTGTCGTAGTAAGTATCATCATATAAAGATTTGATTATACGTGCAAATTTAGCAATAATCACTGGATTATGGCTCATTTTGCTTTGTTTATTAGGAAAAATTATTCTTTTGCCCTTTTTTTACAACAGCTCAGGTATGGGCAAAGAATTCATCATGTCTCGTTGTAAGTTCCATTCTGAGAAGCAGTCCCGTCCTTGGTTCAATACTGTTTGGAGACAGATGAGTGAAGTTTCAGGAACAGGCTGGAAGGATGAACGCATAAAAATAGCACTTTTGCAACATATTGAAAATAAAGATGTTACGAATTTCAAGTCAAAATAATTCCCTTAACAAATGTGAATTGTTGAGTTTTACCCCCTAAACGCCCCCCGTCTAGGGGGTAAACGACCCCCGTCTAGGGGGTAAACGAGGCTCGTTTAGGGTGTAAACGGGGCTCGTTTAGGGTGTAAACGGGGCTCGTTTAGAGGGTAAATCGAAGGGCATGGAGGCTGGAACCGGCTCCGTTTTCATAAAAATGCAAGAGCAAGCGCATGAAAATGCAAGAACAAGCAGGTGTTTTTTTAGGCGCTGGAGAGAAAAAACAGCAGGCACACCTGAAGTTTTATCAAAGAAAATGTGTAACTTTGCAGCCCAAACAACAATAATATATATAATAAGGTATATGGATAAGAAACAGTACAAGCGCATCACCGTGACGTCGGCTCTGCCCTACGCCAACGGCGGTGTGCACATTGGCCACCTGGCCGGCGTCTACGTGCCGGCCGACATCTACGTGCGCTACCAGCGTCTGAAGAAGCGCGAGGTGCTCTTCATCGGCGGCAGCGACGAGCACGGCGTGCCCGTCACCCAGCGTGCCCGCAAGGAGGGCATCACCCCGCAGGACGTCGTCGACCGCTACCATAAGCTCATCAAGGAGTCGTTCGAGCAGTTCGGCATATCGTTCGACATCTACAGCCGCACCACCTCGAAGACCCACCATAAGTTTGCCGCCGACTGGTTTCGCAAGCTCTATGACGAGGGCAAGCTGGTGGAGCAGGTGAGCAAGCAGTTCTTCGACGAGAAGACGGGCAAGTTTCTTACCGACCGCGACGTGGTGGGCACCTGCCCCTACTGCGGCAAGAAGGCCTACGGCAACCAGTGTGAAGAGGGCTGCGGGCGCGCCCTGGAGCCCACCGAGCTGATAGACCCGCGCTCGAAGGACACGGGCGAGGTGCCCGTGCTGCGGGAGACGAAGAACTGGTATCTGCCGCTAAACGACTATCAGGAGTGGCTCCGGCAGTGGATACTCGAGGGGCACAAGGAGTGGCGCACCAACGTCTACGGACAGTGCAAGTCGTGGCTCGACATGGACCTGCAGCCCCGCGCCATGACGCGCGACCTGGACTGGGGCATCCCCGTGCCCGTCGAGGGTGCCGAGGGCAAGGTGCTCTACGTATGGTTCGACGCGCCCATAGGCTACGTGTCGAACACCGTTGAGCTCTGCGAGCGCGAGCCCGAGAAGTGGGGCCCATGGCAGAAGTGGTGGCAGGACGAGGACACACGGCTGGTGCACTTCATAGGCAAGGACAACATCGTGTTCCACTGCATCATCTTCCCCGTGATGATGAAGGCCCACGGCGGCTACATCATGCCCGACAACGTGCCCGCCAACGAGTTTCTGAACCTGGAGAACGACAAGATCTCGACGTCGCGCAACTGGGCCGTCTGGCTGCACGAGTATCTGGAGGACATGCCCGGCAAGCAGGACGTGCTCAGGTATGTGCTGACGGCCAATGCGCCCGAGACGAAGGACAACAACTTCACGTGGCGCGACTTCCAGGACCGCAACAACAACGAGCTGGTGGCCATCTACGGCAACTTCGTCAACCGCGCCCTGCAGCTGACGAAGAAGTACTGGGACGGCGTGGTGCCCGCCTGTGGCGAGCTGCAGGACGTAGACCGACAGGCCCTCGACGAGTTCAAGGACGTGAAGGAGCGCGTGGAGTCACTGCTCGAGCAGTTCAAGTTCCGCGACGCCCAGTTTGAGGCCATGAACCTGGCCCGCATCGGCAACCGCTACATCACCGAGTGCGAGCCGTGGAAGGTATGGAAGACCGACCCCACACGCTGCGAGACCATACTGAACATCTGCCTGCAGCTCACGGCCAACCTGGCCATCGCCTTCGAGCCCTTCCTGCCCTTCTCGAGCAAGAAGCTGCGCGAGATGCTCGGCATCGAGTCGTTCGACTGGGAGCAGCTCGGCTCGACCGACCTGCTGCAGGCCGGCCACCAGCTGGGCGAGCCCCAACTGCTGTTCGAGAAGATAGAAGACGACGTCATTCAGCGACAGCTCGACAAGCTCGAGGCCACCAAGAAGGCCAACGAGGCAGCACAGTGGGCTCCGGCCGAGGTGAAGCCCACCGTGAGCTTCGACGACTTCGAGAAGCTCGACATACGCGTGGGACTGGTGACCGACTGCCAGCGGGTGAAGAAGTCGAAGAAACTGCTGCAGTTCACCATCGACGACGGCACAGCACAGCCACGCACCATCTGCTCGGGCATCGCCCAGTACTACGACAACCCCGAGGAGCTCATCGGGCGACGCATACTCTTCGTGGCCAACTTCGAGCCGCGCCGCATGATGGGCATAGAGAGCCAGGGCATGATACTCTCGGCAGTGGACAGCGACGAGTCGCTCAGCGTAGTCACCACCACCAAGGACGTCAGGACAGGAGCACAGGTGGGATGAAGCACACACTTCATCCCCCGCCCCACCCTCTCGTGAAAGTTGATTTGTAGTACAGGAAAGAGGAAAACTCGCTATGGAGAAGTTCTTCAATACGGCAGGGCCCAACCAGTCCGACATACACTACGAGATAGACCCGCTGAGCCGACTGGACCTCGACGAAGTGCTGCTGCTGATACGACAGCGCAAGTATCTCGTGCTGCACACCTGGAAAGAGCGACTCTGGCACGAGCCACGCACGCTGAACGGACACACCATCACGGTGTGGGGCATGTAAGCAGAACAACGAAAGACTAACTATGCAAGCAATCATACTCGCGGCCGGCATGGGCCGCAGGCTAGGAGAATACACACGGGAGAACACCAAGTGCATGGTGCAGGTCAACGGCATCAGCCTCATCGACCGACTGCTCACGCAGCTGGCACGCGAAAGACTCAGCCGCGTGACTATCGTCGTGGGATACAAGGGACTGGAGCTCCGCCAGCACATCGGGCAGCGCTACGACGACAGGCTCACGATAGAGTATGCCGAGAACCCCGTCTACGACCGCACAAACAACATCTACTCCCTCTCGCTCGTGAAAGACCGGCTGCAGCAGGACGACACACTGCTCATCGAGAGCGACCTCATCTTCAGCGACCGCCTCATACCGATGATCATCGACGACCCCTACCCCAACCTGGCACTCGTGGCCAAGTATGAGTCGTGGATGGACGGCACGATGGTGCGCATGGACGACGAGAGAAACATCGTGAACTTCATCTCCAAGGACGCCTTCGACTATGCCGACGCACAGCAGTACTACAAGACGGTGAACATCTACAAGCTCTCGCGCGAGTTCTCGCAGAAGAAGTACGTGCCCTTCCTCAACGCCTACACCAAGGCCGTGGGCAACAACGAGTACTACGAGAACGTGCTGCGCATCATCTCGCTGCTCGACAGCCACGACATGAAGGCACTGCCCATCGGAGCGGAGAAGTGGTACGAGATAGACGACAAGCAGGACCTCGACATCGCCGAGGCACTCTTTGCCAGTGAGCACGACGTGCTGCGCAAGTACTACGGACGCTACGGCGGCTTCTGGCGATTCCCGCAGATGCTCGACTTCTGCTACCTGGTCAACCCCTACTTCCCCTCACGACGCATGAAGGACGAGCTGCGGGCCAACTTCGACACGTTGCTCACCGAGTATCCGTCGGGCATGAAGGTCAACACGCTGCTGGCCAGCAAGTGCTTCGGTGTGAGCGAAGACCACATCGTGCCAGGCAACGGCGCAGCAGAGCTCATCAAGGTGCTCATGGAGCAGTCGCAGGGGCGCATCGGTTTCATACGGCCCACCTTTGAGGAGTATCCCAACCGCTACGACCGCGACCGGCAGGCGACCTTCGTACCGCAGAACACCGACTACCGCTACACGGCCGACGACCTCATGGCCTACTTCGCCGACAAGGACATCACGCAGATCATGCTCGTCAACCCCGACAACCCATCGGGCAACTTCATCGCCAAGAGCGACGTGCTCCGAATGGCCCAGTGGTGCGAAGAGCGAGGCATCAGACTCGTGGTCGACGAGAGCTTCGTAGACTTCAGCGAGGGATATGCCACCAACTCCCTGCTCAGCGACGCACTCTTAGAAGCCCATCCGCACATGGCCGTGATGAAGAGCATCTCCAAGAGCTACGGCGTGCCCGGACTCCGCCTGGGCATACTCGCCTCGGCCGACAAGGCACTCATCAGGCGGCTGAAGAGCGAGGTGAGCATCTGGAACCTCAACTCTTTCGCCGAGTTCTTCATGCAGATATACAACAAGCACGAGGCCGACTACCAGCGCGCCTGCCAGAAGTTTGTGGCCGAGCGCGACAGCTTCGAAGAGCAGCTGCGAGAGGTGACCTTCCTGCGCGTCATGCCCTCGCAGGCCAACTATTTCCTCTGCGAGGTACAGCCCCCCTACAGGGCTGCCGAGATAGTCGTCTACATGCTCAAGCAGCACAACATCCTCACGCGCGACTGCAGCGGCAAGCCCGGACTGGACCCCTCGCGACAGTACATGCGCATAGCCGTGAGAAACCATGAAGACAACACACGGCTGGTGGAAGGACTAAAACAATTCGGGAAATGAGGATATGCATCTGTGGCGGTGGCAACCTGGGGCACGTGGTGGCAGGATTCATTGCGGCACAGGGGGTGCACGATGTAGTGCTGCTCACCCGTCATCCCGAGCGTTGGAGCCACAAGCTCATCATCGAAGCTCCTGACAGCACCACCTACACAGGCCAGCTGAAAGGACTGTATGGCGACGCAAGAGAGGCCGTCGGCCAAGCCGACATCGTGTGGCTGTGCCTGCCTGGCTATGCCATACGCCCCACCATCATGCAGATACGACACTTCCTGCCACCACAAACTGCCGTGGGAAGTGTGGTGAGCAGCACAGGCTTCTTCTTCGAAGCCATGGAGTTGCTGCCTCCTGCACAGCCACTGTTCGGTTTTCAGCGCGTACCCTTCATCGCCCGTGTGGAAGACTATGGACACCGCGCACGCCTCATGGGCTACAAAGAGAGCCTAAGCATGGCCGTGGAGCACATGACAGACGCCGATGCATTCCGCAAGACCATGGAGCAGATGCTGAGCACCCCCATCTGCCTGCTCGACAGCTTCTACGAGGCAGCGCTGTCCAACAGCAACCCACTGCTGCATCCTGCCCGTCTCTACGACTTATGGAAAGACTGGCATCCGGGCATCGTCGGCCGGCGAGTGCCACTGTTCTACGAGGAGTGGACTGAAGAGGCCGCACAGCTCTACATCGGCATGGATGCCGAGCTACAGCAGCTGCTCGCTGTTCTGCCCGTGCGCCGGGGAAGCATACCCACCGTGCTCGACTACTACGAGAGCACCGATGCCGGCTCTCTCGCCGCCAAACTACGCAGCATCGAGGCATTCAAGGGCATTGAGGCACCTATGAAAAAAGTGGAAGGGGGCTACACGCCCGACTTCCACAGTCGCTATTTCACAGAAGACTTCCCCTTCGGCCTGGCTTTCGTGCAGCAGCTGGCCCACGAGAAAGGCGTAGCCACGCCCACCATCGACCGTGTCATGTCATGGGGACAGCACGTCATGGCGTAGCAGCAAGCTACTTCCACCACGCCTCAAACTTGTGGGTGACGCGCTGCTCCACGGGCGGAAGCGTCAGGTAGTCGCCGTAGGTGCGGGTCAGGTAGTCCTTGTAGCCCACCATCGTCTTGTAGTGCCTGTCCTCAAAGTCTACATCTACGGCAGAGACCATGTCCTCGGCAGGGAAGCACCCTTTCACCCCAGGGCCAGCCTCCGTCATGTTGCACACCGTGCCCGTGGGATTGCCGAGGACGATGAGCTGCCTTATCCTGCGCTCCACCTGCTGTACCGACAGGGGCCAATACTTATAGACCAAATAGGCCAGGCGCGAGCGCAAGGGGTTGCTGGAAGAAATCTTGCAGCGCCGTATCTTGTAGAGCAGCTTCTTTCTGCGGAACACGCGCTCGCGCTCCTTGGGGTCGTCGCTCACGTAGTCCACGGGGAAGATGTCTATGTAGACGCCTATCTCGTAGCCCCGCGTCTCCTGCTCCACCATCAGCGTGCGCCGGTCTATCACCTTGGCAAAGGTGTAGTAGTAGTGCGGCTCGTGCTGGGGGTCGATGGCACGGAAGCGGCCCGCAGGGTCGCTGTACTGCTGCAGAAACAGCTCGTAGTCGCGACGCGGCATGTAGATGTCAAGGTCGTCGTCCCAGGGGATGTAGCCACCGTGGCGCACGGCGCCGATGAGCGTGCCGCTGCTCAGGAAGTAGCGCAGCCCGTGCTGCTCACAGAAGCGATGCACATCGTCCATGATGCCCATCTGGATGGCGCGTAGCTCGTGGATATCGGTAATCTTTCTCATTCTGAGATGCAAAAGTAAGCAAAAACTTTTGATTATCGGTTTTTTTATACTATTTTTGCACATGAATTATGGAGAACCTGAAGCAAAAGACGGCCCGCGGACTGATGTGGGGTGCTGTGAACAACAGCACCATGCAGGTGCTCAACCTGCTCATAGGTCTCGTGGTGCTCAACCACCTCACGCCCGAAGACACCGGACTCATAGGCATGCTGGCCATCTTCGCTGCCGTGGCGGGCAACCTGCAGTCCAGCGGATTCTCCACGGCACTCATCAACGAGCGGGAGCCTAAGGACTGGCAATACAACAGCGTCTTCTGGTTCAACATACTCATGGGCGCCGCACTCTACGCACTGCTCTTCCTGGCAGCACCCCTCATCAGCGCGTTCTTCCACCAGCCACGGCTCACACAGCTCGCGCGCCTGCTCTTCCTGGCGTTCTTTATCTCGTCGTTCGGCATATCGACCAACGCCTACATGGTGAAGAACATGATGAACCGCGAAATCACCATCGTCAACATCACGTCGCTGCTGCTCTCGGGCACCACGGCCATCGTCATGGCACTCTCTGGCATGGGCTACTGGAGCCTGGCCTGGCAGCAGGTGGTGGGGGCGGCAGTGCTCGTCGCGGGCCGCTTCGCCTACGTCAGGTGGCGGCCGAGACTCACATTCTCGTTCAGCTACATCAGGCAGACGTTTTCCTTCTCCATGAAGATACTGGTCACGATGATTGTCAACACCGTCAACCAGAACATGCTCACCGTCGTCTTCGGACGACTCTTCCGCGACCCCCGCGTGGTGGGCAACTTCTTCCAGGCCTACAAGTGGGACCAGATGGCCTTCCAGACCGTGGGCGGCATGCTCGCCCAGGTGGCCCAGCCCGTGCTGGTCTCGGTCAGGGAAGAGAAGGACCGCGAGCTGCAGGTGTTCCGCAAGATGGTGCGCTTCGCCTCGTTTCTGTCGTTCCCGGCGCTCTTCGGCCTGGCACTGGTGGCGCGCGAGTTTATCCTCTGCACCATCGGCGAGACATGGGCCGGCTGCGTGCCGCTGCTGCAAGTGCTCTGCCTCAGCGGCGCCTTTATGCCGCTATACACACTCATGCAGAACCTGGTCATCAGCCACGGACGCAGCGACGTCAACATGTGGCTCAACGTGGGGCAGGTCATACTGCAACTGGCCGTCATCCTGCTGTTCTACCGGCAGGGCATCACACGCATGGTGGTGGCCTACACCTTATTTAATATATTATGGCTGGCCGCCTGGCAGCCCTTCGCCCGCCGCATCATCGGGCTGAGATGGACCGACCTGCTGCGCGACACCGTGCCCTTCCTCGTCATTGCCGCCACAGTGATGGGCGCCACCTTTGCAGTCACGCTTCCCCTGTCGCCACTGCTCGCCGGCCTCGCACCACGCGTGGCACACGGCCTGTTGCTTGCTGCCCGTGTCGTCACGGCCGCTGCACTCTACTATGCAGCCATGCGCCTGCTCCACGTGGCCATACTCGAGGAGTGCCTGCAGTACATCCGCAGGGGCGCTCGCACACGACAGACTACAGAATAAAAACGTTACGCCATGCCACACCTATCCATCGTCATCCCCGTCTACAACAAGGCCGAATACATCGCGCCGTGCCTGCACAGCCTGCTCGCGCAAGAGTTCAGCGGCCACTTCGAAGTGGTGTGTGTCGACGATGGCAGCACCGACCATTCCGACGAGCTGTGCGACCGCATGGCCCGCGACGACAGCCGCATCCGCGTGGCGCACACAGCAAACGGCGGCGTGACCGCGGCCCGTCGCGAGGGTGTGGCCATGGCACAGGGCCGCTACGTCATGTTTGTCGATGCCGACGACGGTCTGCTGCCCGGCGCCCTGCAGCTGCTCTACGACACCATTGAGCGCACCGGCGCCGACGAGGTGGTGGCTACCTTCCGCACACACGAGGGCGTGGCGTCGCCCGTGGTCTATGAAGGCTTCGTGCCGGTGGAACCGCTCATACGCGCCATCATCACCGGCAAGAACCGCTTCCCCGTGCTCTGGAGCATCATCTTCCGTCGCGAGCTGCTCGACGGCGTGCTCGACACGCCCCGCGACATCATCGAGGGCGAAGACAAGCTCATGCAGGTGAAGGTGCTCATGCGCCAGCCCCGCGTGTTCTTCATCCGCGAGCAGGCCTACGTCTACACCCTCGGGCTGCCCAACAACCGGCGCCACACCCTGCAGCGCGAGCAGCTCTACGACCGCCTGCTGCGCGAGACGCTGGCACCGCGATGGGGCGAGTTCTGCGAGGCGTTTGTGCTGCACCAGCTGAAGGAGTATGAGCGGTTTGTCGCTGAAGGGAAATACGAGGTAAGAGCGGCTTATTACAAGGATGCCATCGGGAGGAATACGACGCTGAGCGACGATGCGCCCAAAGACAAGGTACATTGCGGAAGAAAGGCGTATGCGATACGCCCCTACGACCGCCTGGTGTTCTGGCTGCCTCCCCGTCTGGCCCGTCCCCTCATCCTGCTCTACCGAAGACTTATCGCCATCAAACAGAAAGGACTATGACACAGAAATATCCCGCCAAAGCCGACGTGGCCGTGCTGCTGCTCTTCTTCACCCGCAGCGACACGTTCCGTCTAGTATTCAACGAAGTAAGGAAAGCGCGGCCCTCGCGGCTGTTTCTCTTCCAGGACGGCCCGCGCGGCGAGCGCGACATGGCTGGCATCGAGGCGTGCCGCCGCATCGTGGCCGACGAAGAGATAGACTGGGAGTGCGATGTGCGCCGCAACTATCAGGAGCAGAACCTGGGCTGCATGGTGGCAGGCTATACTTCGCACCAGTGGGCCTTCTCTCTGGCCGAGAAGTGCATGGTGCTGGAAGACGACGTGGTGCCCTCGCAGTCGTTCTTCCCCTTCTGCAAGGAGATGCTCGACCGCTACGCCGACGACGAGCGCATCACGATGATCTCAGGATTCAACGTCGACGAGCAGACGCCCGACGTGCCCTACGACTACTTCTTCACCTCGGCCTTCAGCATCTGGGGCTGGGCCTCGTGGCGCCGTGTGGTGAGCCAGTGGGACAGCAAGTACTCCTTTCTCGACGACAAAGACGCCATGCGCCAGCTCGACGCGCTCATCAGGCAGCGCGGCTACCGCAAGGACTTCATCCGCATGTGCCGCGACCACCGCGACTCAGGGCAGCCGCAGTTTGAGAGTGTGTTCTGGGCCACGATGCTCTTCAACTCGGGACTGGCCATCATGCCCACGAAGAACATGATAAACAACGTGGGGGCATCGGCCGACTCGGCCCACTACTCCGAGTTCAAGACCATGCCCCGCCGGCTGAAGAAGCTCTTCACCATGCAGCGCCACGACATCGATTTCCCCCTGCGGCATCCGCGCTATGTCATCGAAGAAGCTGGCTACTGGCGCCGGATGTATAAGGCCAACGGCTGGGGCTATCCGCTCACGAAGATTGGCCGGTCGCTCGAGGAGCTGTGGCTCAATGTGCGCTACGGCAACTTCGGCTTTATCCTCAAAGCAATGGCCCGCCGCTTCAGGAAGCTGACGGGCCAGGAAAAATACATCTAGCATCTCGCGGGAGGGAAGCGCCCGCACCTTTGCAGCACACATCTACCACGTGATGTTCATGCCAAGGGCCAGGCTGGCATTGGCACTGTTCACCGGTATGAACTGCTTGGTGTGCTTGCCGAAGATGTGATCCATGCCGATGAAGAAATTGTAGCCCTTGGGATGGATGTTCAGAATCCATCCCATGCTCGTGGCGTAGCTGTTGGCTGCGAAGCTGACACCTCCGTTGAGCCATCCCAGTGGTCGCCAGTTGGCACTGAGCCTGCCCTCGGTAAAGGAGAACTTGCCGTTGAATCGCTGCTGTGCAAGCAGTCCGAAAGAGATCTTGTCGTAGGCTGGCAGCTTATACTCCGCACCGAGCGATGCCGTGGCAGCAAGTGCCGTGGTACGCCCGCCCTGGTCGCCCTTGCTCTCAAGGTTGAGGAAGTCGGCCAGCTGGTCGCCATACTCATCGCCCTTGTCGCTGAATGTATTGCCCGTGGTGGCATAGGCATCGCGCACGGCCATGTCGTGGAATCCGTCGAAGGCAAACTGTCCGCCTGGCGTCTCAGCCACCACATTGTTGCTCCAGCTGATGAAGCCCAGGTCTGTGAGGGCAGCGCTGAAGGTGAAGTCATCGTCCAGCTTGTACACCGCTCCGAGGTCGATGCCCAGTCCGAATCCGCCGATGCCAGCGCCGTCGACCTTGACGTCGTCCACCCTCTGGTATGTCTGCGGCACCTGAGCGCCTCCGGCACTGGTCACATAGCGTGTCTTATACTCCTTCTCCTTGCTCCTGAGCTCTGCACCCTTGAGGCTGAGCTGTCCTTTGGCCTTGCCTTCGAGCATCCATGTGTCGCCCACGAGGCTGGCGCGCATGTCCTCCACCTCCACGTCGGCCCGCCCCACGCCTATGAGGGCCTTCACCTTGGCACCCACGCGCCACTGGTCGTCTATCTGGCGAGAGTGGCCGAAAGCCAGCTCGGCGTAGGAGTAGGCACGCACAGCCATGTCGTCGAAGACATAGTTGTCGTTGGTCGTATTCTTGGCAAACTCCATCAGGTCTTTGGGCAGGGAGAGGCCGAACATAGTCTTGGAGTTGAGCTCTACGGTGTTGTATCCGCCGAAGGCATTGAATCCCACGGAAGCGATGGTGAGCTTGACGTCGCCTACCACCTTGATGCCGCTGCTGCTGAACCCTTTCATGGCCTCGTCGTAGCTGATGGAGGGGTGCATGAAGGTGACGGTCTTCTTCTCTCCGGGCATGCCGTAGCGTGGATTCTTGAAGAGCACGTCGCCGGCGCCCACATTGCCCTGCAGCCTGACATTGAGATTGCCGAGGATGGGTATGGCGGCATAGCCCTGGCTGTTGCCAAAGGCAGGATTGATGTCGTGGCGGTACTTATAGTCGTCGGTGAAGTAAGCCGAGTTCAGGTCTTGCGCAAGGCCGGAGGCTGCCGTTGCTGTGAGTGCTGTAGCCAGCACGATTGTCTTGGATATGGTGTTCATCGGGTGTGATGGGTGATGGGTGTGTAGTGTGTGTGTGAGTGGTGTGTCGGCAGGGGTCAGTTGGCATCGTATTCCACCTGTCCGTTGAGAGTGATGGTGATGCGCTCCAGCTTGAGTGTCTGCGTGGTCTTGTCGGTTCCCAGACCGCTGTTGATGGGCTGTCCGTTCTGCTGCGACGACCCGATGGCCTTGATGCGCAGTCCGTCGAGCTGCTTGAAAGCGCCTTTCTGCTTCTGCGTGACCTTGACGGTGAGCTTAGAAGTGGTGCCGGCAGCCACTATGTTGGCGGGCTTATCGGTAGTCACCTCCACGGCTATGACATGGTCGAGCACGTCGCGCACGCCGTTGGCCTTTGCCACGCCCACGGGAGTGATACTGAGCTGCAGGTCGAGTGGCGAGCGGTTGCTGGCATCGGTCGTGGCGGTGATGGTCGAGCCCACGCTGAGGTCGATGTCCTTGAGGTCCTTCTGCCAGTCAGTGATGGAGTCGTTGTAGACGATAATGGAACCGCTGTTGAGTGCGAGCTTGGCCTCAAACTCGTATGCCGGCCTGATGAAGTACTGGTGTCCGAGCACGATGGTGCCCTCGGTCGACTCGTCGGCCCGTGCCGTGCATCCGAAGGTGATGTCCTGCGGAATCTTCTCGAGCAGCCAGCTCAGGTTCTGTCCTGTGCGCCCGGTCTCGATGACCTGATAGCCGTTGGTCTCGTTGTAGAGGGTCTGGTCGGGATTGTAGTTGCACACGATGATGTGCGATGTCTGTCCTCGGCGTGCCTTGATGCCGAGGATGGGCAGCGAGCGCTGTGCCAGTGCTGCGTCGGGGCGATAGGTGGCCTCGATGACGCCGTCGATAAATCCGTCGATGGCAAGGTCGCTCTCGATGTCGAGTTTCAGCACAGGATTGTCCAGCTGTAGCTTCACCTGGGGGTCGTTGAGGAAGGCAGGCACGCTGTTGCCTATGCTGATGCTTCCTATGTCGTCGAGGTTGATAGAGGGGCAGAAGCGCCCCGAGCCGCTCACGATGTCGATGTCGGTGATGACGAGGTGGCTGTCGATGGCGAAGCGCATGTCGCTTCTTAGGTTGCGCGGCTGCACCATGGTGGGGTCGAACTCGGCCTTGAGCTGCACATTGCCCTTCATGTGCACGGCGCCGTTGTAGGTGCCGTCGGCATTGGCCGTGCGCTCATAGTAGAGGTAGGCAGGCAGCAGCGGGCTGTCGGCCACGTGCAGGTCGAGTTGCTTGATTTGGGCAGAGATGACGACCTGTCCGCGTGATGTGTACACCTCCTTCACGTGTATGGTATGGGGGTCTATCAGCTCTATGGTGCCGTTGTTGCACTGGAAGTTGTCCAGTCCGAGATAATCGGGCAGGTAGAACGTAAGTCCGGCAAACTTGGGCAGCACCTGTGCCAGGTCGCTGGAGAAGGTGGCGGTGAGCTGCAGCCGGGCGTTGCTCTGTGCCGTACTGATGTCGACGACGTCGCCTGCGAGGTTGCCCTCGCTGAACTCAAAGTGCTGTATGGTCTCCAGTATCTGCTTGAGCCCTGTGACGATGCTGCCGTCGCGCCGCACGGCCGGCAGGGTGATGCCCAGGTCGGCAGCCGACAGGCTGAGCGGCGCGGGGTGTATGTTGTTCTGGTCGGTGACCAAGGTGATGGGCTCCACGCTGACCCACGTGGGGTCAACCTCGCCGCCCTGCTTGCGGAAGACATACTCTCCGCTCTTCTTGTCTATCTTGATGCACTCGGTGGTATCTATGTCGAAGAGCTCGTCGAACACAATCTCGTGTGTAGAGTTGTTGCCCGGCAGTTGGAGGTTGTTGACATTGAATCCGAGTGTGGCGTCGATGTCGTTCACATCGATGCCATCGTCGGTTCCGCAGCTCACGGTGGCCATCGTAGCCAGGCCAGCCAGCAGCATTTGGGCGAATTTGCTCGTACGTACCATATATATAATATAATGTATTAAAGGGTGAATAAAGCTGTAGACTAAAGCCACGCTGCCTTAGTATGGTTGTGCAAATATAGGCTTTTTCTTTGTAACGGCCAAGACAAAGGGAGAAAAGTTTTGGAAAAGTACAACAAAATGCTACAAACCGAGCCTTCGTTCGGCCTCTTTCACCTGCTCGGCAGTGGGCGTAGGCACATGGTCGAGCGTGTAGTCGATGCCGAGCTGTTGCCACTTGAATCGTCCGAGCGTGTGGTAAGGCAGCACCTCCACCTTCTTCACATTGCCGAGTGAAGCGACAAACTGTCGCAGCTGCTCGAGGTGTCCTGGCTCGTCGGTGATGCCCGGCAGGAGCACATGCCGTATCCATACGGGCACGCCCGCCTGGCTGAGATAGCGGGCGCAGTCCAGGATATTGTCGTTGGGATGGCCTGTGAGCCATCGGTGCTTCTCGCTGTCCATGTGTTTCAGGTCGAGGAGCACGAGGTCAGTACTCTTGATGAGTCTCCGGAACTTGGCGAAGAAGGGGTCACGCCGGGTGAAGGGCTGTGCAGCAGTGTCGAGACAGGTATTGATGCCTCGCCGGTGAGCCTCCACGAAGAGGTCGATGAGAAAGTCCATCTGGAGCAAAGCCTCGCCGCCGGAGACGGTGATGCCGCCGTCGGGTCCCCAGTAGGTGCGGTAGCGCTCGGCACGGTCCAGAAGGGCTGAGGGGGTTGCGACACTGTCGCAACATACGGGACCTGTGGACGTGGAGGCGGCAGTCATGTCAGGCGGCAGCCGCCAGGTGTCGGGGTTGTGGCAGTAGCGGCAGCGCATGCGGCATCCCTGCATGAAAATGACAAACCGAATCCCCGGCCCGTCGACGGAGCCGAAGGATTCGGTAGAGTGTATGTAAGCTTGATGCTGTTGGTCCATACAGTGCGCGTGTTATGCGTTTTCAGCAGTGTGTCAGAGGCGCTCGTGTGCCTGTCGGGCGATGACGTCCTCCTGCTGCTCGCGTGTAAGGTCGATGAACTTCACGGCATATCCGCTGACGCGTATGGTGAAGTTGGCATACTCCGGTTTCTCGGGATGCTCCATGGCGTCGCGGAGCTTGTCCAGTCCGAAGACGTTGACGTTGAGGTGGTGAGCGCCGCGTGTGAAATAGCCGTCCATGACGCGCACCAGTGTCAGTGCGCGCTCCTCGTCGTTGTGGCCGAGGGCACTGGGGCTGATGGTCTGCGTGTTGGAAATGCCGTCGAGCGCATACTCGTAGGGCAGCTTGGCCACCGAGTTGAGCGAGGCGAGCAGTCCGTTCTTCTCAGCACCGTAGCTTGGGTTGGCACCTGGCGAGAGCGGTGTGCCGGCACGGCGTCCGTCGGGCAGGTTGCCGGTGTACTTGCCGTAGACCACGTTGGAAGTGATGGTGAGTATGGATGTGGTGGGCTCGGAGTCTCTGTAGGTGTGGTGGCGCTTTATCTTGGCCAGGAAGGTCTTCAGCACCCAGAGAGCCACCTCGTCGGCGCGGTCGTCGTCGTTGCCATAGCGTGGGAAGTCGCCCTCGACCGCATAGTCGACGTTGAATCCGGTCTCGTCACGTATAATTTTGACCTTGGCATACTTCACCGCACAGATGGAGTCGACGACGTGTGAGAATCCTGCGATGCCCGTGGCGAATGTGCGTCTGACGTCGGTGTCGATGAGTGCCATCTCTGCTGCCTCATAGAAGTACTTGTCGTGCATGTAGTGTATGAGGTTGAGCGTGTTCACATAGATATCGGCGAGCCACTCGAGCATGTCGCGGAATCTGGGTTCGAGTTCCTCCCACGTGAGATACTCGCTGGTGATGGGTCTGAACTTGGGTCCGCACTGCTCGCGTGTCTTGGCGTCGACGCCTCCGTTGATGGCATAGAGCAGGGTCTTGGCCATGTTGGCCCTTGCTCCGAAGAACTGCATCTCCTTGCCGGTCTGCGTGGCGGAGACGCAGCAGCAGATGCTGTAGTCATCGCCCCAGACGGGTCGCATCACGTCGTCGTTCTCATACTGTATGGAGCTTGTCTTCACCGATATCATGGCGGCATAGTGCTTGAATGTCTCGGGTAGCCGTGGCGAGTAGAGCACGGTGAGGTTGGGCTCGGGCGAAGGTCCCATGTTCTCCAGTGTGTGCAGGAATCGGTAGCAGTTCTTCGTGACCATGTGGCGTCCGTCCTGTCCTAGTCCGGCCACCTCGAGTGTGGCCCATACGGGGTCGCCGCTGAATATCTCGTTGTATGAGGGGATGCGTGCAAACTTCACCATGCGGAACTTCATGACCAGATGGTCAATGAGCTCCTGCGCCTCCTGCTCGGTGAGTGTGCCCTCGCGCAGGTCTCTCTCGATATAGATGTCGAGGAAGGTGCTCACGCGTCCCACCGACATGGCGGCTCCGTTCTGTGTCTTGATGGCGGCCAGGTATCCGAAGTAGAGCCACTGCACGGCCTCGCGGGCGTTGTTGGCAGGCTGTGAGATGTCGAATCCGTAGATTTGTGCCATGGCCTTCATGTCCTTGAGTGCCTTGATCTGCATGGATATCTCCTCGCGCAGCCGGATGATGTCCTCGCTCATCTGTCGCTTGCCGCAGTTGTATTTGTCTATCTCTTTCTGCTCGATGAGGAAGTCTATGCCATAGAGTGCCACGCGTCGGTAGTCGCCCACGATGCGTCCGCGTCCGTAGGTGTCGGGCAGTCCGGTGAGTATGTGGTTGTGGCGCACGCGTTTCATCTCGTCGGTATAGGCATCGAAGACGCCCTCGTTGTGTGTCTTGCAGTACTTGGTGAATATCTCGTGCAGTTTCTCCGATGGCTGATAGCCGTAGGTGGTGCATGCCTGCTCAGCCATCTTGATGCCTCCATAGGGCATGAATGCTCGCTTGAGCGGCTTGTCGGTCTGCAGTCCCACGACGCGCTCGAGGTCCTTGAGCGCGGGGTCGATGTATGCGGGTCCGTAGGCTGTCATGCTCGACACGATCTCGGTCTCCATGTCGAGCACGCCTCCCTTGGCGCGCTCTTCGCGCTGCAGCTCCTGCAGGCGGCCCCACAGCCGGTTGGTGGCCTCGGTGGGAGCGGCAAGGAATTGCTCGTCGCCGTCGTAGGGGGTGTAGTTGTTCTGGATGAATTCTCTCAGATTGACCTCGTCGGTCCACTTGGTTCCTTTGAACCCTCTCCATTGCTGTCTCATAGTAGCTGTTAACTTGTTGTTTTGAATGGTGAAAATCTACTCTCTGTTATGCTTTGTTATTTCTCGAAGTGCTGATAGTCCTTGAGGCTGTTCCACGCCCCTCCCCACTTGAATCCGCGCTCTGTGAACAGCCTGTAGCACAGGTCGCCGGTGGTAATCTTGCATGGGAACCGACGTTGCCGGTCGGCATACTTGCGTGCGCTGGCAGGCTGCACGCGCCGTCCTTTGACGCAGGGATTGAACAGGGGGTTGATGTCGATAGCCATTCCCTGTGCGTGTTTAGAGATTTTTGTGCTGCCGGCTATGGTCCTGAAGCAGAAGCACGAGGTGTTGTTGGCCTGCATGGAGCGCTCGTCGTCGGCGTCGTAGTCGTCGATGAGCCTGACGCTGCCTATGGGGTAGTGCTGTCGGTAGAGCTCCTGGAAGATGCAGAGCAGGTCGTCGGCAATGCGGCGGTTACACACCAGCTCACCCTGCCTCACGCGGCCCTCGAGGTCGTAGTGCAGCAGGGTGAGGTGGCGCAGCTCCTTGGGGCTGACGGTGCATCCTTCGGGCATCGACTTCCCTCGCATGCGCTGTAGGAGTGCATCGCTGATGGTGTCGATGGCAAAGGTGTCTTGTGCCTGTGCTGCCACGGCAGCGAGCAGGGCGATGGCAGTAAGGAGTATTCTCATCGGCTGGTGTTCATAAACGACAGGCGCCTGGCCTGCTCCAGTATGGCTTTGGCGGTCTGCTCATTGAGTGGCGACTCGCCGTAGATGGCGTCGAAGAACCGCATGAGCCCGCTGCATCCGCCTCCGTTCTTGAGTATGGTCACGATGCAGAGGTTTTGCAGTCCTATGGTGTCGGCGAGTATGTCGATGCCGGTGGTGCCGAGCTGCAGGAGTGCCAGCTGGTAGGCATCCTCGGCATTGTCGCGCAGCATGGTCTCCACGTCGGCCAGGGTGCTGAGCCCCATCTGTGCGAACACCTTGAGATAGTCGGCCGCGGGTGCCTGATAGAGTTCTGCCTGATTGATGGCCGCTATGCGCTTGGTGAGCTGATCGAAGGGCCGCTGTTCGAGATAGCCCTTGAGCGTGTCGGCATTGATGGCCACCTCGCTGAGCTGTCCGCGCTCGATGAGAGCCTGTGCTCGGCGTCTGTAGTCGGCGATGTCGTGGCGTATGCGGCTGAACTCCTGGTCGGCCAGCTCGAGCAGTCCTGCCAGGCGGCTCAGTGCGCGGTGATACTCCTGGGGCGTCTCGATGTTGCTCTTGTAGCCTATGTCGTGCTGTATGGCCGACCAGACGTGCTGCAGGGCGGTGCGCATCTGCAGCTCGAAGCGTATCTCGTTGAGCACGGGGTGCTGCGCGTCGTAATACTCCTCCTTGGGCAGCTGGCACACGTAGTGCAGCGAGCTGTAGCCAAAGCGGTCGAAGCGCTCGGCCTTGCGCTTGTCCACGGAGTTGTCCCAGTCCACGCGGAAGAGCGACTCGGCTATAGAGGCGATGCGGTCGACGTCTTCGTTGAAGAAGGCGATGACGCGTATGCCGAGAATGTCGGTCACGTCGCTGATGGAGGCATACTTCGACCCCTTGCGCCTGATTTTGCCCACCATCGACTCTTCCGTCTTGATGCGCATCTCCAGAGCGTTGATCTCGATGTCGTTCTGCGAGATGGCCTTCACAAGCTTGTCCTTGACCACACGGCTGAGCCGCTCCATGTCGGGCAGGCACTGCCGATACTCGTCGAGGAGCATCTGTCCATGCAGGTCTAACGCACTGTCAACCATGGGCTGTCGGTGAATGGTCAGTCGTTCTTGATGTCGAAGAGATTGAGGAATCCGGTCATCTGAAACACTTTCATGATGTCGGCATTGGGTCGCAGGATGGTCACCTTGCTGTGTGTGACAGCAGCGTGCTTGCGTATGTTGAGCAGGATGCGCAGGCCGCTGGAGCTGATATACTCCAGTGCCGAGCAGTCGATGACGATGTCGTGGTCCTTGCTGTCGTTGAGCGGCTGCAGGTCCTTGCTTACCTGCTCGGCGGCGGCTGTGTCGAGCCGGCCCTCGAGCGTGGCGATATAGAGGTTGCCCTCTTCTCTGATGCTGGTATTCATGCTTCTTCTATGGTTTTGTTTATATCTCGTTTCGTATATTATATAAATAATGTGTGCGTCTATGCGTGTGCAAAGTTACACATTCTCGCCGACATACGCAAGTTTTAGTAGTTAAGTTATCGTAAAACCGTGGTGCCCAGCTCCCACTCGTAGAGTCCGGCCGCGTTGTCGTCGGGCAGCTGCACCTCGAGTCTGACGGCTTTGGTCGTGACGGGGCGGAACGTCACGGTGCATGCCTCACCCTTGGCCGTGGTGTATGGCGTGAGGGGGTCTACGGGTGTCCACTGTCCCTGCTCATCCTGACAGAGCACGCGCCACGCCTTGGGCACGCGGCATCCGCCCCATGGTGCGTCGTCGAACCAGTAGACGGTGGCGCTCCCGAGTGTGGCGGTCTCGGCCAGGTCATACTGCACCCACTCTGTGGTGCCCTTGCGTGGCCACCAGTGCAGGTAGGGCACGGAGCGGTCGTCGGCGCCTGCAGGCAGCAGGCGGTCGTTGACGGCGGTGATGGCCGCCGAGCGCACCGATGCCGTGGCCTTGGCTCGCGAGGCCACGGTGGCGGGTCGCGAGGGGCGCGTGGCGCTCAGGTCCTGGGGCAGCCACACGCGCATGCGGCCCGGCTGCCGGTGATTCGTAGGGTATGAGTGTCAGGCCCACGTCGGTGGTCTCCAGGCGTCCGTCGGCACCGAAGGCCAGCTGCTGGGCATCGGTGCAGATGGTGGTGAGGCGGCAGCCGGCCACGGTGGTGTGGCCAAGGGTGAACTCCGGACGCTGATTGAGCAGCGCGCCGCCGATGTCGAACGCATTGTCGGGATGCTCGGCACAGTAGACCAGCGGTCCGCGCTCCACGCAGGCCATGCCGCGGTCGGCCTCGACGAGCATGCTGGCTCTCACCACACGGGGCTGCATGTCCATGTGCAGGCGCACCACGTCGCCGCGTCGCCACTGCCGGTCGAGGCTGATGTAGCCGTCGGCACCGGGTGTGGCCTCGACCGTCTGTCCGTTGATGCTGACGGTCCATCCCAGCCGCCGGTCGTCGGCATAGCCGTAGAGCGTGCTGGGCACGGGCCGTCCCTGCACCCATCCTGGCAGGCGCAGCTTCAGCTGGAAGCGGCCGGCACGGCAGCGCCCTATGGTCACGGCCACGTCGCCGTCCCACGGATAGGCCGTCTGCTGCTGCAGCTCCACGGTCTTGCCGCCCACGCGCAGCGTGGCGCTGTTGCTCAGGAAGAGGTTGACGTAGAGCGCCGACGGACTGTCCTTTGCCCCGTCTTTCACGGCATAGACATAGCCAGGCAGTGAGGGGATGAAGCGGCAGATGTTGCTCGGACAGCAGGCGCAGCCAAACCACGGCTGACGCTGGTGCTGGCCCATGGACTCGAGGGGGTTGGGATAGAAGAAGGTGCCACCGTCGAGCGACACGCCTGAGATGAGCCCGTTGTAGAGTGTGCGCTCCAGCACGTCGTAGTATTTCGACTCGCCGTGGAGCAGGAAGAGACGGTAGTTCACGTAGACCAGGCCGATGGCGGCGCACGTCTCGCAGTAGGCCGACATGTTGGGCAGCTCGTAGTTGCGGCCGAAGGCCTCGCCGCTGGCTGTGGCACCGATGCCGCCGGTGATATAGAGTTTCTTCTCGACGATGTTGTGCCAGATGCGGTCTATGGCGTGCAGATAGGCGGTGTCGCCGGTGAGTGCGGCCACGTCGGCCATGCCGGCATACATATAGGCGGCGCGCACGGCATGGCCCACGGCCTCGTCTTGCTCGGCCACGGGCTTGTGGGCCTGGGAGTAGTCGTGGCGTATGGTGGTGCGCCCGCGGTAGTCGAGGAAGAACTTGGCCTCGTCCAGATACTTCCGCTCGCCGGTGACGAGGTAGAGCTTGGCCAGCGCCATCTCGGCTATCTGGTGTCCGGGCACCACGCAGGCCTGTCCCGGGCGGGGCCCCACCTCGCGGCAGACGCAGTCGGCATAGCGTATGGCCACGTCGAGAAAGCGTCGTGACCCCGTGGCCTGATAGTGGGCTATGGCGCCCTCGACCATGTGGCCCAGGTTGTAGAGCTCGTGGCTCAGGTCTTCCTCCTTCACCCAGCGGCGCTCGCCGGCCCAGGGATGGGGCGCGGCGGGGTTCTGCGTGCGCGAGGTGTAGAGGTAGCCGTCGGGCTCCTGCGCCGTGGCGATGATGTCGACGACGGAGTCGACGTAGTGGCGCAGCCGGCGGTCGGGGTAGGTCTGCAGCAGATAGGAGGCACCCTCGATGGTCTTGTAGGGGTCGGTATCGTCGAAGGAGAAGGTGCCCTGGGCTATGGGGAAGGTCTGCGAGGGGTCCTGCAGGTGCCGGGCGGCGTTCTCGAAGTTGGTGTAGCGCCCCGTCTCCTCACACTTGCTGAAGGCCAGGGGCACGGTGACACGGCGGCTGGCCTCCAGGCGCTGGCCCCAGAAGGTGGAGGGCGACACCTTCACCTGGGTGAACGCGACGGGGGTGATGGGATAGCCCGAAGAGGGCGGAGCGGCGCTCACGGCTGGGCAGAGAGCCACGGCAGACAGAGCGAGGAGGGTCTTCATTATCATGGTCTAAGTGTTTTAGGAGATGGTTTCAGCGGGCGAAGTTACTACTTTTTTTTCACATACGTGCAACATCAGGCCACTTTTCGCATTGCCCCGTCGTCTTTTCGGCCTTTCTTGCCGAAGGGCTGAAGCCTCACAGCGGGGCCGTACAATATGGCGTTCACACGGCATGAATACTGCATTGTGGAAGTGCGGCGTAAGCACCGGCGTCCGTCTACCCCCTAGACGACGCTCCGCTACCCCCTAGACGGCGCTCCGCTACCCCCTAGACGGAGGTCGTTTAGGGGGTAAACCGTGACCCATGGAGGCCTCGCCCTAAGTCTAGCACGGTCATATTTGCATTCGGTCACATTTATTATTGCTTGAGTCCACTTGAAAAAGTCGCCTACACCTTCGAATGCCATCGCGTAGCCACTCCCCTCCCTTCAAGGGGAGGGGTGCCCGAAGGGCGGGGTGGGGTC
>CAJOHP010000012.1 GCA_905234355.1 uncultured Prevotella sp. | reverse complement strand
ACCCCACCCCGCCCTTCGGGCACCCCTCCCCTTGAAGGGAGGGGAGTGGCTACGCGATGGCATTCGATGGTGTAAACGACTTTTTCAAGTGGACTCATCTGTAAAGAATCACAAACAGCACTCCGTCCCTACGTTACCGGCATCATGCAAAAACAAATTGAACGCCCTATTTTTTGCATGGTGTCGGCACACTGTAGGGACGGGCTTTACGCCTATCCGAAACAAAGACGTCCATCTGCCGGACGGGTGGCGGACAGGCATAAAGCCCGTCCCTACAGGGCAACACGCACGCACTGAACATGCAGGCGTGAATGCACAATAACAGGGAGTTGCGAAATGGATATTCGGCAGAACGGGAGTGGTAAGACTTGAGTCACATAAAAAAACTGAAAACATTTGGCCGCCTGCGGGATTTTTCTTAATTTTGCAGTCGGTAGCAGACCGCCAGACGGCTCCTATCCTGGCAGCATCCTCCCCATGAGGCTGAGAAAAAGAGACGGCCAGAACACAACAGAACAAATCAGAACATAGCACAAAGATTATCATCATTATGAAAGACTTCAAAGCACTGGTGCAGACGCGCCGCTCGCACCGCAAGTTTACTCCGGAGGAAATCGATGCCGACGATGTGCGGCTCATCCTCAGGGCGGCCCTGATGTCGCCCACGTCGAAGGGGCAGCGCGCCTGGCAGTTTGTGGTCGTTGACGACCCTACAGACATCGAGAAGATAGCCGACGCCAAGGATCTTGGGTCGCAGTTTGTGAAAGGCGCGCCGCTGGTGGTGGCCGTCGTGGGCGACCCGCTGCAGAACGACTGCTGGGTGGAGGACGGTGCCATAGCCGCCATCTCGATGCAGTATCAGGCCGAGGACCTGGGGCTGGGCTCCTGCTGGGTGCAGATGCGCGGACGCGGTCTCAGCGACGGCACCACGGCAGACACGGTGATACGCGGTGTGCTGGGCCTGCCCGACAACCTCTGCGTGCTCTGCGTGGTGGCCTTCGGCCATAAGGCCGACGAGCGCAAGCCGCAGAATGAGGACCGGCTGAAGTGGGAGAACGTGCACATAGGAAAGTATGACGCGGCCCAAGGCCCCGACAATGCTGACTGAGCCGATGGACATCGTATTCATAGGTGCGGGACGCCTGGCCACCTGTCTGGCCTGCGCACTGCACGGCCATGGGCACCGCATCACGACGGTGTATAGCCGCACAGCGCAGTCGGCACAGGTCCTGGCACAGCGCGTGGGAGCACAGGCCACCGCCTCGATAGCCGACCTGCCCGTGCAGGCCGACGCCTTTATCATCGCTGTGAAAGACGAAGCCATCGGCCAGCTCCTGCCGCTGCTGGCTCAGGGGCGGGAGCAGTGCTGCTTCTTCCACACGGCCGGCTCGGTGCCGATGACGGTGTTTGAGTCGGCGGCGATGCAGCACTACGGGGTGCTCTACCCCATGCAGACGTTTTCAAAAGAACGGCTGGTCGACTTCAGCCGGGTGCCTTTCTTCCTTGAGGCCTCCGATGCGCAGACCATGGCCTGCGCCCACGCCATAGCAGGAGCAGTGAGCAACAACGTGAGCGAGCTGCCTTCCGACAAACGCCGGCAGCTGCACCTCGCCGCTGTCTTTGCCTGCAACTTCGTGAACCACTGCTACGACCTGTCGGCACAGCTGCTCGAAGAGAACGGGCTGTCGTTCAGCGTGATGCACCCGCTCATCGAAGAGACCCTGCACAAGGCCATGACGATGCACCCGCACGATGCCCAGACAGGGCCGGCCATACGGTTCGACCGTCAGGTCATCGACATGCAGCGACACATGCTCGACGACAGGCCGCAGATGAGACAGGTCTATGAGGTGATGAGCAGCAGCATCCATGAGCGTTTCCAATCAGACAGCAACACACACACACGACATGATCAACTATGATTTAAGCAAGATACGCGCCATCGTGTTCGACGTCGACGGCGTGCTGAGCCAGGAGACCATCACGCTGGCTCACGACGGACTGCCTCAGCGCACGGTGAACATCAAGGACGGCTATGCCATTCAGCTGGCGGTGAAGATGGGGCTGCGCATCGTCATTATGACCGGCGCAAGCGTGGAGTCGGTGCGCGTGAGATATGCAGGCTTGGGGCTCACCGACATTTACCTGGGCTGCGCAGTGAAGATAGAGGTCTACGAGACCTTTCTGCAAAAGTACGGCCTGCACGACGAGGAGGTGATGTATATGGGCGACGACATCCCCGACCTGGAGGTGATGCGTCGCGTGGGCTGCCCCGTATGTCCTAAGGATGCCTGCCCCGAGGTGCAGCAGGCCAGTGTCTATGTGAGTCACAGGGCGGGCGGACAGGGCTGCGCACGCGACGTGATAGAGCAGACGCTACGCGCCCAAGGTCTGTGGATGAAAGACCGCCACGCCTTCGGATGGTAGCATCGCCAAAAACTCCCATAATCCTTTACTCCCCTAATCCTCAAAAAGAAACCATGCTTCAGAATCTGCAGAAATATCATATCATCCTGGCGAGCAACTCCCCCCGTCGGCGCGAGCTACTGTCCGGTCTTGGCATCCACTTCGATGTGCAGGTGCTGCCCGGCATCGACGAGAGCTATCCTGCCTTCCTGCCGGCAGAGCGCATAGCCCAGTATGTGGCCCACAAGAAGGCCGAAGCCTATCAGAGCATGACAGGCAGCGACGACCTGATCATCACAGCCGACACCGTGGTGGTCTGCGAGGGCGAGGTGATGGGCAAGCCCGCCGATGCTGCCGATGCGCGCCGCATGCTCCGCAAGCTGAGCGGAAAGACGCACCAGGTCGTCACGGGCGTCTGCCTCGCCACGAAGACGGCGCTCAGGCAGTTCTCGGTATCTACCGACGTCACGTTCAAGACACTTGCCGACGAAGAGATAGACTACTACATCGGTACCTACCGGCCCTTCGACAAGGCCGGAGCCTATGGCATACAGGAGTGGATAGGCTACATCGGCGTGACAGGACTCAAGGGCAGCTATTACAATGTGATGGGACTCCCTGTGCAGCGGATATACGCTGAATTGTCAAAACTATAGAAAAAGTGGGGGGCCTTGAGATTTTTTTGTCGAAATGTTTTGGAATACTCAAGTATTTTTCGTAACTTTGCACTCGATAACTAGTAATTTTAATCTATATTTATCATTTTCCAAAGTTTTTTCAAGGGAATCTGTCTGAGAAGATCGATTCCCGATTTTTTTTTTGCCTGCAAGGTCATATAGATTCTTCCGGCCTGTGCAGATGAGGCATCACAGTTTCCCCCCCCCCGCGAGTTTTCCGACAGGCATAAAAAAAACCGTCCCTACGAGTTGGCACGTTTGGATGCCTCTGTAGGGACGGGAGGTTGTTTCTGTGCGAGCCACCGCATGTACGGAGGCACGGACAACACAGGGAAAAGCGTTGCTCTACGCCTCGTCCTGCTTGAGGTCGAGCCTGAGCTGCAGCTCCTCGAGCTGCTTGGGGTCGAGCTCGCCCGGAGCGTCGAGCATGACGTCGCGGCCGCTGTTGTTCTTGGGGAAGGCTATGCAGTCGCGTATGCTGTCGAGTCCTGCCATCAGACTCACAAAGCGGTCGAGACCGAAGGCCAGGCCGGCATGTGGCGGAGCGCCGTACTTGAAGGCGTTGATGAGGAATCCGAACTGTGCCATGGCGCGTTCGGGCGTGAAGCCCAGTATCTCGAACATCTTCTCCTGCAGCTTGCCGTCGTGTATGCGGAGCGAGCCTCCGCCCACTTCCACGCCATTGCACACGAAGTCGTAGGCCACGGCACGCACGCATGCGGGGTCGGTGTCGAGCAGTGGGATATCGTCGGGATTGGGCATAGTGAACGGATGGTGGGTGGCCATGAGCCGCTGCTCCTCGTCGCTCCACTCGAAGAGGGGGAAGTCTACTATCCAGAGGCAGACGAAGCGGTCCTTGTCACGCAGTCCGAGGCGCTCGCCCATCTCCAGTCGGAGGGTGCAGAGCTGCGTGCGCGTCTTGTTGGCATTGTCGCCGCTCATGATGAGCACCAGGTCGCCGTCGTTGGCGCCCATGGCCTCCTTGACCTGCTGCCACACCTCGGGAGCATAGAACTTGTCGACAGACGACTTGACGGTGCCGTCGTCGTTGTATTTCACGTAGACCAGTCCCTTGGCTCCCACCTGCGGGCGCTTGACGAAGTCGGTGAGCTGGTCGAGCTGCTTGCGTGTGTAGCCTGCACATCCGGGCACGCAGATGGCACCGATGTACTGCGCCTCGTTGAACACGGGGAAGGTGCCGGTGCCCCGGAGCTGGTCTGCCAGCTCTACAAACTCCATACCGAAGCGCAGGTCGGGCTTGTCGGAGCCGAAACGGCGCATGGCCTCGTGCCACGTCATGCGCTGCAGCGGGGGCAGCTCGATGCCGCGTATCTCGCGGAAGAGATGACGGGCCAGGTCTTCAAAGACCTGCAGCACGTCTTCCTGCTCCACAAACGACATCTCGCAGTCTATCTGCGTGAACTCGGGCTGACGGTCGGCGCGCAGGTCTTCGTCGCGGAAGCACTTCGCTATCTGGAAGTAGCGGTCGAAGCCCGACACCATAAGCAGCTGCTTGAGCGTCTGCGGCGACTGCGGCAGGGCATAGAACTGCCCGGGGTTCATGCGCGAGGGCACGACGAAGTCGCGGGCACCCTCGGGCGTGGAACCGATGAGGATGGGGGTCTCCACCTCGATGAACTGGCGTGCGTCGAGGAAGTTGCGTATGAGTATGGTCATCTTGTGTCGCAGCTCGAGGTTGCGGCGCACGACACTGCGGCGCAGGTCGAGATAGCGGTACTTCATGCGTATGTCGTCGCCGCCGTCGGTCTGGTCTTCGATGGTGAACGGGGGGGTGAGGCTCTCGCTCAGCACGCACAGCTCGGTGGCAAACACCTCGATGTCGCCCGTGGGCATCTTGGGATTCTTCGACTGGCGCTCGCTCACCTTGCCTTTTATCTGCACGCAATACTCGCGTCCCAGCTTGTTGGCGCGCTCTGTGAGCGAGGCGTCGTCGCTCTCGTCGAAAACGATTTGGGTGATGCCATAGCGGTCGCGCAGGTCGACGAAGGTCATGCCTCCCATCTTGCGCGTGCGCTGCACCCAGCCGGCCAGCGTCACCTGGCTGCCGGCGTCGGCGAGACGAAGCTCGCCACATGTCTTTGTCCTATACATCTTTATATATGTTTATATAATTACGGTTGTTCCGTGATGATTTTTCGGATAGTGAGCTGCAAAAGTATAAAAAAAATGCGAACTAACCAAAAATGCGAACCTATTTCTTTTGATCTGCGCTCATGTCAACAAAAATAGATTCGCATTTTTGGTTAGTTCGCATTTTATCCGTATATTTGCAGTCAAAAACACAGACCGAAAAAAGTCACGATGAAACAGCAACAGAAACAACGTCGCCTGCACCGCCTCGTGCTGCTCTGGCGCGGCATGGAACTCGCCGTGGCCGAATAACTGTAGCCCTATGCATAAAGCGTCAGCCTTCATCCTCCCCCTCCTGTTGGTGCTCCTTGCCGCCTGCACCGACGGCGACCGCTATCATCCCTTGCTGGTAGAGGCCGACAGCGCGGTAATATGCGGACGATATGCATTAGCCGACAGCCTATTGCACGCCTACGATAGCAGGACAGACAACAGCTGTAACTCTGACCATGCATACCGCCAGCTGCTAGCCTTGTGCAGGCTTTTCACCGATGAAAATCTGCAAGAGGAGCATCTGATTTTAGCCGACAGCCTTTGCCGGCTTTACGACAGGGAAGGAGACTATGACAAGCACGCCAAGTCATTGCTCATCCTCGGCGACATTCAACAGTCGTTCGGCGACCACCCGTCGGCTATCAGCAGCTATGCCAAAGCCAAGCAGATAGCAGAGCAAAACCAGCTGCCAAAAGAAATAGCAGGGTGGGCCTGTCAGTGCCTTGGCAATTTATACCTGGGGCAGCGTATGTTAGAAGAGTGTATGCCCCTCTACCGCCAGTATTACGATATTGCCGTGAACAATAGTGACACCTTGCGCATGGCTTATGCCAACTATTACATGGCTAAGGTTTACACCATCAAGAACGATGTCGACAGCACAATCCTTTTCTATGAGCAGTCCGCTCGGCATGCACGTGCGGCGGGGGCAGAAATGCTCCAACGGTATATTATCGTCTCACTCTGCGACATCTACATGCAGACCGGCCATTTCGACAAAGCAAAAGCCTTGATGCCGCGTGACGAGCTCAACATGGCCAACTGGGCCTATTGGCATGCCGGGCAGAACCACACAGACTCAGCAGTGTTCTATTTTAAGAAGGCGATAGCACAAGGCGATATTTACGCCAACTCAGACTTCATGCATGCCCTTGTGCAGCTGTATGAGCAAAACGGCAACAAGGAGGCTTCGCTCTACTGGTATCGGAAGCTTACAGACGTACAAGACTCACTTCGTGCCCTCTCACAGGCAGGAGAAATACGCAAGGCGCAAGCCCGATTCGAGTACAACGCATTAGAGAAGAAGCTCAGCGATGCCATCTACCGCAACCGCCTGATGCAACTGGCCTCAGCCCTGGTGTTTTCAGTCCTGGCACTCATCTTGATGATTGCCTGGGGAATGTTTAGCCGCTACCGCATAAGACGCGAGGAAGAACTGCAACATGAGCGACTGCTCCTACAGTTGGAAAGTGAAAAGTATCTCCGTAGCGAAGCCAGGCTAAAAGAAAACCATGAGCGGATGGCACAGATCGAGGAGAAAATGAAACGGCAGGACGACGCATATCAGCGTCAGATACATGAAAAGGAAAGACAGCTTATTCTGGCAGAGAACAAAGCCATTACAGCACTTCTGGAGCAAGACGCCTGCCGGATCGTCCAGTTTCAGCAGTCTGCCTTATACCGCAAGATCGTCGAATCGCCAGAGATCAAATTACACCTGAGCGACGAAGAGTGGCAGCAGCTGATACAACAGACTGACGAGGTCTACAATAGCCTCTTCGGACGACTTGCTCTTTTTGCCAGACTGTCTGACGACGAAATGCGCATCTGTTGCCTTGTCAAGATGCAGCTAAGCCCTGCCAAAATAGCAGCCGTAATGTCAAAGAGCAAGTCGGCCATCTCTGCTTCACGCCGGCGACTCTACGAGAAAATCACTGGACGGAAAGGCTCAGCACCACAGTTCGACCAGTTTCTGAAGGACTTCTGACTTCCATCACACCTTGAATATTTTCGAATTTGTCTCATGGTCGTTTTGTATTTGTTGCATTGTTGGCAAAAATGTTGGAAAAATAAAATTGTCAACAATTTGTCAACTCTATTTTTATGCATTCTGTGAAAGATAACCTAACTTTGCATCGCAATTATTTCCCACTATTAAACAAACACATTGTCATTATGAAAAAGAAAAGCATCATCGTTTGTATGGCTTTATTCCCATCTCTACTGCTGATGGCTGGAGGACGTACCATCGTCATCCGTCAGAATCCATTGCTGAATGCCGGGAAAACACAGGTCACCAGCCATCCCGGCACGGGCGTATCGGACACTCTGGTTGTCACTCCCGCAGCCAGTGCCACTGTCATCGATATCAAGGTGCGCGACCATTCAGGCACCGTCATCGAACACCATGTAGTGCCTGCTGATTTGAAGGCCACCATCAGTCTGACGGATGACGGCGACACAAGCCCCACCATGCTACAGATTGGCGACGACGAAGGCACCGTCTATGAAGAGTAGTACCAATTAATTTTAATACGGGCACTCATGCCTACTCCACGCCTTCCCAGGCAAAAAATCCATTTCGGCAACAATTTCCCAGACTATTGCAGATTACTTCTATTTAAAACATTAATTTAATCAAAAACAACTATGAAAGCGAAATTCCTATTGGTACTTGCTCTCTGTGGCTTCGTCACTACCGCACAGGCACAGTTGAAGGTGCATAGCAACGGAAACACTTCGTTGCTTAGCACCACACAGGCCTTATCCCCCTTGTCTATTAACTTCAATGGTAATTCACAGTATGCTGTGGCTTATAAAGGTGACTATAATGGCATCTACTGCGAGAACACAGGTCACAGTGCCACTCGTGATTATGCGGGCAACTTCATTGTAAGATGCAGAAACAACAAATACAGTTTCGGCCTGCACTCCGATGTAATGGCCGATTCCGCCGGAATCACCGGCAAAGGCGCCTATGCTCTTGTAGGCCGTGCAGGCAACGGACTAAAGGGATTTGGCGTATTGGGCTGCGCCACGAACTGCACAAAAGGCGCTGGTGTATTCGGCGCCGACTATCTGACTTATGGTTACATACCCGACAACCACATCTATGCCGGCTACTTCGCTGGTGATGTCAGGGTGACAGACAACCTCACCGTGGCAGGTTCCATTCAAGGCACGCTGTTAGGTCCCTCTGCTTCATCCTTGCCTGCCGGAGCAGTCATACGTCAGACAACAAGACAGATACCGGCCTACACATTTCTCTCCATGCTCAATGCGTCAGAATACAGCTATACGGTCGACAGCAGTAATGACCTGTTGTCAGATTATTCTATGCAGTGGGACTCGTCGGAAGCCAAAGGGTCCACGAATGGCGATGAATTGTTTGGTGATGAGAAAGCCAAACCTGTAAACATCGTGGAACAGCAGCGGCTGAAAAAAAGTCATTTCGCACTCGATGCCGAGCAACTACAAGATGTGCTCCCAGACCTGGTCTATGAGACAGAGGATGGCACAAAGGTCATCAACTACATGGAGATAATTCCTCTGTTGGTGCAGAGTGTCAAAGAATTGTCAGCAAAGCTTGCTGCGCTGGAGGATGGCAGCGATGCACGCACGTCGCGCGGTACTGTGTCTTCAGTATTGAGGCCAGCCATAGCTGGTACATCCACGCAGGCCACGCTCTACCAGAACCAGCCAAATCCCTTCACGTCGCAAACCGTGATACGCTTCTCGCTGCCAGAAAAAGCTCCTGCCAGCTACATCTACATCTTCGACATGCAGGGCAAGATGGTCAGGCAGCTGCCCGTCAACGCCTCAATGCAGAGTGTCACCATCAATGGTTATGAGCTTCAGGCAGGTATCTACCTCTACTCACTCGTCGTCGGAGGACAGGAGGTTGATACGAAGAGAATGATTTTGTCGAAATAAGGTAAATAGACTTATTCAAAAAAATAAAAACACTATGCACGCAATACTTAGAAATCATTCAATTATTAAGATTAGCTTTTGCTTAGTTCTACTCTTCTTAATATTTGAGATGACAAGCGTATTAGCTCAATCAAATAAAACAGTCTTGCTGACCTATAACCAGTCCGACTTTAGCTTTGTGAAAGAAGATGGACTCTTGTATATATCATCGTCATCCTTGAATTGTTTCAATGATACTGACACGACAAAGCTTGCTCTTCCATATATCGTGGTAAATGTCTTGGTGAATCCAGACTCAAGTTATTCCTGCCATCAGACAAATGAGAGCGAGACTATCGTTGTTGATAATGTCGATATTGCGCCTAACCCCTTGGAAGTTCCAACCTTTATTCAAAAAACTCGAAGGAATCGTGCCAGTCCGACTTATGCAGAAGCGCCATATCTTATTCAAAGAATTCAGTATTTGGGAACTCACATGATTGGGCAGTACAAGTATCTTAACTTCAAGGTCTATCCCTTCAGATATGATGCAAATGCCCGAACTTTGTATATGGCAAAAAGAATTGCCCTTTCAATAACAATGGCATCAAGTCCATGCAAAAATTGTAGTGACACAAATCCTTTCGCTTATGAATTCATAAGTAGTATTATAGAAAACAAAGAGGATTTAGGGAAATCATACCCTATTCCATCTTTTCTTAGGAAGGCAAAGCAGCAGCAAACAATCAATGATTCGATGTATAACTATATCATCGTTACACGCGATTCGCTTAAAGACGTTTTCCAGCGCTTAGCCAATTGGAAGACATTAAAGGGAATAAAGTCAAAAGTCATTACGATAGAAGAGATTGACGCTTGCATGCCAGGTGCAACACGTCAGTTACGTATTAAAAAAGTGCTGAAAGATTATTACGACAAGTCAAACCATTCACTTCAATACGTTCTGTTAGGAGGTGATGGGGATATTGTACCTGCACAGACTTGCCGCCACCATGTCGATTATCAGGGAGAGACTGGAACAATAACAATATATCCAGACATTCCCTCCGATTTGTATTATGGAAGTTTCTCGGTCATGGACTGGGATTTGAATGGTGATGGTGTGATAAAACCGCAGGAAGAAGTATTCGATTATTCTCCTAGCATTATAGCAACAAGGCTTTCTGTATGTAGCATAGCTGACGCGTTATGTCAAATAGATCGCATTATAAGATATGAGCAGCAACCCAATACGGAAAATTGGGAAGACAAGATTCTGCTGAGTGGAGCGTCATTAGACCACAATCTGTATGGGGATGACCGCCAATCTGATACGCATATTAAAAATGAAACAATATTTTATCCAAACTACATCAGAGATTATTGGCAAAACGGAGTGAGGTATATGTTCTATGACACAGGTACCAGTTTTACCGGTGGAAGAGCATACCATTTTAGGACAGAAAACCTGCAAGAACAGCTGTCAAACGGATATTCATTTATCCATGTTGAAACACATGGAGAGCCTGACTCTTGGAAAATGGAGTGGAGAAGTGATGCACCCAATCCTTTGCAACTCTACACCACACAAGATGCGTTTGAAGCAAGTAACGCAAAGAATACCATCATAACGACAACAGCGTGTCTTACCAATGCATTTGATTCGGTTCAAACGTCCTTAAGTGAAGCTTTTATGCGAAATCCGAACGCCGGGGCTTTGGCCTATTATGGTTGTTCTCATTTTGGATGGCATCATCCAGGATATCTTAAAGAGAACCCGACATCAAAGGCTGTGGGATTTTTATATAAAGAACTGTTTCTTGACAGACGTCATCAAATAGGGCGAGCCGTCTACAATTCGAAAAAATATTATTTGAGTGACAACTGGCATGCACTATACATGAATGCTTTATGTGATCCGGAAATGCCTGTCTTTTTAGAAGAGCCCATAGCTTTCAACAGTGTTGATATTTCTTATGAAGATGGGTATGTCACGGTAAACACTGGGTTGCCGGATTGTCGTATTTGCGTGTCCAGTTATAATGATTATGGTGATTCTTATTATGAAGTTGTTGATTCCGTAGGTAGCTTTTCTGCTTATGTGGGTGATACTGCTTGCTATGTGTGTGTGACAAAACAAGGCTACATGCCATATTTGGCAATAGTCGGAAATAATTTATTCATACAAAACGAAACTTTTCTCTCTGATGTCATTGTCCGCGCTTCTACTGTCCGCGCTGGGTTGGAAGTAAACAATCAGAGACCACAAGGATCTGTAATTTTCCAAAGTGGAAACTCAAGGATGCAGGCTACCAACGAAATACTTTTAGACAGAGGCTTCGAAGTAAAAAAAGGGGCAAGCCTTGAAATTACGACCGTAAATCCATAAATAATTTAAATATGAAAAATAGAAATATCTTACGCAATATTTTATGCGCGTTTTTGTTCATGACAGGTAGTGTTTGCTGCTTTGCCGAAGAAGAGCTGTGGTTCTATGCCAGCTGTGACGAATGGTATATGCGTGGAGACACCACGTATGTGTCAAAAAGGAGTATGTGGACATTCTACATTGATGACCGGCGAGCAGTGGAGTTAAATGGACACACTTATATTCAGTTGGCAAGTAATCCTACGGCATATCCTACGATACGTGTTCAGCGAGGTGCATCGGAGGAAGTCCAAGACCGTTGGTACACCATCGGTATACGCCGCGAGGACGGGCGCGTCTATGCCAATTACGAAGAATATATGGAATACGTGAAATACAGGTACACCCATGAACCGCCTTACGACTTCCTGATGTCACACGGCAATCCTGACTACATCCCCTATCACCTGACAGACGATGGCGAAATAATTCTCTACGATTACAACATGTCTGTGGGTGACAGCTATCGTCACGTGGATGGATATGCAGACATAACGGTTGTGTCCAAAGACATGGTTGCACTCTCAGACGGGAAGTATCGCCGTCGGTTGACACTGAGCAATGGTCTCGTGCTTATCGAAGGCGTTGGCTGTATCAATTCCACGGGCTTGCTTCTTGACTATCTAAACCCCTCAGAGGAGTGCCTAAAGCAGTTCTCTTACCTCGACACCTATATCGAAAGAGGGAACAAGTTGTTTACATTCAAGCAGATGCCAATAGAAGTTGTCAGTCAGGGCATCGGTGATACTGAAGCCATCTCCAAAGAAGCGACCGTATTTTCTTTCTTAGACCTGCAGGGCCGCCGCCTCTCCACCCAGCCCCGCCACGGTCTCTACATCCGTGGCGGCAGGAAGTACGTGGCGCGATAGAAGAGCGTATATATTTAATATGGTGGCGGCTGCGAGGAGCGTTGATGCCGAAGTTCTGAAGCCTATCGCACAGGTCAAAATGTCAGCAGTTGCCGTATTCGCATGTTAAGGAGTTCTGATGCACGATGTGCACGTCGCGCTGTGGGAAGGGTATCTGTATGCCGGCAGCATTGAGCGTGTCGTAGACGGTGCGCAGCACGTCGCTCACGACGTAGGCCTTCTTGGGTGCTTCTGCCCAGACGAAGAGGTTGAAGTCGACGCTGGAGTCGCCCAGACGGGCCATGACCGCCTTGGGCTGCTTGGCGGGGTCCATCCACTGGTGGTGCATGGCGGCCACAGCATGCTCGACGAGCTGCACCACCTGCCCGACACTCGACCCGTAGGCCACGCCGAAGGGCACCACGGCAAGCACGTAGCCGTGGTTCTTCGTCAGGTTCTTGTAGTTCTTGCTGAAGAGCTGCGAGTTCTGGAAGGTGATCACCTCGCCATAGAGCGACTCCACGCTGGTGGAGGTATAGCTGATGCTGGTCACCTTGCCCATGGTGCCGTCCACCTCGATCCAGTCGCCCACCTTGATGCGCCCGGCCATGAGCGAGGCGCCGTAGTAGATATTCTCGATGATGTCCTTCGAGGCAAAGCCGATACCGGTGGACAGTCCGCCGGAGATGGCCAGCAGCCAGGCCACGGAGATGTGTAGCAGCGAGAGCGACATGAGCAGCCAGACGCCCCAGATGATGACCTGCACGACGTTTTTGCCCATCACCTCGCGCGAGGCCGCGGTGGTAGGGTCTTGCGTGTGCAGGTGCAGGCGCATGAAGGCAAGGATGGTGCGCGAGGCATAGGCAAAGAGAAACCACAGGCAGACGACCACCGTGAGCTTGACGATGCTCACCTGCAGGTTTTCCAGATGGATGAAGTTGCGGCTGAAGAGCTGCCAGCACAGGTCGCTCAGGTTGAACACCCCTGCAGCCCAGTAGACGCTGACCATGACCGATGCTACGCCCAGCGTGGGCAGCACCACCTTGTAGATGAAATAGAAGGCCCAGGTCTGCGTGATGGGCTTGCGGTCTATGCCGTGGCGCCCGGCATAGCGGTGGAGCCAAGTGCTCAGGCAGGTGATGGTGAGTATGCAGGTGAGCTGCATGATCCACCAGATGAGTATCTGCACGGCGAGCAGTGTGTAGCCCGACCAGGAGCAGACGACGGAGCCGATGAAGACGGCGAGCGACGTGTAGCTGTAGGTGATGTCCTGCCGTGGCACATTGCCGTGGTGCAGCCCGTTGACGCGCCACTGCCACAGTGTGCAGAGCAGCAGCAGCGGCGGGAAGAGCATGTCGACCAGCTCGCTGGGCACAAAGACGATGCGGAAGGCGATGATGAGCAGGTCGACGACCACCAGCGGCACATAGATGCGGAAGGTGCTGCCCAGCTGCCGGCCGCTGACGCGCAGCAGCAGCGACAGCAGCACCACGCCCAGCAGCCAGGCATACTCGATGAGCAGGCCGGAGGCCATGATGAAGAAGTTCTGGTGCCAGGCCGAGCGGAGCACGCCGAGGATGACGGCAAAGGTGATGGTGGTGGTGGCCATGATAATCCATGGCCGCTTCTCGAGAAAGGCATCGCTGTGCAGCCGTCGCGGCATCAGGCGGAAGACCACCAGGTTGAGTGCTATGGCGATGATGGCAAAGACAGCGATGGACACAAAGAGTCCGAAGATGAAGCGGCTGTCCCAGTCGGAGTTCTGCGTGGGCCGGTACTTCTCGCTGAGCGTGGAGCGCAGGTTGCGCCAGTAGGTCGTGATGTTGCGCAGGGTGCTCAGGTAGTTGTCGCCGCCATTACGGAAGATGCCGGTCTGTATGCTGTTGTAGAGCCGGTTGGCATAGTCGTTGAGGTATTTCAGCCGCTGCTCCGACATCTCGTAGATGCGTATGTATTCGGCCGTCTGCGAGTGGTTTTCATCGAGCGTGTTGCGTATGTTGGTGGCCAGTGTGAGACAGACGTTGCGGTCGGTCTCTGCTTTTTGGCTGAGCGTGGCAGCACGCATGATGCGCAGGCTGGTCATCAGGCTGTCGAACTTGGCTATCTCCACATCGTTGCTCTCGAGCAATGCACGGAAGGGGAGCTGCTGTCGCATGAACTGCTGATACTGCTCGGTGGCCTCGTGGCAGGCATAGGTCACGTCGAAGACGTAGTTGCTCTTCTGCGAGTAGAGCATGAGCGCGTTCTGGTTGGCACGCTGCATGGTCTGCATGAGTTCCTTGTATATCTGCTCATTGCGCTGGCGGCGCTCGCCGGCCTGTCCGGTGAGTTCGCGGTGGTAGTCGGTGAGTTCCTGCCGGAGCACGCTCAGCGTCTGCTCCAGGTCTTTCTCTTTCAGCACGGCACTGGCATGAAGCACGGCCAAGAGGGCCAGCAGGGTCGTGACGAGTCGTTTCGTTGTCATGGGGGTTGTCGGTGCAATGGGGGGTAAAGCGTTCAGAGCATGCCCTTGGTCGAGGGCAGCTCATAATGGAAGATGTCGCGTCGCACGGCCATCTTCAGGCTGCGTGCCAGGGCTTTGAAGATGCCCTCTATCTTGTGGTGCTCGTTTTGTCCCTCGGCATGTATGTAGAGGTTCATGTGTGCCGCATCGCTCAGGCTCTTGAAGAAGTGGAAGAACATCTCTGTGGGCATGTCGCCTATGCGCTCCCTCCTGAAGTCGGCCTGCCACACGAGCCATGGGCGCCCGCCGAAGTCGAGACAGACGTGGGCCTGGCAGTCGTCCATGGGCAGGGAGTAGCCGTAGCGCTCTATGCCCCGCTTGCTGCCCAGCGCCTCGTGCAGGCCCTGGCCCAGGGCCAGGGCGGTGTCTTCGATGGTGTGGTGCTCGTCCACATGCAGGTCGCCGTGGCAGACGATGTCGAGGTCTATGCCTCCGTGCTTGCCTATCTGCTCGAGCATGTGGTCGAAGAAGCCCAGGCCGGTGTCGATGTGGCAGTGCCCGCTGCCGTCGAGCGAGAGACGCACGCTGATGTCGGTCTCCTTCGTCGTGCGCTCCACCAGGGCGGTGCGCTCTCCGGCATAGACCAGCTCGGCTATCTTGTCCCACGTCAGGCCGTCGCGCCCGAGGATGAGCGACTGGCAGCCTATGTTGCGCGCAAACGCGGCATCGGTCTCACGGTCGCCTATCACGTAGCTGTGGGCTATGTCGTAGCCGTCGCCCGTCATGTATTTCTCCACCAGGCCGGTCTGCGGCTTGCGAGTGGGGGCATGGTCGGACGGGAAGTGGCGATCGACGAGTATCTCGTCGAACGTGATGCCCTCGCCCTCCAGGGTCTGGAGTATGAAGTTGTGGGCCGGCCAGAACGTCGACTCGGGGAAGGAGCTGGTGCCCAGGCCGTCCTGGTTGGACACCATCACAAACAGGAAATCGGTGTGCTGCCGCAAGAACGACAGGTTGCGCATCACACCGCGCGTGAAGCGTATCTTCTCCAGTGCGTCCACCTGCTCGTCGGCAGGCTCTTCGACCAGCGTTCCGTCGCGGTCGATAAACAGTATTTTTTTCATTGTCTGTCGTGTGCTATTGCTGTGCGCTCGGTCTGCTCCTGGGTGAAGGAGCCGTAGAGATAGTAGAAGGGGAAGAGTGCCGACATATACAGGTAGGCCATGACAAAGGCCGAGAGCATGGTGACCATGGTGCTCATCCAGCCCATGTAGTCGGGCATGCCCGGCGGGTCGCCGCCCAGCACGCCTGTCTGCGCCGTGACAAGTGCTATGGCGAGTATGTAGTAGGGCAGCATGACGACAGCCGAGAGCAGCATGGTCACGAGGCCTACCATCAGCGTGACGAGGAAGAGGCTGCCCCAGTGTCGCAGGCCGTCGGCATAGGTCTGCGGGAGTATGCTCAGGAAACGGCAGTCTGGCTCGAGCAGATAGACATAGGCCGTATGGGTCAGGGGCAGGGCCAGCGCCGTGACGATGGCAGCGAGCACGGTGGCCATGGCTGCCAAGAGCACGAAGCTGGGGCTTGCCGCCATCAGCACGACGGCCATGAGCAGGCCGCAGCACAGGGAGGCTACGGCCGAAAGGGCCAGCATCCACAGCGTCAGCCGCAGCACACGGAGCGCCATGGGCCAGTGCAGCAGGCCGTACCAGCGCGACGGGGCTGCTATGCTCCCCGTCTGCCGATGCTCACTCAGGGCTGCGAAGGCTGACGAGGTGAACAGGATGAGCACGGCACACAGCAGGCCCGAGGCCACACCATGCAGCAGTCCGCCCCAGGTCCATGCCTGTGCCAGCGCCTCGGGCGTGATGCTGCCCTGCCGATACATCGTGAGCAGCACCATCTGACGGGGCAGCATGTCCAGCGACAGCTTCATCACCAGGCCTGCGGCCAGCGCGTAGAGCACACCGAAGAGCCAGGTGCGGCGCAGCAGCTTGCGGAAGCTGCCCAGATAGAGCCTGTAGCCCGCACGGATGGCTGACTGGCTGCTACGCACGCGGAAAAGAGTCAAAGCGGTTGTACTATTCATAAATAAAATATGATGGTTTCTGAAAATCGGTGCAAAGTTACGATTTTTTAAGTAGTTGAGCGCCGCAAACGAGTTAAAGGGAGTTAAAGGAGTATTCAACTGCAGCAAATTTTGTATCTTTGCACAAAAATCCAACAAAAGCAAGGCAATGAAGATACTGAAATGGGGGTTCATCGGCTGTGGCGAAGTGACCGAGAAGAAGAGCGGCCCGGCCTTCAGCGCCGTGGAGGGCTCGTCGGTGATGGCCGTGATGAGCCGTTCGGAGCAGAAGGCACGTGCCTATGCCGTGCGCCATGGCGTGCCCCGGTGGTACACCGATGCGCAGAAGCTGATAGACGATCCCGACATCAATGCCGTCTACATAGCCACGCCTCCATCGAGCCACGCCACCTTTGCCATCATGGCCATGAAGGCCGGCAAGCCCGTGTATGTGGAGAAGCCGCTGGCTGCCACCTACGACGAGTGCGCGCGCGTCAACAGGGTGAGTGAAGAGACGGGGGTGCCATGCTTCGTGGCCTACTACCGCCGCTACCTGCCCTACTTCCAGCGCGTGAAGGAGCTGCTCGCCTCGGGAGTCATCGGGCGCGTCATCAATGTGCAGGTGCGCTTTGCCGTGCCACCGCGCGACCTGGACTATGCCCACCCCGACAACCTGCCGTGGCGACTGCAGCCCGACATTGCCGGAGGGGGATACTTCTACGACCTGGCCCCACATCAGCTCGACCTGCTGCAGGAGTTCTTCGGCGTGATACTCGAGGCACGCGGCATCTGCGCCAACCGAGGACAGCTCTATGCCGCCGAGGACTCCGTGAGTGCCATCTTCCGGTTTGAAAACGGTCTGCCCGGCTCTGGCTCCTGGTGCTTCGTGGCACACGAGTCGGCACGCGAAGACCGCATCGACATCATAGGCAACCAGGGCTCCATCGCCTTCTCCGTCTTCTCCTATGCTCCCATCGTGCTGCAGACCAGCGAAGGCACACAGACCATCGAGGTGCCCAACCCACCTTACGTACAGTTTCCTCTCATCAAGCAGGTCATAGAGCACCTGCAGGGACGCGCCGTCTGCACATGCACCAGCGTCTCGGCCACACCCGTCAACTGGGTGCTTGACCGCATCTTAGGCAAATTCTGACAAACAACAGATGAAGAGACTCATGCTCATAGCCGTCATCACCATGGCACAGACCATCAGGGCATGCCCCCTTGACGCCCAGGCCGACACCACAGCCCGCGACAGCACAACCGCCCCACAGCGCAAGCTGGGATGGTTCAGGCGCTTAGTGAGAGGCTTCGACCGACTCGACGAGCGATACATTGAGCCGCAACACTACATCTTCACCGTGATGCTGCAGTCCACACACGACTTCGACTACTACACCCTGCGCGGACGGGGACCGGGCGCACTCTCGGCCACGTTCTCACCCGACATCAACTTCAAGATAGGACCATACGTGGGATGGAAATGGGTCTTCCTGGGCTATACCTTCGACCTGCGCAACCTCAACCTGAAAGACCTCAAGCAGCAGATCGACCTCAGCATCTACAGCTCACAGATAGGCATCGACGTCTTCTACCGCCGCACAGGCAGCGACTACAAGCTGCGCGGCGTCAGCTTCCCCGACGGACGCGACGACAGCCGGCTCAAAGGACTGCCCTTCGCCGGCGTAAAGGCCGGCATCACAGGGGCCAACGTCTACTATGTCTTCAACCACGGACGCTTCTCCCACCCCGCCGCCTTCGCACAGAGCACGGTGCAGAAGGTAAGCTGCGGCTCGTGGCTCATGGGCATAGGCTACACGCAAAACTCCCTCGACTTCGACTACACCCGGCTGCAGGCCACGCTTGCAAAAGAGTATCCGGAGCTGGAAGTGCCCGCAGACAGCGGACTGATGTTCCGATCGGTGAGCTACCACGACATCAGCGTCTCGGCAGGATATGCCTACAACTGGGTCTTCGCTCACAACTGGCTCATGGCCGTCAGCCTGCAGGGAGCATTGGCATACAAAAAGAGCTCGGGCGACATGACCGACGTGCTACAGGAGGGATTCAGCTTTGAGAATGTCGACTTCAACGGCATAGGACGCTTCGGACTCGTCTACAACAACACCAGGTGGTATGCCGGACTGAGCGCCATCGTCAGGACCTACAACTACCACGAGTCGCAATTCTCCACCAACAACACCTTCGGCACCATCAACCTCTATGCCGGCTACAACTTCGGACTGAAAAAGAAATACCGCAAGAAGCAATGAGACCACTCGTCATCAGCCTGCTCATGGCTATCGCCACCATCTGCACCACACAGGCGCAACAGCCGGTGAGCTACACACCGGCCGACAGTCTGTTTGTCGTCAGTGCGCTCGCAAGCGCCGCCAGGCAGCCGGAGGGCACCTGCCTGCCCGTCTACTTCGCCCGCCAGCTGAAGGGACGCCCATACGTGGGACAGACCCTCGAACGTTTTCCCGACCGCGAGCAGCTCATCGTCAACACCCGACAGCTGGACTGCACCACACTCGTCGAGACCGCCACGGCCCTCACGCTGTGCGCCCGGCAGTCGCTTGACACCTTTGCCGACTATTGCCACATGCTGCAGACCCTGCGCTACCGTGGAGGCACCATCGACGGATACGCCTCACGACTGCACTATTTCTCCGACTGGATAGCCGACAACACGCAGCGCGGACTCGTAGCCGAGGTGCAGACACAAAAGCCGCCATTCACTGCCACACAGCAGCTCAGCATAGACTACATGAGCCGGCACCCCCAGGCCTATCCCGCCCTAAAGCGGCACCCGGAGATGACGGCCCGCATAGCCCGGCAGGAGCAGGCGCTCACCGGGCGGAAGTACAGATACATACCCAAGAACCGCGTGGACAACAGCCAGGCCATGCGACAGGCCGTACACGACGGCGACATCATTGCCATCACCTGCAACAAGCCGGGACTCGACATCGCACACGTGGGCTTTGCCGTGTGGCACAACGACGGACTGCACCTGCTCAACGCCTCGTCCATACACAAGAAAGTGGTGGAGGAGCCCATGACACTCGCGCAATATCTGAAAAAACACCCGTCACACACGGGCATAAGAATAGTGAGAATAAAAAAACAACAAAACAGATAAGCTTATGGAATTACCCGATTTTATGAGTTACGCCAACAAGTTTTCGCAGACGGAGTTTGTCGAGAAAATATCGCGCATAGCCAAAAGGGCTGGCGCCAAGTTGGTCTATGCAGCGCTCATTCTCTTCTACACGCTGCAAAGCGACAAAATCAGCACCAAGGACAAGGCCGTCATCATCGGTGCGCTCGGCTACATGATCAGCCCGCTCGACGTGGTGCCCGATGCCATTCCCATCGTCGGACTCACCGACGACCTCGCCGTGCTGCTCTACGTACTGAAGATGGTGTGGACCGACGTCGACCCCGACGTCAAGCAGCGGGCAAGGCAGAAGCTCTGCCAGTGGTTCGATGAAGACGAGATGGACGAGATAGACAACCTCTTCTCCTGAAACAACCCCTAAAACATATCCTGCAAAAAATGAAGAAACAACTCATCACACTGGCCCTGGCATGCCTCACCGCCTGCCCCATGACGATGGCACAGTCGTGGACGGCCGACAACGGCAACGGCACCTTCACCAATCCCCTGTTCTACGACGAGTTCTCCGACCCAGACATCCTGCGCGTGGGCGACGACTACTACCTTGCCGGCACCACCATGCACGCCGTGCCGGGACTCGTCATCCTGCACTCCAAGGACCTGGTGAACTGGGAGAACATATCTTATTGCTTCGACCGATTCGACTTCACTGAAGACCGCTTCGCGCTCAAGAACCACCAGGAAATCTACGGACAGGGCATCTGGGCACCCTGCATACGCTATGCCAACGGACAGTTCTACGTCTTCTCCAACGTCAATGGCAAGGGGCTGCAGTGCTACACCTCTAAGGATATACGCGGACCGTGGACACACCACAACATGCAAGGCAACATCTACGACCTGGGCGTGCTCTTCGACGACGACGGCAAGGTCTACGCCATACACGGCTACGGCAACGTGAAGTGCACCGAGCTGAAGCCCGACATGAGCGGCCCCGTGGAGGGCACCGAGCGAGTCATCATTCCCGAAGGAAACGGAGTGGGGGAGGGACACCACATGTACAAGATTGACGGTATGTACTACCTGATATCGACCGACTACAGGCCCAACGGCCGCACCCTCTGTTCGCGCTCGAAGAGCATCTGGGGACCCTACGAGACACGCGTCATCACCGCCGACGAGACCTACGGATACCACGCCGCCTCGCTGACGCAGGTGCCCCGTGGCGAGAAATACCGCATCGGTGAGGACGGCAC
>CAJOHP010000011.1 GCA_905234355.1 uncultured Prevotella sp. | reverse complement strand
GAAGAGGTCGCAGTCCTGCTGGTCGTGCTGATAGAGTCCCACGCCTTCACCGTCTTTGTCGCCGCCATGATAGCTGCCACAGGTGTTATAGCCGCCATCGCTGTAGATGCCGGCCTTGAGCCCTTTCTTGTGGATATAGTCAACGATGGGCTGCAGGCCGTTGGGGAATCGGGTGGGGTGGATCTTCAGCTGCCCAGTCTCAGCATCGCGGCCACCGAAGTAGCCGTCGTCGATGTTGATATGGTTATAGCCCACGGCTGCCAGACCTTTGGACACGATGGCATCGGCCTGATCTTTGATGATGGACTCGCTGATGTTCAGCTCAAATGTGTTCCATGAGCTCCAGCCCATGGTGGGGCCCATGTCGGGACTGTCCTGAGCGACAGCGCTGCTGAAAGTCTGGGGAAGAATGAGTAGTGATAATGCTGATAGAAGATGTCTCATTGCCTGTTTTTTGTGCTTGTCTTAATGGTTTCGTGAAAATGGAACGGGGTACTCCGACCCGTTGATGTGCTTCTCGAAGTACCCCGTATTAGAATTAGTTATGGTAGGTGTTATTTCACCAGGATCTTCTTGCCCTTCACCATATAGATACCCTTCTGCAGATTGCTCACCTCAGAGGCGGGAATCTGTGAGGCCACCTTCAAACCAGCGGCGTTGAACACGTCAACACGCTCGTTGGCAGCGGCGATGCCCTGAATGCTCGTGGCCTCACCAGCGGCGAAGTGAGCGGTGGAAAGGGTCTTGAAGTTGCCAGACGACAGCTGAACATAGCAGCGGGTGGCATAGAAGCCATTGGTAGAGGGAGAAACCTGTACGAACTTCGCATCGGAGTTGTCGATGGCCATCACACCATAGAGACCCACGCCGTCGATCTTCTGCTTAACACCAGCCATGGTCACGGTCTCAGCACTACCGCTGACTGTATAGCTCAGCTCAGCGCGACGATCGATGATGGTGGCTTCCTTGACAATCTTCTTGTTGGCTGTCTCGCCTGTGAAATAGAGGATGTAAGGCGTGTTGGCCTCCATGCCTTTTGCCTTGCAGTCCTGGAAGTTGAGCTGGACAGACTCTCCGTTCATGTCGGCACCGATGAGCTTCTCCAGCTTGCAGTCGCTGCCGAAGACTTCGTTGAGCTCAGCCTCGCTCATGGCAAAGGGCAGGCCTTGGGTATAGCGGGCATACTTGTCCGTCTGTGCACAGGCACTCGCTGTCAGTAGCAAGAGCATGAGTGCCATCATTGTCTTCTTCATAATAGGATATTGGTTTTAGTAGTAGTTGTAGTTAAGTTGTCTTATCAGTCTGCAAATATACGATGTTTTTCTGACCTGTGCAAATTTTTCCACACATTTTGCCTCCGCCTGCATCCTTCCGCCTTCTACAGCGCATCGAGCATGATGAAAGCGGCCCAGAAGACGGGCTGGTCGTAGCGTCCCCCCTCATACTGCCGCAGGTGCCGCTGGGCGTTGATGAAAGCCTGCCGCTTCGAGGTGTTGCCTTTGGCCGTGAGCTGTCGGAAGAACTCGGTCATGAGTATCTGTGTGGCCTGGTCGTCGACCTTCCAGAGCGACATGAGAATGGTCTGCGCACCTGCCTTCTTGAAGCCTCGCTGCAGTCCGAAGACGCCGTCGCCACTGACGTCGCCGAGTGCCGTCTCGCATGCCGACAGGGTGACGAGCGATGCTGAGGTGAGGTCGAGCCGCGAGATTTCGCGGGCGGTGAGCACACCGTCGTCCACATTGTCGGGGATGCTGTCGCCCTGCATCGTCGAGAAGGCTCCGGCGAGCAGCAGCCCCGAGCGGCTCAGGGCCTCGTCTTCCTCCTCTTGCACCCCGTCGGTGCTGGTGTCGCCGGTGCGTTCTGGAGCTTGGTAGAAGCCGTGGGTGGCAATGCCGATGATGGTGACGTCGGTGCCGCTGATGGCCTTGAAGGCACCCTCGGTGGCGCTGGCACCCCTGAGGCACAGGGTGCTGATGCCGCTGCTGGTGAGTGTCTGCTCTATGCTCGTCACCTCGCGGTCGGTGCCTGCGAGAAACGTGCGGCTGCCGCGTGCCAGGTCGACGGCACTGCGCGTGGCCACCTCGGCCGTGGTGATGCTGGGTGGTGAGGCCGTCGGGTCGTCCATGCCGACTGGCACCGTCTGCTGCAGGGCCAGCTGCTGCCATGCCTTGCGGCTGAGCACATACTCCACGCCGCCGAAGAGCGTAGCCTTGGGCTTGGCCGTGTCGGTGCGCGAGGTCAGCAGTTCGCGAGTGTTGGACAGACGGTACATCTGGTAGCACTCGGCCATGGTGCCTTGCCGGCCGATGGCAGGCAGATACTCTATGGCTATCTGGTGCAGCTGTCCGGTGGCGGAGAAGAAGACGGTGCCGACACCCTCGAGCAGGGGCAGCAGTGGTTGCCATAGGAGCATGCTGAGGCGGTCGGTGGCGTAGTAGTCGTCGTGCAGCGCAGCGATGTCGGCGCTGGTGCACAGCGGCACCAAGCGGGGCGTCTGCAGGCCGGGACGTAGCATCAGGGCGCAGTAGCTGACGAGGCTATCCTCGCGGTAGGAGCAGAACTCTATGGCACACTCGTCGGCCTTCAGCCGGCGTTGCAGGTCGACCCAGCTGGCGGTCATGCCGCGGGTATAGTCGCCGAAGAGGGGTGCCACACTCAGCAGTTGCTTCTCGAGTGCAGTGCGTCGCTTGGCCAGCGAGTCGGCGTCGAGGTGGTTGGAGGCCACGTTGTCTTGCAGCAGGATGGTCTGTTCGAGCTCATCGAGCGTGAGGCGTGCCGTCTCGTTGCCGGCCTGCAGGATGTGTCGTCGCATGAGCTTCTGCGAGCGCAGCAGGGCACCCTTGCCCAGTATAGCGGCGTCGTAGGCATAGGCGGCGAGCGAGTCGCTGCCGGTGACGACGGCCAGTCGGGTGGCGTCGGCCATGAGGCGCTCCATGTCGGCCTGCACGTAGCTCTGATAGTAGGGCGAGCCGATGTGCTCGCGTATCTGGTGCAGCTGTGACTGCAGCGCAAAGATGGCCATGCGCTCCTGTGTGGCGGCGTCGAAGCCACGGTGGCTGACGGCGCGAGTGATGAGGTCGCACATGTCGGCAGTGCTGACAGGCTGGCTGCTGTTGCCATACGCCGAATCGGTGATGCGTGCCAGCTCGCCCTGCAGGAACAGGTCTTTCAGCTCGGCAGGTGCCGGGCCACCCACCATCTTCCTCGCCAGTGTCACCACCGCGGTGGTGTCGGCAGCGGCCAGTGCGGCCCGCAGCTGGAGGGCCAGGCCCAGGTGGTAGTCGTAGAGCGAGTCGTGGTTGGCAAAGCGTGAGGCGATGGCCTCTATCTCACGGCCTATGGCGGCAGCGTCGGGCGAGTCCCGGCGGTCGTAGTGCAAGGTCTCGTAGCGCATCTTCTGCCTGTTGAGTGCCAGCTCGTCGGCGAGCTGGCGGTTGTCCTTGGCCAGGGCTATGGCCCGCTCATAGAGCCGGTCGACACTGTCGCGCTGCTCTTCTTTTATATAGGCATTGCCATAGCGCCCTGCGAGCAGCACGGCGGCCAGCCCGGGCTGTCGCTGCTTGGTGTCGTCGAGCGCCATGACGGCCTCTGCACAGCGGGTGTGCAGGCCTATGCCGGCGAAGTAGAGCTGGCTGCGTAGCATGCTGACAATGAATGTCTGTGCGTCGTCGGGCCGCCTGCGCTGCACCTGCCTGGCCATGTCGGCACAGGTGGCGGGCAGGTCGTCGAGGTTGCCCTGACGATGCATACACTCAAAGATGCCAAACGATGCCCCCTGTAATTCGGAGATGTCGCCCTTGCCCCTCAGTGCACGGGCAAAGGCGTCGCGGTAGTGTCTGAGTGCCGACTCGTAGTTGTCGTTGGCCTTGTATAGTCCGGCCAGGTCGTAGGCGTCGCTGCGGTCGTGATGGCGCCGCTTGATGGCGAGCAGTGCCTCGTGGTTGCCTGTGGCCTTGTAGTATTGCTCCTGCTTCTGCCTGACGAAGCGGTGGCGCTTTCCGTAGAGCTTCTGCTCGATGGCAATCTGTCGCTCCAGCAGATGGTGCAGGGCGGTGTCGCTGTCCTCATAGCAGTGGGCCAGGGCGTCGAGGCAGCGGTCGTACTCCCAGCTCTGCTCGCCGAAGCGTCGGCGCACCGTGTCGGCATACAGACTGACGACGCGTCGCGTGGCCTGATAGTCCTTGGTCCAATAGGAGGCGCGGCCATAGTCCTCGAGAGTACGGAAGAAGTCGGCCGTTTCGTAGTCGTCGAGACGTGCCTGCTGCTCCATCTGCGTGGCGAGCAGCTCGCGGTAGAGCAGTCCGTAGGTGTAGCGCACACTGTCGGGCATGGCGAAGATAGCGCCGTCGTGGGCCTGCTTGAAAATATTGACCGTTTGGGTGAGCATCTTCAGCTGTCCGCGTGCCATGCCGCCCGTGGTGGGATCGGACAGCAGTTGCCGCATCTGGTTGATGGCTTCCAGTCCGCTGCGCTTGCCCTCGGCATACTGTCCGGCCATGCATTGGTAGTAAGCAAGCAGCAGACGATTGTTCTGGTGCGATAGCGGTGTGCCCACCTTGTCCAACCCGCCTAATGCCGGTTCAATAAGAGCCACGGCCTCGGCATAGTTGCCGGCCGTCCCGGCGAGTAGGCCCTTGAAATACCGACACATGTTCAGTCCTTGGGCCACGAGTGGCTGGGTGGCATCGAGCCGTTGCAGGCCGCTGAGAGCATCGTCGATGATCATCATGGCCGTGTCGGGATTTTCGATCAAATAGGTTTCTGCCAGCAACGCCTTGTTGAGTAGGTGGTTTTCGGGGTTTTCCGGATTAACGACAGGTAGCAGACTGTCGATTACTAGCAGGTACTTGCGCATGAGATCCAACCGCTGGAAAGCACCTGCATATTTAGCCATCTTAACGCATGCCATACCGTACTGCACGCTTTCCCCGCCATACATCTTCCTAGCGATGTCAACCATGTGTGGCCCCAGCTGCAGACAGGTGGTGTCGCCCAGCTGCTGGCACATTTCTGACACAATCTCCAGTGTTTGTAGGTGCTGCTCAGACTCAAGTCCCCATTGCTCTACGGCGTGGCCGAGCACGATGTAGCCTCCTTCGACGACGGCTTCGGCCTCGCCCATCTGGAAGGCGAGCTGTAGTCCCATATTGAGTACTTCCCAGTAGGGCTGCGACTGTTCCTGTCCTGCCTCGCGCAGGTATTCGGCAGCGGCGGTGAGCTGCTCCCCAGCCTCGTCGAACTTATTCTGACTCCAGAGCAGGTCGGCACGCACCATCATGGGTATGGCGCGGTAGGGATTGCCTTTGCTTGTGCAGCTACTGGCCGCCTTAATGGCGGTGTCGACCATGTCGAGTGCCTCGTCGAAGCGTTGCATCTGTCCGAGCAGTCCGGCGCAAGCCGCCATGGTGTTGACCCTGTAGGGACACATCGTAGGTATGGCTTCGCGCTCGAGCCTGATGCACTCCAGCTGCAGGCGCAATGTCTCCGACTGGTCGCCACGGTCGCGTGCAGCGGCAATGAGTCCGCTCACCGAGTCGCACGCCACGGTGCGTCGGCGGTCGGGCGGCGTGCACTCGTAGCTGTAGGGGTCTATGGCTTTGGCTTTGTCTGTCTGTCCCAGCTTGTACCAGCAGCTAGCTATCCATCCGCTGCCGTAGCCAAGGCGTGGGCTGGCAGGGTCGAGCTGTATGCTGTCTATACGGTTCATGGCCTCGAAGGTGGCGATGGCCTCCTCGTACTGTCGGGCCTGATACAGACTGACGCCCTTGGCGAAGAGGGCATCGCTCTCGGCGCTCTGTGCCATGGCCACGAGCGGCAGTAGGCAGAGCAGGGAGATTATCTTTATTTTCATTTTCCTTAGTGAGTGAAGGGGGGGAGATGTTCAGGTGACCTGGCCGATGGCTTCAAGCAGCTGCTGGTGGAATAGCCCGTTGGTGGCCACGATGCTGTCGCCGTGGAAGAATCGGGATGTGCCGCTGTAGTCGGACAGCTGTCCGCCGGCCTCGCTCACGATGATGGCACCTGCCATGAAGTCCCACTGCCCGATGTATCGCTCGGCATATCCGTCAAGCCGTCCTGCCGCCACATAGCAGAGTGCCATGGCAGCCGACCCGATCATGCGTATGCTGGCCACCCGTCCGTAGAACTGTGCGATGAGGCTGCGTGCTGTGGCACTGTAGGCTTCGGCGTTGTAGGGCAGTTGGAAGCAGAGCAGGGCCTCGTCGAGCGTCCTGTGGCTTACGGCGATGGGCATCCCGTCGAGATAGGCTCCGCCGCCCCGCCAGGCATAGAAGCACTCATCGGCCGTAATCTCGCAGACCACGCCTGCAAGTATCTCGTCTCCACGGGTGAGGGCTATGCTCACGGCGTAGGGGGCATAGGAGTGCAGGAAGTTGGTGGTGCCGTCGAGCGGGTCGACCACCCAGCAGTAGGTCTCGGAGTGGTGAGATGCCAGTCCCTCCTCGGTGATGAATCCCGCCTCGGGCAGCAGCTCCCGCAGACTGTCGACGATGAGACGCTCGGATCCCTTGTCCACATAGCTCACGTAGTCGTGGGCATGCTTGCACTCTATGCTGTCGTCGGAGAAGTGTGTGCGCTCCTGCCTTATGAAAGCGGCTGCACGCCGTGCTGTCTCGCAGACGTGCAGGGTGAGCTGTTGCAGTTGGCTTGCTGTCATGGCCTGTCTGTCATGGTGTCCTGGGCGTGTGCATGAGTTACTCACCGTTGTAGCGGAAAGGCTCGAAGCCCGGGTTCTCGCCAAAGTATTCGTTGTCGTCGGTAGGTTCGACGAGCGGCTCGTTGTAGTTGCCGCGCATAGGCTCTTCGTGCAGCAGGTACTGATTGAAGTTGACGGTGGGTATGACCATGCCGAAGATACCGATGCCGCATCGTTCGCCCTCGGAGCGGAAGGTGTTGTAGATGTGCATGGTCGAGAAGAAGGTGTGCACGTGCGGTGTGAGCTTGTTGTGCTGATTGAAGTTCTTCAGCAGCTCTTTGTCGGGATTGGGCCCGGCATGGGTGAAGGTGTAGCTGATGTTGGTCACGGCATCGTCCATCCAGTCGGTGTCGAGACTGTCTCTGGACTCAATCCACTGCCTGACGTTGTCGTTCATCTCCTCGGTCATGGTCATGGCGTCGGGACGGGTGAGGTGTGCAATGAGCAAGAGCACGCCGACGATGGCTGCCATGATGACAATCTGCCCGAGGCAGGTGTTGGTGAACTGGCGTAAGGGCGACATTTTTTTGCGGTAGTCTCCGCGGTCTGGCTGAAACATGGTCTTAGGGTTTTTGTGAGTTAATAGGTTTCCGTTCTGCTGTGCGTGTGTATGTAGCTTTGGCAGTAGTGCCTTTTTGGGGGCAGCTCTACAGTGTCTCGTGCGAGATGAGGTTCATAAACTCCTGCCGTGTCTTGGCCTGGCTGAATGCTCCGCTGAACTCGCTGGTGGTGGTGATGGAGTTTTGCTTCTCCACGCCTCTCATCTGCATGCACATGTGCTTTGCCTCGACCACGACCATGACGCCCATAGGGTGCAGTGTGTCTTCGATGCACTGTCGTATCTGCAGCGTCATGCGCTCCTGCACCTGCAGGCGGTGGCTGAAGATGTCGACGACACGTGCTATCTTGCTCAGTCCAGTGATGTAGCCGTTGGGTATGTAGGCCACGTGCACCTTTCCGTAGAAGGGCAGCATGTGGTGCTCGCAGAGCGAGAAGAAGTCTATGTCCTTGACGATGACCATGTGGGAGTAGTCCTCCTTGAAGAGTGCGTCGGTGAGCACCTTGTGGGCGTCCATCTCGTAGCCTCGGGTGAGCACCTGCATGGCCTTGGCCACACGCATGGGCGTCTTCAGCAGTCCCTCGCGCCCGGGGTCCTCGCCCAAGAGGGTGATGATTTGTTTGTAGTGCACGGCAAGCTCATCGAGGCCGTCGCGGAAAAGTTCATTTTCAGGATACACGAGTAGTAGTGGGGGTTATGGATAGTGTGATTGTTTTCTTCTTGTCATTGTCGTGCCGCAGGGCGCGGGCGACGGCTCAGTCGTAGACGGTGATCTGTCCTTTCACGATGGTGGCCGACTCAAATCCCATCTGTTTGATTTCCTTCTTCATCTGCAGCGCCTCGTCGTATGTGCGGTAGTTGCCTATGCGGCATATCCATCGTGGTGAGTAGAAATGCACGTAGACGGCTTCTTCGGGGAAGAGATTCTTCAGCTGTGTCTTGATGTGCTCGGCGCGCTGGCGGTCGCGCCGTGTGTTGCTTCCGGCGAAGACCTGTATGCGGTAGCCCGTGGCCTTGCGTGGCCGTCCTGTGTGCATGCGTGGCATGGCAGCGACGGTGTCGGCCGGTGTCTCGGCCTGTCGGGCCTGCTCCTGCTGCTGTGTCTGACTGGGCTTGCTCTCTTTGTCGCTGTCTTTCTTCTCGGTTTGCCGCTCGTCCTTGGGGGGTGTCTGCGGGCCATCGACGAGTGTGGTGATCTGCTCGTCCTGGGCGATGGTCACCTTGCCCTCACCTTTGCGCTGCTGCTGCAGCTGCTGGGTGAAGGTGGCCTGGGCCGTCGATGGTACAGGACAGAAGAGGCTGAGTGACAGGGCCAGGCATGCCTGTCGGAGCAATTGTCGGTTGGTTGCCATAAGCATCAGGAGTTCTTGGTATAGATTTTTTAGCACGAATCAGAGAATCGGAGAACTACGCTGCATGCCGATAGTCGTCGTCACATTGCACCTTTAGGTGGGTTCTATTAATTCCCATGGTTTGTGTTGACATAGATGGAGTATTAACCTTTTGCCATCTTTCTGGCTCTTTTGCCTCCATTTTGTAAGTCTCATCAATCGTGTAGCCCGCTACACTCCTTCTTCCACTTACAAAATGGGAACCAAAATAGCTCAGAAATCTGCCAAAGCGAATTAATAGAACCCACCTTCATTCTCAAATTCTCAAATTCGTGATAAAACGAGGCTTACTTCTTCCAGGCGTCGATGATGCCCTTGAAGTCGGCACACTTCAGCGAAGCGCCTCCGATGAGTCCGCCGTCGATGTCGGGCTTTGCGAAGAGCTCGGGTGCGTTGCTGGCCTTGCACGATCCACCGTAGAGTATGGTGGTGTCGTCGGCCACGGCCTGTCCGTACTTCTCGGCGATGATGGAGCGTATGTAGGCGTGTATCTCCTCAGCCTGTTCGGCAGTAGCGGTCTTGCCAGTGCCGATGGCCCAGATGGGCTCGTAGGCGATGACGATTTTGCGGAAGTCCTCTTCGCTGAGGTTGAACACCGAGCCCTCGAGCTCAGCCTTGACCACCTCGTTCTGCTTGCCGGCCTCGCGCTCAGCCAGGCTCTCGCCTATGCAGAAGATGACCTTCAGCCCGTTCTTCTGTGCCAGGAGCACCTTCTCGCGCAGTATCTCGGGGGTCTCCTTGTAGTACTCACGACGCTCGGAGTGGCCGAGGATGACATACTGTGCACCGGTGGACTTGACCATCTCGGCGCTCACCTCACCGGTGAAGGCGCCCTTCTCCTTGTCGGCGCAGTTTTCGGCACCGAGTCCGATGATGTCCTGGTCGAGGAACTGTGCGATGCTGGCCAGGTGGATGAACGGTGTGCAGATGACGACGCCGCACTGGGGCTTGTCGGCCTTGAGGGCCTCGTTGAGCTCTTTGGCAAGAGCGATGCCGTCCTGGAGATTCATGTTCATCTTCCAGTTGCCGGCTACGATTTTCTTTCTCATAATGTTGCTTTTTTGTTTTTTTATTTTTTGGGGTGAGTGTTTTCTGGGGCTGATGGGGCCTCTGGGGCCTCTGGGGCTAATGGGGCATCTGGGGCCTCTGGTAGTGTGGCTCTGCTCTTCTTCTTTGAGTGTCGCAGCCACTTGGTCCACATCCATGTGCGGTCGGCAAAGGTGAGCAGGGCCAGGGGCAGCACAAACCAGAGGAGCAGCTTCAGTATCTTCTCTGCCACGGCATCGGTGGCGGGCAGCTGCCCGAGAGCGAGACGCTCCAGTGGCAGTGCAGCCTGTGCCTCGTCGATGTGTGGCAGGTCGTTGCGGCTTCGCTTGGCTATGACCACTGCGTCCTTGAGCACCACGAGCCCGGGATTGCTGCGTATGATGGTCTTCAGCGTGATCTCGTCGGCCGAGCAGAACGGATATTCGGCGCCCGTGGCTTCGCACCACTGGCTGACGGCCTTCGGTCCGCTGGCGGTCACGCCATAAAAGGCGTAGCCCTGCTCAGTACAGTACTCATAGAGCTCGTTGATGAGGTCTAGCCGAGAGTCGTCGGCCGTCTCGACATGGGGCATGACGAGCAGCATGGTGTAGCTCGTGTCGGCAAGCACCTCCTCGGTGATGTCCTCGCCGTCCTGCTCGCCGCCGACGACGGTGAGCGAGAAGTCGTGGATGGGGGGCACGTAGCCCTGGCTGGTCTGCACAGTGCGTGAATCGACAAACGTCCATGTGGAGTCGGGGTAGTCGTCTACGCCGAACTCGCGCCGCTCGCCGTCCTTCTCCATGATGAACGTGGTCTGGAACTGTGGCTGCTCTGCCCCCTCGGGCACCTGCATGCCTTCGCGTATATTAGCCCCTATGTGATAGGGTCTGAAGTCGAACATGGGCAGGTCGTAGAGGCTCAGGGCCTCGATGGCGAGTATGAAGAGTGCCGAGTAGTTGATGACGATCCACTGATTGGACTGGCTCACAAAGCGGAACATGAACTTCGGTCTCCAGGCCACGACGGCAGCCATGACCAGCAGTGCCACGTTTTTCCAGAATGTCTGCCAGTTGGTGAGCACAACGGCGTCGCCGAAGCAGCCGCAGTCGCTCACGGGATTGGCTATGGCGAGCCAGAGGGTGAGCGGTGTGAGCATCAGCAGCAGGGCCAGAATGGCACGCGAGGTGAGTCTGCGCTGTATGGCAAACAGGAGGAAGATGCCCAGGCAGAACTCTGTGGCCGACAGTGCCACCGACAGGACCAGCGCCACCACATCGGGCATCAAGCCCTCCATGTGCATGGCGGCTGCATAGTCGGCTATCTTGTACTTGGTGCCCAACGGGTCGACAGCCTTCACAAATCCCGAGAGGATGAATGTGACGGCGAGCACCACGCGACAGATGTTGACCCAGAGCTTCACTCCTTATCCAGTTTTATCAGTGCAAACACGGCGTAGTTGATGATGTCCATGTAGTTGGCGTCGACTCCCTCGCTCACGAGGGTCTGCCCGCTCAGGTTCTCTATCTCCTTGACGCGCTCTATCTTGGTGAGAATGAGATCGGTGTAGCTGCTCACGCGCATGCCTCGCCATGCCTCGTCGTAGTCGTGGTTTTTGCGCTTCATCAGCTCGAGTGCCTGCTGTGCAAATCGCTTGTATTCTGCCAGGGCGGTGGCATTGTCCATGTCGACGGTGTCGGCAAAGCCGTGCTGCAGCTGGATGAGCCCCACGATGCCGTAGTTGACCAGTCCTACAAACTCGGGCCTGATGCCTTCGCCCACGAGCGACTCGCCTGTGAGCTCGAGCTGCCGTATGCGCTTGGCCTTGATGAAGAGCTGGTCGGTGAGCGACTGCGGGCGCAGGATGCGCCACGACGCGCGGTAGTCGTGCAGCTTCTGCTCGAAGAGTGCGGCGCACTCGCCGAGGGCAGCTTCAAACTGGGCGTTGGTCTTCTCAAACTTATCCATATCGGGTGCAAAATTACGCAATTCTGCTGAAACTGCCAAACTTTCTCCCTGTTTATTCGTTCTTTGTGGGCTCTGCCTGCCGCTCTGCCTGCTTGCGGTGTATGTATTTTATTTGTGCGCAAAGCACGTCGAAACGCACCTGCAGGGAGTCGCGGTGCAGGCGTTCGGCGGTGATCTGACGGCCGAGCTGCTGCATGGCCTGGCTGCTCATGCCACCGGCGTGCAACTGCTGCAGCAGCTGGTCGTGACGGCTGCGGGAGGCCTGTAGGGCACTGTCGACCAGAGCCAGCTCCTGCTGTGCAGCCGCCAGGGCCGAGTCTTGCTTGTGCTGCAGGGCTGCCTTGCGCTGCGCTATCTCGCTGCGGCGCGACTTGTCGGCGCAGCCCGTGGCCGACAACAGGAGGATGCCCAGAAGAACGGACGGAATGATGTGCTTCATAACGATGGGGTGATATGCTGTTTTTTTGCGCAAAGGTAAGAAATAAAAGTGAATAAGCATGGCAGATTGTGAAAGAATTTGTAACTTTGCAGGCAAAATTCTCACCACATTATTTATATATAGATAGTATGAAGCTATACTCTGACGAAGAGCTTGCCGAACTGCTCGACCAGGACATCTTCCATCTGATAGGCGACTCAGCCGACCACTTAGGCGTGGAATGCTACGTGGTGGGTGGCTACGTGCGCGACATCTTCCTGGAGCGCCCGTCCTCCGACATCGACGTGGTGGTCGTGGGCAGCGGCATCGAGGTGGCCAAGGAGCTGAAACGGCGTCTGGGGCGCCGAGCCCACCTGAGCGTGTTCCGCAACTTCGGCACGGCTCAGGTGAAGATGGGCCGCGAGGAGGTGGAGTTTGTGGGTGCCCGTCGCGAGAGCTACAGCCACGACTCGCGCAAGCCCATCGTGGAGGACGGCACGCTGGAAGACGACCAGAACCGTCGCGACTTCACCATCAACGCCATGGCCATCTGCCTGAACAAGGAGCGCTTCGGCGAGCTCGTCGACCCCTTCAACGGCCTGGCCGACCTCGAGGACGGCATCGTGGCCACGCCGCTCGACCCCGACATCACCTTCAGCGACGACCCGTTGCGCATGATGCGGTGCATACGCTTTGCCACACAGCTCAACTTCCAGATAGAGGACGAGACCTTCGAGGGACTGGAGCGCATGGCCGAACGCATCAAGATAGTCAGTGGCGAGCGCATCGAGGTGGAGCTCAACAAGATCATCATGTCGGCCCACCCCAGCAAGGGCTTCGTCGACCTGCAGCGCAGCGGACTGCTCGGCATCATCCTGCCCGAGCTCTCAGCCCTCGACATCGTGGAGCAGCGCGACGGGCGAGGCCACAAAAACAACTTCTACCACACCCTGGAGGTGCTCGAGAATGTGGCGGCGGCCCAGCGTGCAGCGTGCAGCGAGCAGCCTGTAGAAACAGCCGGAGAGCGTGCAGCGCAGTCCGACGATGCACCCGCCACCATCGACAATACGCTATACCTGCGCTGGGCCGCACTGCTGCACGACATAGGGAAGACGAAGACCAAGCGCTGGGAGCCCGGCACGGGATGGACCTTCCACAACCACAACTACATCGGGGCGAAGATGGTGCCGCAGATATTCCGCCGGCTCAAGCTCCCCATGGGCAGCGAGATGAAGTATGTGGCCAAGCTGGTGGAACTGCACATGCGGCCGCAGGCCATCGCCGACGACGAGGTGACCGACTCGGCCGTGCGCCGCCTGCTCAACGATGCCGGCGACGACATCGACGACCTGATGACGCTCTGCGAGGCCGACATCACCTCGAAGAACGAGGTGAAAAAGAAAATCTTCCGCGAGAACTTCCGCCTGGTGCGCGAGAAGCTGACAGACCTGCAGGAGAAAGACTACAAGCGGCTGCTGCAACCCTGCATCGACGGCAACGAGATCATGCAGCTCTTCGGCCTGAAGCCCAGCCGTGAGGTGGGCACGCTGAAGCAGACACTGAAAGACGCCGTGCTCGACAACCGCGTGGACAACGAGCGTGAGCCGCTCATGCTGCTGCTCATGGAGAAGGCACGACAGATGGGGCTCAGTCCCGTCGCACAGAGCCATGCAGACAGGTAGTGAACCCCTAAGTTTCGGAAGTAGGCTGCTCAGTTTGTTGTACTCAGCTTATGCATGGTGTCGGTGCACTGTAGGGACGGGCTTTATGCCTGTCCGAGTCCCTACGGTATGACACCCCGCATGTGTTTCGGACAGGCATGAAGCCCGTCCCTACAGGAATGCACAGGTGCTGGGTTCCGTAGGCAAAAATACCGTTTTGCAAATCGCTGAAAATAAGAATGTTGCATGTTTTAGCATCCTTTACTCTCGGTTTACCCCCTAAACGACCCCGCTCTACCCCCTAGCCGACCCTCCGCTACCCCCTAGCCGACCCTCGTTTAGGGGGTAGATCGGGGTCGTTTAGGGGGTAAACCGAAAGCAAAGCAAACCAGAACCCGTAACATTTTCATATTCAGTGACTTGCAAAACAGCTTATCCTATTTGTTGTTTCCGGCTTTTCTGGGTGGCGATAGGGACGGGCAAAATGTACCGCGCGTCAGGCTGCTTTGCACCTCAAAGCAGCCTTTATTACACCAGCAGGACTACGGGCACAGCACAGCAACCTGCCTGTCATCTCGCTACGCGTATGTAAAGATATTAATTAAGTTAAAAAAAATGTATAGTTGCGACACATTCTGCATCTTTTTTTGTAATTTTGCACCGCAAAACCGAACGCACGGTAAATAGTTTTCAGGAAGTGCTGTCCCAAATGCAGCAGTGACGAAATCAAATTAATAACATGTTATAAATAAAATAAGTATGAGAAAGAACAAGATTTTGATTCTTGCGGTTTCTGCCCTATTGCTTGCCTCGTGTGGCAAGAGTGGTGGCGGACGTCCCAATTTTGGCGACAACGAGTACCCCGTGATGACGGTGGGTACCACGAGCGCCGCCATGCAGACGACCTACCCTGCCTCTATCAAGGGTGTGCAGGACGTGCAGATTAGCCCGAAGGTACAGGGTTTCATCACCAGTATCAACGTGAAGGAAGGCCAGACGGTGTCGGCCGGACAGGTGCTCTTCGTCATCGACAATGCCACCTACCAGGCCCAGGTGCGCCAGTCGCAGGCTGCGGTGAACACAGCGCAGACGCAGGTGAACACGGCCAAGCTGACCTACGAGAACTCGCAGAAGCTGTATGACAACAAGGTCATCGGCGACTACGAGCTGCAGACCGCACAGAACAGCTATGAGAGCGCCAAGGCCGCACTGGCCCAGGCCCAGGCCGGACTGGCCTCGGCCAAGGAGATGCTGAGCTTCTGCTACGTGAAGAGCCCGGCCAGCGGCGTGGTGGGCACACTGCCCCTGAAGGTGGGTGCACTCGTGAGCGCTGCCAGCGTGCTGACCACCGTGAGCAACATCTCGCAGATGGAGGTCTACTTCTCCGTCAACGAGAAGGACGCCCTGAGCATGTCGAAGCAGGGCGACGGACTCTCGGCCCTGCCCAGCGTGAAGCTGCAGCTGGCCGACGGCACCATCTATGGCCATGAGGGCCACGTGACGAAGATGAGCGGCGTGATCGATGCCGCCACAGGTGCCGTGCAGATGATTGCCGTCTTCCCCAACCCCGACCGTCTGCTCAAGAGCGGCGGCTCGGGCAGCATCGTCATACCCCACGACCAGAGCAGTGCCATCGTCATACCACAGACGTGCGTCATGGAGGTGCAGAACAAGAAGTTCGTCTACCTGCTGGACAAGGACAACAAGGTGAAGTACACCGAGATCACCGTCGACCCGCAGGACGACGGCGTCAGCTACGTGGTCACCAGCGGACTGAAGGTGGGCGACAAGTATGTGACCAACGGCGTGACCAAGCTCAGCGACGGCATGGAGATTGTGCCCATCACCCCCGAGCGCTATCAGCAGAAGATAGACGAGCAGGCCAAGGCCATGACAGCAGGCGACATCGTGGGGGCAATGCAGAAGAAGTAGTGTGCTCACTTTGCTACTCCCATACTCCTTTATTCCAAAATAAAACAATATGACTTTCACAACATTTATCAAGCGTCCAGTACTGTCGACGGTGATCTCCATCGCCATCGTGCTGCTGGGCTTCATAGGCCTGGTGTCGCTGCCTATAGAGCAGTACCCAGACATTGCACCGCCCACGGTGGTGGTCTACACCAGCTATCCCGGTGCCGATGCCGAGACGGTGAAGAACTCCGTGCTGGCACCGCTCGAGGAGAGCATCAACGGTGTGGAGGGCATGGACTACATGACCTCGACGGCTTCGGCCGGCTCGGCACAGATCAGCATCCTGTTCCGTCAGGGTCTCAACCCCGACATGTGTGCCGTCAACGTGCAGAACCGCGTCTCGCAGGCACAGGCACTGCTGCCCGCCGAGGTGACGCGCATCGGCGTGACCGTGATGAAGCGCCAGACGTCGCAGGTCATCATGTTCACCCTGACGTCGGACGGACGCTACGACGACGAGTTCCTCACCAACTACAACAACATCAACGTGGTGCCGGCCATCAAGCGCATACAGGGCGTGGGCGACGTGCAGAGCCCCGGCCTGAAGACCTACGCCATGCGCATCTGGCTGAAGCCCGACGTGATGAAGCAGTACGGCCTGATGCCTTCCGACATCAGCGGACTGCTGGCCGAGCAGAACATCGAGGCCGCACCCGGCGCCTTCGGACAGGAGTCGGACGTGGCCTACGAGTACTCCATGCGCTATACCGGACGACTGAAGACGCCCGAGGAGTTTGGCAACATCATCGTGCAGAGCCGTGCCGACGGCTCCACGCTGAAGCTGAAAGACGTGGCACGCATAGAGCTGGGCGGACAGCAGTACTCGGTGTCGATGAAGAACAACAACATCCCGTCGGTCATGGGCATGGTGCAGCAGATTGCCGGCTCCAACGCCAACGACATAGCCAAGCAGGTGAAGGCCGAGCTCGAGGAGCAGGCCAAGCTGTTTCCGCCGGGCATGTTCTACAAGATCAACTACGACGTGACCGAGTTCCTCTATGCCTCTATCGAGGAGGTGGTCTTCACTCTGGTGTTCACCCTGCTGCTGGTGTTCATCGTCATCTACTTCTTCCTGCAGGACTGGCGCTCCACGCTCATCCCGCTCATCGCCGTGCCGGTGTCGCTCGTCGGTACGTTCTTCTTCCTCGAGGTGTTCGGATTCTCCATCAACCTGCTCACACTGTCGGCACTGCTGCTGGCCATCGCCATCGTGGTCGACGACGCCATCGTGGTGGTAGAGGCTGTCCACGCCAAGCTCGACCAGGGCTACAAGTCGTCGCTCACCGCATCTATCGACGCCATGAACGAGATATCGGGTGCCATCATCTCCATCACGCTGGTCATGGCATCGGTGTTCATCCCCGTGTCGTTCATCGGCGGCATGACCGGCACGTTCTACCGTGAGTTCGGTGTGACGATGGCCGTCTCTATCTTCATCTCCGCACTGAACGCCCTGACGCTCTCGCCCGCCCTGTGTGCCCTCTTCCTCAAGCCGCACGACAAGGACGGCCACGAGGTGAAGATGTCGCGCGTGGACCGGTTCCATGCCGCATTCAACGTGGCCTACGGCAAGGTGCAGGGCCGATACAAGGGCATCATCGAGAAGCTGGTGCGCAAGCCCGCGGCCATCATGGCGGTGGTCGTCATAGGCATCGTGGCCCTCGTCGCCACCATGTTCACCACCAAGACCGGACTGGTGCCCGACGAGGACACCGGCACCGTGTTCTGCACCATCTCCATGCCTCCAGCCACGTCGGTGGAGCGCACCAAGCAGGTCATCAGCCAGGTGGACTCCATCCTCGCGGCCGACCCAGCCATCCTGAGCCGTGAGCAGATACAGGGCTACAACTTCATAGCCGGTGCCGGCTCCGACCAGGCCACCTTCATCATCAAGCTCAAGCCCTTCAGCGAGCGACAGAAAGGATTCTGGTGGAAGCTCTCCGGACTGTGGCAGGGCGACGGCATCTACCGCTTCTTCCTCAACCCCTACGAGAGCAACGGTGTGCTGGCACAGATCTACCTGAAGACGGCCCACATCAAGGACGCCTCTATACTGGCTTTCGCACCGCCTATGGTGCCGGGATTCTCGGCCAACAGCGGCGTGTCGCTCGTCATGCAGGATCGCACTGGCGGCTCGCTCTCGAAGTTCTTCGACATCACCAAGGACTATCTGGCTGAGCTCAACAAGCGACCGGAGATACAGATGGCCATGACGTCGTACAACCCCAACTACCCGCAGTACATGATACACGTCGACGTGGCCAAGTGCAAGCAGACGGGCATCTCGCCCTCTACCGTGCTCACCACCCTGCAGGGCTACTACGGCGGCATGTATGCCTCCAACTTCAACGCCTACGGCAAGCTCTACCGTGTGATGATACAGGGCTCGCCCGAGACGCGCATGACCAAGGAGTCGCTCAAGAACGTCTATGTGCGCACCCCGCAAGGCATGGCTCCCGTAGAGGAGTACTGCCGCATAGAGCGCGTCTACGGACCTACCAACATCTCGCGATTCAACATGTTCACCTCCATCACCGTCACCGCTACCGTGGCCGACGGCTACTCCACCGGTGAGGCCATCAAGGCCGTGGAGCAGGTGGCAGCCGACATGCTGCCCACGGGCTACACCTACGACTACCAGGGACTCACCCGACAGGAGGCCAAGGCCAGCAACTCCACGGCCGTCATCTTCCTGCTCTGCTTCGTGTTCATCTACCTCATCCTCTCGGCACAGTATGAGTCCTACATACTCCCGCTGGCCGTGGTGCTCTCCGTGCCCTTCGGACTGGCCGGCGCCTTCCTCTTCACACAGCTCTTCGGCCACTCCAACGACATCTACATGCAGATATCGCTCATCATGCTTATCGGACTGCTCGCCAAGAACGCCATCCTCATCGTGCAGTTCGCACTCGAGCGCCGACAGACGGGCATGGCCATCTCATGGTCGGCTGTGCTCGGCGCGGCTGCACGTCTGCGTCCTATCCTCATGACGTCGCTCGCCATGATCATCGGTCTGCTGCCCATGATGTTCGCATCGGGCGTGGGCAAGAACGGCAACCAGACCCTGGGCGCTGCTGCCGTGGGCGGCATGCTCATAGGCACGCTCTGCCAGGTGCTCGTCGTGCCTACGCTGTTCACACTCTTCCAGTCACTGCAGGAGCGCATCAGCCCCATGAAGTTCGAAGGAGACGACGAGGCACCCGACGTGACAGCTGAACTGAAGCAGTATGCGAAGAGACCCGTGGAATATAAACTCGAGAAATGACCATAGAAGTAGAATATGAAAAAAATATTGATATTTTCTTCCGCAGTATTTCTGCTGTCCAGTTGCGGTCTTTACAATAAGTACGAGCGTCCGTCGGAGGTGCAGACGAGTGGTCTGATACGCGACATCGTGGTCGACACCGACACGCTGCGCGTAAGCACCGACGAGAACTTCGGCAACCTGCCCTGGCGTCAGGTCTTCACCGACCCGCAGCTGCAGGTGCTCATCGAGAAGGCCCTCGTACAGAACACCGACCTGCAGAATGCCGCCATGAACGTGAAGATGGTCGAGACGGCACTCACCGTCTCGAAGCTCGCCTTCCTGCCAGGCATCGCCATCGCCCCGCAGGGCACCATCAGTCGCGTGCAGACCGACGGTGCATCGACGTCGAAGACCTATCAGCTCCCCATCTCGGCATCGTGGAATATCGACCTCTTTGGCAACCTGCTCTCCACCAAGCGCTCGGCTCAGATGAAACTGCTCGCCACCAAGGACTATCAGGTGGCCGTGCAGACCAACATCATCTGCGGCGTGGCCAACCTCTACTACACGCTGATGATGCTCGACGAGCAGCTCGCCATCGTCACCGACATGGAGAGCCTCGTCAAGGAGACGTGGGACATGATGAAGCTGCAGATGGAGCTCGGACGCGCCCGCTCTACCAGCGTGCAGAGCGCCGAGGCCAGCTACTATCAGGTGCAGGCACAAGCCCTCGACCTGCGTCGGCAGATACGCGAGATGGAGAACTCCATGTCGCTGCTGCTCAACGAGGCCGGGCACCAGATAGCACGCGGCAAGTTCTACAACCAGTCGCTACCCTCACAGTTTGCCACAGGCGTGGGCATACAGCTGCTCAGCAACCGTGCCGACGTGCACGCTGCCGAGATGCAACTCGCTCAGTGCTTCTACGACGTGGAGACGGCACGCTCCCGCTTCTACCCCAACCTCACAGTCACAGGCACAGCCATGTTCACCAACAACCTCGGCGCCGTCGTCAATCCCGGCAAGTGGCTCCTCTCGGCCGTGGGCTCACTCACACAGCCCATCTTCCAGCACGGACAGATAGTGGCTGGACTGAAGGTGGCCAAGCTGCAGCAGGAGCAGGCCTTCAACACATGGCAGCAGGCCATACTGAAAGCAGGCAACGAGGTGAGCAACGCGCTGCTCGCCTACAACACAAGCGACGAGAGGGCAAAGCTCGACCAGAAGCAGGTCGACGTGCTCACACAGAACGTGACCGACACCAAGCAGCTCTACTCATCGAAGGGCAGCAGCTATCTGGAGGTCATCTCGGCACAGTCCAGTCTGCTCAACGCACGTATCTCCAAAGTCACAGACGACTTCTCGAAGATGCAGGCCGTGGTCAACCTCTATCAGGCACTCGGCGGCGGCTCTAAGTGAGACTGAGCCCCAAGGTCTAAGGGCAAACACAATGATTTTAACATGTAACGATTATGGCAAGTGAAATTAGTCCAAGAGCCGAGATAAGTCCAAAGGCTAAAATCGGCAACAACTGTAAGATATTCCCCTTCGTCTATATCGAGGACGATGTGGTCATCGGCGACGACTGTGTCATCTTCCCCTTCGTGAGCATCTGCAACGGCACCCGCATGGGGGCACACAACAAGGTGCACCAGGGCTCGGTCATCGCCGCCCTGCCGCAGGACTTCGACTTCCGTGGCGAGAGGTCGGAGTGCATCATAGGCGACAACAACATCATCCGCGAGAACGTGGTCATCAACCGTGCCACCCATACCGGCGGCCAAACCGTCATCGGCAACGACAACGTGCTCATGGAGGGCGCCCATATCTCCCACGATACCAAGGTGGGCAACCGCTGCGTCTTCGGCTACGGCACCAAGATTGCCGGCGACTGCGAGATACAGGACGGAGTCATCTTCTCCTCGTCGGTCATCGAGAATGCCAGCACACGCGTGGGGCAAGGGGCCATGATCCAGGCTGGCACCACCTTCTCCAAGGACGTGCCCCCCTATATCATCTGCACGAAGAAGAATACCTACGGCGGCGTCAACCAGACCATGGGCCGCTACTACGGCACCGACGAGAAGGTGCTCAACCATATAGGCAATGCCTACCGCCTGGTGTTCCACGGACAGACCTCGCTCTTCGATGCCATCAACCAGATAGAGACGCAGGTGCCCGACAGCCAGGAGATACGCAACATCATCAAGTTTCTCCGCAGTACGCAGCGCGGCATCATCTCCAAGATGTAGGCCGCTGCTCCCGTACCGACACTGCATACAGAGGTGGTGAAGGGCCGATGGCGCCCTTGCACCACCTCTGTCTGTTTTTCCGCTGTGTCTTCGTCTGTAGGTGCCGGATTAGAAAAGAAAAAGTGCAGCAATGCGTTGGTGGTTACGAAATAAGGTGGGGTCTATTAATTCGATGGCAAAAGGTTAATACTCCATCTATGTCAACACAAACCGTGGGAATTAATAGAACCCACCTTCAATTTGTTGTACCCATATAGCTTAACAAAAAGCATTCCGACTGCGGTCCTTCTACGTGTCTGTGCCACCACCTGTAGGGACGGGCTTTATGCCTGTCCGAGTCCCTACG